>NZ_CP015118.1:609342-914013 GCF_002116905.1 Piscinibacter gummiphilus
GCCAAGGTCGAGAAGGCTGTCGCCACGAAGGACAAGAAGCCGATCAAGACCTGGTCGCGTCGTTCGACCATCCTTCCGGATTTCATCGGTGTGACGATTGCCGTGCACAACGGCAAGCAGCACGTCCCCGTGTATGTCACCGACCAGATGGTCGGCCACAAGCTCGGCGAATTTGCGCTCACGCGCACGTTCAAGGGGCACCCGGCCGACAAGAAGGCCAAGAAATAAGGAATGACGATGGAAACCCGTTCAATCGTTCGCGGTGTCCGCCTCTCTGCCGACAAGGGTCGGCTGGTGGCTGACCTCGTCCGCGGCAAGAAGGTGGACCAGGCGCTCAACATCCTGACGTTCACCCCCAAGAAGGCTGCCGGCATCATCAAGAAGGCCCTCGAGTCCGCGATCGCCAACGCCGAGCACAACGATGGCGCTGACATCGACGAGCTCAAGGTCAAGACGATCTTTGTGGAGCAAGGTGCCACGCTGAAGCGTTTCTCCGCGCGCGCCAAGGGCCGCGGCAACCGCATCAGCAAGCCCACCGCCCACATCTACATCACTGTCGGCAACTGAGGCGCATAGCACCATGGGACAAAAGATTCACCCCACCGGGTTCCGCCTGCCGGTGACGCGCAACTGGGCGTCGCGCTGGTACGCGTCGAACGCCAACTTCGCCACCATGCTGGCCGAAGACCTGAAGGTTCGCGAATACCTGAAGGCGAAGCTCAAGAGCGCGGCCGTCTCGCGCATCCTGATCGAGCGCCCCGCCAAGAACGCGCGCATCACGATCTTCTCGGCTCGTCCGGGCGTCGTGATCGGCAAGAAGGGCGAGGACATCGAGAACCTGAAGGCCGAGCTGACCCGCCGCCTCGGCGTGCCGGTCGCTGTCAACATCGAAGAAGTGCGCAAGCCTGAAGTCGATGCACAGCTGATCGCCGACAGCATCACGCAGCAGCTGGAAAAGCGCATCATGTTCCGTCGCGCCATGAAGCGCGCCATGCAGAACGCGATGCGCCTGGGCGCCCAAGGCATCAAGCTGATGTCGTCGGGCCGCCTGAACGGCATCGAAATCGCACGTTGCGAGTGGTACCGCGAAGGTCGCGTGCCCCTCCACACGCTGAAGGCCGACATCGACTATGGCTTCTCCGAAGCCAAGACGACCTACGGCATCATCGGCGTGAAGTGCTGGGTCTACCGTGGTGACCGCCTCGCCAATGGCGAAGCGCCCACGCTCGCCACCCCGCCGGGTGCCGAGGATGATCGCCGTCCGCGCCGCAACGCGCGTCCCGGCGACCGTCCGGGCGCTCCGGGTGGCCGTGGCCGCCCGGGTGGCGACCGTGGTCCCCGTGATGGCGCTGCCCCTGCAGCCGCCGCACCGGCTGGTGATGGCGCGAAGACCGCCGCCGTGAAGCGCGTGCGCAAGGCCCCGGGCCCTGACGCAGCCGCTGGCGGCGAAGGCAAAGGAGAATAAGCATGCTGCAACCCGCACGCAGAAAATACCGCAAGGAACAGAAGGGCCGTAACACCGGCGTCGCCACCCGTGGCGCCGCAGTGTCGTTCGGCGACTTCGGCCTGAAGGCCACGGAGCGCGGCCGCATCACCGCTCGCCAGATCGAAGCCGCTCGTCGGGCGATCTCGCGTCACATCAAGCGCGGTGGCCGCATCTTCATCCGCATCTTCCCGGACAAGCCCATCTCGCAGAAGCCCGCCGAAGTCCGGATGGGTAACGGCAAGGGCAACCCCGAGTACTACGTGGCTGAGATCCAGCCGGGCAAGGTGCTCTACGAAATCAACGGCGTGCCTGAAGAGCTGGCCCGCGAAGCGTTCAAGCTGGCCTCGGCCAAGCTGCCGCTGAGCACCACCTTCGTGTCCCGCCAGGTGGGCGCTTGAGCCCGCACGGAGAACGACATGAAAGCATCTGAACTCCGCGCCAAGGACGTCGCCGGCCTCGAAAAGGAGGTCGCCGACCTCCTGAAGGCCCACTTCGGCCTGCGCATGCAGAAGGCCACGCAGCAGCTCACGAACCACACGACGCTTGGCAACACCCGTCGTGACATCGCGCGCGCCAAGACCATCCTGGCTCAGAAGAAGAAGGAGGCCGCGAAATGAGCGCCACGCAAGCCACTGAGAAGAACACGCGTACCCTCATCGGCCGCGTCGTGAGCGACAAGCGCAGCAAGTCGATCACGGTGCTCGTCGAGCGTCGCACGAAGCACGAGCTGTACGGCAAGATCGTTGCCAAGACCAGCAAGTACCACGCGCACGACGAAAAGGGCGAGTACAAGATGGGCGACGTCGTCGAGATCTCGGAATGCCGTCCGATCTCGAAGACGAAGGCCTGGACGGTCACCCGTCTGGTCGAGAAGGCCCGCGAGGTCTGATCGACGCCCGGCTTGCGGGAAACCTCTCCGGAGGGTTTCCGCGGCACGAGGCATCATCACGGTCGGTTCACCGAGTCTTCGGTGGCCGGCCGTTTTTCATTGCACAGGTTCAGGAGCGCACCATGTTGAAAGTTGGCGACAAGCTGCCCGCAGGGGCACTGCAGGAATTCATCGAAGTCGAGGGCAACGGGTGCTCGCTGGGCCCGAACAGCTTCGACGTGGAAAAGGCCACGGCCGGCAAGACAGTCGCGATCTTCGCGCTGCCGGGGGCGTTCACGCCCACCTGCTCCGCGCAGCACGTGCCGGGTTACGTGAAGCGTGCCGCCGAGTTGAAGGCGGTCGGCGTGGATGAGGTGTGGTGCGTTTCGGTGAACGATGCCTTCGTCATGGGCGCCTGGGGCCGCGAGCAGAAGACGGCCGATGCCGTGCGCATGATGGCCGACGGCAGTGCCGAGTTCACGAAGGCCACCGGCCTGACGCTCGACCTGACCGCCCGCGGCATGGGCGTGCGCTCGCAGCGCTACTCGATGCTCGTGCAGGACGGCGTGGTCCGCACGCTCAACATCGAGGCTCCGGGCAAGTTCGAGGTCAGCGACGCCGACACGATGCTCAAGCAGGCGGCTCAGCTCAAGGGCTGATCGGCCGGGGGCCTGGCGGGATGGCCGGGCCGGGCAGGGTGCTCCGGCACCTTGTTTTCGCATTCGGGTGAGAAAGACTGTTGACAGGTCTCTCTACCCGGTGCACAATCCAAAGCTTCGCCGAATTTCCGGCTGCATCAGTTGGGCTGCTCTGCCTGCCCTGCTAACGGTGCATGTCGGCGTCGGCTCCGCCCAAACAGTGAACCTCCTCGAGGCGATCTGACGGGCCCAAGACTGATCGCAGCGGCTTCCATGGTGGTCATGGAAGCGTTTGTGGCCAAGTTGGGGACTGAACATGATTCAAATGCAATCGCGGCTCGACGTCGCGGACAACACTGGTGCGAAGTCCGTCATGTGCATCAAGGTGCTCGGCGGTTCCAAGCGTCGTTACGCCGGTATTGGCGACGTCATCAAGGTCAGCATCAAAGAAGCTGCGCCGCGTGGCCGCGTCAAGAAGGGCGAAATCTACAGCGCCGTGGTCGTGCGTACGGCCAAGGGCGTCCGTCGTCAAGACGGTTCGCTGGTGAAGTTCGACGGCAATGCCGCCGTGCTGCTCAACGCCAAGCTCGAACCCATCGGCACCCGCATCTTCGGCCCGGTCACGCGTGAACTGCGTACCGAGCGCTTCATGAAGATCGTGTCGCTGGCCCCCGAGGTTCTCTAATTCGCCGGGCCACCAGGTCAGCATCGAGCCGGTTGAAGGACAGCTTATGAACAAGATTCGCAAAGGCGACCAAGTCATCGTGTTGACGGGTCGCGACAAGGGCAAGCGCGGCGCGGTCGTGTCGCGTGTCGATGACGATCGCATCGTCGTCGAAGGCGTGAACGTCGTGAAGAAACACGTCAAGCCGAACCCGATGAAGGGTACGACGGGTGGTGTGGTCGACAAGACCCTCTCGATCCATCAGTCGAACGTCGCCATCTACAACCCGGCGACCGGCAAGGCCGACCGCGTCGGCTTCAAGCTGCTGAGCGAAAGCGAGCAGCAGTCCCGCAAGACGAAGGAGAAGGCGGTTCGCGTCTTCAAGTCGAGCGGCGAAGAAATCAAGGCATAAGAGGTCCGTCATGGCTCGTCTGCAACAGTTCTACCGCGAAAAGGTGGTGGCCGACCTCACCGCGAAGTTCGGCTACAAATCCAGCATGGAAGTGCCGCGCCTGACCAAGATCACGCTCAACATGGGTGTGAGCGAGGCGGTGTCGGACAAGAAGGTCATGGAGCACGCCGTGAGCGACCTGACCAAGATCGCCGGCCAGAAGCCCGTGGTCACCAAGTCGAAGAAGGCCATCGCCGGCTTCAAGATCCGTGACGGCGTGCCCATCGGCTGCATGGTCACGCTGCGTGGCGTCCAGATGTACGAATTCCTGGACCGCTTCGTGACGATCGCCCTGCCGCGCGTCCGCGACTTCCGCGGTATCTCCGGCCGTTCGTTCGACGGTCGTGGCAACTACAACATCGGCGTCAAAGAACAGATCATCTTCCCCGAAATCGAATACGACAAGGTGGATGCGCTGCGTGGTCTGAACATCAGCATCACGACGTCGGCGAAGAACGACGAGGAGTGCAAGGCACTGCTCGCCGCCTTCAAATTCCCGTTCAAGAACTGAGGCAGCCCATGGCTAAAACTTCCCTCATTCAGCGCGAAGAGAAGCGCGCCGCGCTCGTCGCCAAGTACGCCAAGAAGTACGCCGAACTGAAGGGCATCGCGAACGATGCCAAGAAGTCGGACGAAGAGCGTTATGCCGCCCGTCTCGAGCTGCAGAAGCTGCCCCGCAATGCGTACCCCACCCGCCAGCGCAACCGCTGCGAACTGACTGGCCGTCCGCGCGGCACGTTCCGCAAGTTCGGCCTGGCCCGCAACAAGATCCGTGAACTCGCCTTCAAGGGCGACATCCCGGGTGTTGTCAAGGCCAGCTGGTAATCGGCACGACGATCAGGAGATATCCGTATGAGCATGAGTGATCCTATCGCCGATATGCTGACCCGCATCCGCAACGCACAAATGGTCCAGAAGGCCACCGTGCGTCTGCCGTCGTCGAAGCTGAAGGTGGCCATCGCCCAAGTCCTGAAGGACGAGGGTTACATCGAGAACTTCGCCGTCCGCGGCGAGTCGGCCAAGCCGGAACTCGAAGTTGCGCTGAAGTACTACGCCGGCCGTCCGGTGATCGAGCGCATCGAGCGCGTGAGCCGTCCCGGCCTGCGCATCTACAAGGGCCGCCACGACATCCCGAACGTGATGAACGGTCTGGGTGTGGCCATCGTCACCACGCCGAAGGGCGTGATGACCGACCGCAAGGCGCGCCAAGCCGGCATCGGCGGCGAAGTGCTTTGCTACGTCGCCTAAGGAAGGGGTAGAAAGAATGTCCCGCGTAGGAAAAATGCCGATCGCCCTGCCGCAAGGTGTGGATGTCGCGATCACGGCTGAACAAATCAGTGTGAAGGGCTCGCTCGGTACGCTGGTGCGTCCGGTGAACCCGCAAGTCACGGTCAAGAACGAAGGCGGCAAGCTGCAGTTCGCCCCGGCGAACGAGTCGGTCGAAGCCGACGCGCTGTCGGGCACGTACCGCGCCCTGGTGGCCAACATGGTCAACGGCGTGAGCAAGGGCTTCGAGAAGAAGCTGACGCTCGTCGGCGTGGGCTTCCGCGCTGCCGCCGCCGGTTCGAAGCTGAACCTGCAGATCGGTTTCTCGCACCCCGTGTCGAAGGACATGCCGGCTGGCGTGACCGTGGCCTGCCCGTCGCAGACCGAAATCGTGATCAAGGGCTCGGACCGCCAGGTCGTGGGCCAGATCGCCGCCGAAGTCCGCGCGATCCGTCCTCCCGAGCCCTACAAGGGCAAGGGCATCCGCTACGCGGATGAAAAGGTCGTGATCAAAGAGACCAAGAAGAAGTAAGGAGCGCATGACATGTTGAACAAGAAAGATCAGCGCGTTCGCCGCTCCCGCCAGACCCGTGCCCGCATTGCCAAGCAACGCGTGGTCCGCCTGTCGATCTTCCGCACGAACCTGCACATCTACGCCAGCGTCATCTCCGATGACGGCGCCCGCGTGCTGGCCAGCGCCTCCACCGCCGAAGCCGATGTCCGCAAGGAACTGGCTGGCAAGGGTGGCAACGTGGCCGCCGCTGTCCTGATCGGCAAGCGCATCGCCGAGAAGGCGAAGGCCGCCGGCGTCGAGAAGGTCGCGTTCGACCGCGCTGGCTTCGCGTACCACGGCCGCGTCAAGGCCCTGGCCGACGCAGCCCGTGAAGCCGGTCTGCAGTTCTAAAGGAATTCGAAATGGCAAAGTTTCAACCCCGCGCGCAGACCGAAGGCAACGACGACGGCCTGAAGGAAAAGATGATCGCGGTGAACCGCGTCACGAAGGTGGTGAAGGGCGGCCGTACGCTGAGCTTCGCTGCGCTGACTGTCGTGGGTGACGGCGACGGCCGCATCGGCATGGGCAAGGGCAAGGCGAAGGAAGTTCCTGTCGCTGTGCAGAAGGCCATGGAATCGGCTCGCCGCAACCTGGTCAAGGTTTCGCTCAAGAACGGCACCATCCATCACCGCGTCGTGGGTGAGCACGGCGCTTCGCACGTCCTGATGATGCCCGCTCCCGAAGGTACCGGCATCATCGCCGGCGGCCCGATGCGCGCCGTCTTCGAAGTGATGGGTGTCACCGACATCGTCTGCAAGAGCCTCGGTTCGCCGAACCCGTACAACCTCGTTCGCGCCACGCTGAACGCGCTGAAGAACACGCACACGCCGGCAGAAATCGCCGCGAAGCGTGGTCTGACGGTCGAAGAGATCACTGGCTGATCAGCCCGTCCGGAGAATTGCAATGACTGACAAGCAAAACGCCAAGAGCGGCGCCACGCTCAAGATCAAGCTGGTCCGCAGCATCGCCGGTACCCGCGAATCGCACCGTGCCACGGTGCGTGGTCTGGGCCTGCGCAAGCTGAACAGCGAATCTGAACTCGAAGACACGCCCGCGGTTCGCGGCATGATCAACAAGGTCTCGTACCTGGTCAAAGTGCTCTGAGCGGAGAGAAGAACATGGAACTCAACACCATCAAGCCGGCCGCTGGCGCCAAGCACGCCAAGCGTCGCGTCGGTCGCGGTATCGGTTCGGGCCTGGGCAAGACCGCAGGTCGCGGCCACAAGGGTCAGAAGTCGCGTGCCGGTGGCTACCACAAGGTCGGCTTCGAAGGCGGCCAGATGCCGCTGCAGCGTCGCCTGCCGAAGCGTGGCTTCAAGTCGGCTTCGCTCAAGTACAACGCTGAAATCACGCTGGCCGACCTGGAAGCGCTGGGTCTCGACGAAGTCGACCTGCTCGCGCTGAAGCAGTCGAAGCTCGTGGGCGAGATCGCCAAGGTCGTCAAGGTCATCAAGACCGGTGAACTGACCAAGAAGGTCGTGCTCAAGGGCATCGGCGCCACGGCGGGCGCGAAGGCGGCCATCGAGGCCGTCGGCGGTTCGCTGGCTTAATACTTCGCATCCACAGGACACGTCTCAGTGGCAACCAACCCGAATCAGCTGGCCAAGAGTGGCAAGTTCGGCGACCTCCGTCGTCGGCTTGTGTTCTTGCTGCTCGCACTGGTGGTGTATCGCATCGGTGCGCACATCCCGGTGCCCGGCATCGATCCGGTCGCGCTGCAGCAGATGTTCAAGGGGCAGCAGGGCGGCATCCTGAGCCTGCTGAACGTGTTCTCGGGCGGCGCGCTGTCCCGCTTCACCGTCTTCGCACTGGGGATCATGCCGTACATCTCGGCGTCGATCATCATGCAGCTGATGGGCTACGTCGTGCCCAGCATCGAGGCGCTGAAGAAGGAAGGCGAAGCCGGTCGTCGCAAGATCACGAAGTACACGCGCTACGGCACCCTGGCCCTCGCGCTCTTCCAGTCGCTGAGCATCGCGCTCGCGCTCGAGAGCTCGGCCGGCCTGGTGATCAACCCCGGCTTCGGCTTCCGCGTGACCGCGGTGGTCAGCCTGGTGGCCGGCACGATGTTCCTGATGTGGCTGGGCGAGCAGATCACCGAGCGTGGCCTGGGCAACGGCATCTCGATCCTGATCTTCGGCGGCATCGCCGCGGGTCTTCCGGGCGCCATCGGCGGTCTGTTCGAGCTGGTGCGCACGGGTGCGATGAGTTCGCCGGTGTTCCTGTTCATCGTCGTGCTGGTGCTCGCCGTGACCTTCGCCGTCGTGTACGTCGAGCGGGGTCAGCGCAAGATCCTCGTCAACTACGCGAAGCGCCAGGTGGGCAACAAGGTGTATGGCGGTCAGTCGTCGCACCTGCCCCTGAAGCTGAACATGGCCGGCGTGATCCCGCCGATCTTCGCGTCGTCGATCATCCTGCTGCCGGCCACTGCGGTGGGCTGGTTCGCCACGGGCGACAGCCTGCGCTGGCTGAAGGACATCGCCGGTGCGCTGTCCCCGGGTCAGCCCATCTACGTGATGCTGTATGCCGCGGCCATCGTGTTCTTCTGCTTCTTCTACACGGCGCTGGTGTTCAACAGCCGTGAGACGGCGGACAACCTGAAGAAGAGCGGCGCGTTCATCCCGGGCATCCGCCCGGGTGACCAGACGGCTCGTCACATCGATCGCATCCTGTCGCGTCTGACGCTGGCCGGTGCGGTGTACATCACGGCAGTCTGTCTGCTGCCGGAGTTCCTGGTGCTGAAGTACAACGTTCCGTTCTACTTCGGTGGCACCTCGTTGCTGATCCTGGTGGTCGTGACGATGGACTTCTGGGCGCAGGTCCAGTCGTACGTGATGAGTCAGCAGTACGAGTCGCTGCTGAAGAAGGCAAGTTTCAAGTCGAGCTGAGGCGAGGGCCTCGGACGACACCAAGCTGGACAGCGGATCGAAGACAACGAAGCAGAGCGCATGGCGAAAGACGACGTCATCCAGATGCAGGGCGAGATTCTCGAGAACCTCCCCAACGCTACGTTTCGCGTGAAGTTGGAGAACGGGCACATCGTGCTCGGTCACATCTCCGGAAAGATGCGGATGCACTACATCCGGATCCTCCCCGGGGACAAGGTCACTGTCGAGCTGACGCCTTACGATCTGAGTCGGGCGCGCATTGTGTTTCGGGCGAAGTGAGCCCCCAGGTGGTCCGAGTGGGCTCGCTGCCTGCGGATCACGAAGTATTGAATTGTTGAAGACGGTCTGAAGAAGGCCTAGGAGAAGAGCATGAAAGTTGCTGCATCGGTCAAAAAGATGTGCCGGAACTGCAAGGTTATCCGTCGCAAGGGTGTGGTTCGCGTGATCTGTACCGATCCGCGCCACAAGCAGCGCCAAGGCTGATCGCCTTCGACATCGCGAAGAATAGAGGACGCACATGGCACGTATTGCTGGTATCAACATTCCGCCCCAGAAGCACACCGAGATCGGCCTGACCGCCATCTACGGGATTGGCCGCACCACGGCGCAGAAGATCTGCACCGAATGTGGCGTCCCGTTCGATCGCAAGGTCAAGGACCTCACGGACGCTGATCTGGAAAAGATCCGTGAAGAAATCGGTCGCATGACGATCGAGGGCGACCTGCGCCGCGAGATGTCCATCAACATCAAGCGCCTGATGGACCTCGGCTGCTACCGTGGTTTCCGCCACCGCCGTGGCCTGCCCGTTCGTGGCCAGCGCACCAAGACGAATGCCCGCACCCGCAAGGGTCCGCGCAAGTCTGGCGTGGTCAAGAAGTGATTTGAGAGAAGGTCGATATGGCTAAAGCACCGAACACCGCCGCTCAACGCGTCCGCAAGAAAGTCCGCAAGAACGTTGCCGACGGCATTGCGCACGTCCACGCGTCGTTCAACAACACGATCATCACGATCACCGACCGCCAAGGCGGCGCCCTCTCCTGGGCCTCCAGCGGTGGCCAGGGCTTCAAGGGCTCGCGCAAGTCGACGCCGTTCGCCGCCCAGGTGGCTGCGGAAGTGGCCGGCCGCGCTGCTCAAGAGCAAGGCATCAAGAACCTCGACGTCAAGATCAAGGGCCCGGGCCCGGGTCGCGAGTCTTCGGTTCGCGCCCTCGCGTCGCTGGGCATCCGGATCAACTCGATCTCGGACGTGACCCCGGTTCCGCACAACGGCTGCCGCCCCCAGAAGCGTCGTCGCATCTGACGGTTGCAGCTGATCGGATCGATCAGTTCTTCCCTTCGCCGGCAATCACCTCGTGTGCTTGCCGGCGGTTCCGTTGAAGCCGAAAGGTTTCACTAAGCCCACCGTCTGAGCGACCACAACAACACGCGCCAGACTCGCGCGAGCCGTCCCGTCCACCGGGGGCACGCGTCAGATTGAAAAAGGAAATCACGTGGCACGTTATCTCGGCCCCACTGGCAAACTCGCCCGCCGCGAAGGCACCGACCTCTTCCTGAAGAGCGCCCGCCGCCCCATCGGCGACAAGGTCAAGTTCGAAGCGAAGCCCGGCCAGCATGGCCGCACCTCGGGTTCGCGCACCTCCGACTTCGGTCTCCAACTGCGTGAAAAGCAGAAGGTCAAGCGCATGTACGGCGTGCTGGAGCGTCAGTTCCGCCGCTACTTCGCCGAAGCCGAGCGTCGCCGCGGCAACACCGGTGCCATGCTGCTGACGCTGCTGGAATCGCGCCTCGACAACGTCGTCTACCGCATGGGCTTCGGCTCCACGCGCGCTGAAGGTCGTCAGCTGGTGTCGCACAAGGCGATCACCGTGAACGGCCAGGTCGTCAACATCGCCTCGTACCAAGTGAAGGTCGGCGACGTGGTGGCCGTGCGTGAAAAGGCGAAGAAGCAGCTGCGCATCGCCGACTCGGTGAAGCTCGCCGAATCGCAAGGCATGCCGTCGTGGGTGCAGGTCGATGCCTCGAAGCTCGAAGGCACGTTCAAGAAGACGCCGGACCGCGACGAGTTCGCCGCCGACGTCAAGGAAGCCCTGATCGTCGAACTGTATTCGCGCTGATCCAAGCGCAGGCCGCGTTCTGGTTGCCCTGTGGGGCGACCGGTCGCGGCCGACTGTGTTTTCCTCGTTCGGTGGCGGTTCCAGCCGCTCCGGTTGGTCCCTCAGCCTTATCGGTGTAACGAGCCGAGGGTATTGAAAGAAAGACCTCATGCAAACAAACTTGCTCAAACCCAAAGCCATCAATGTGGAGCCGCTCGGCGGCAACCGCGCCAAGGTCACGCTCGAGCCTTTCGAGCGCGGTTATGGTCACACGCTCGGCAACGCGCTTCGCCGCGTGCTGCTGTCGTCGATGGTCGGGTATGCGCCCACGGAAGTCACCATCGCCGGTGTGCTCCACGAGTACTCCACCGTTGACGGTGTGCAGGAAGACGTGGTCCACATCATGCTGAACCTGAAGGGTGTGGTGTTCCGTCTGCACAACCGCGACGAAGTGACGCTGGTGCTCCGCAAGGAAGGCGAAGGCCCGATCACCGCCGGCGACATCCAGACGCCGCACGACGTCGAGATCATCAACCCCGACCACGTGATCGCTCACCTGGCCCAGGGCGGCAAGCTCGACATGCAGATCAAGGTCGAGAAGGGCCGTGGCTACGTGCCCGGCAACATGCGCCGCTACGGCGACGAGCCGACCAAGTCGATCGGCCGCATCGTCCTCGACGCCTCGTTCTCGCCGGTCTCCCGCGTGAGCTACACGGTCGAAAGCGCCCGCGTGGAACAGCGCACCGACCTGGACAAGCTGGTCATGGAAATCGCGACCAACGGCGCCATCACGCCGGAAGAAGCCATCCGTGCCTCGGCGAAGATCCTCGTTGAACAGCTCGCCGTGTTCGCCCAGCTGGAAGGCAGCGAGATCGCCGCCTTCGACCAGCCGGCGCAGCGCAGCACGCAGTTCGACCCGATCCTGCTGCGTCCGGTCGACGAGCTCGAACTGACGGTGCGTTCGGCCAACTGCCTGAAGGCCGAGAACATCTACTACATCGGCGACCTGATCCAGCGCACCGAGACCGAACTCCTCAAGACCCCGAACCTGGGCCGCAAGTCCCTGAACGAGATCAAGGAAGTTCTGGCCTCCCGCGGCCTGACCCTGGGCGCCCGCCTCGAGAACTGGCCGCCGCAAGGTCTCGACAAGCGATAATCGCTCTCCCGGGCCCGCGACAGCGGGTCCACCTTCCTGGGTGGCCGCAAGCCACCCGGTGCCCCGGCAGTACCTGACACGGCTGCCGGTCTCAAACTCAAAAGGAAATGCACCATGCGCCACCGTAATGGCCTCCGCAAGCTGAACCGCACCTCGTCGCACCGCCTGGCGATGCTGCGCAACATGACCAACTCGCTGCTGACGCACGAAGCGATCAAGACCACGGTCCCCAAGGCCAAGGAACTGCGCCGCGTCGTCGAGCCGCTGATCACGCTGGCCAAGGAAGCCACGCTGGCGAATCGCCGCCTGGCCTTCGACCGCACCCGTGACCGCGACGTCGTCACGAAGCTCTTCAACGTGCTGGGCCCGCGCTACAAGGCCCGTCCGGGCGGCTACACCCGCATCCTGAAGATGGGCTTCCGCGTCGGCGACAACGCGCCCATGGCCTTCGTCGAACTGGTGGACCGTCCGGAACCCACCGAAGCCGCCGAAGACACGTCGGCCGAGTAATCCACTCGATCGATCGACGATCTGCCGAAGGGCCAGCGAATGCTGGCCCTTCTGCTTTTGGGGCGCGACACGACTTGTCGTGAGGACTAACCCGTCCCCGGTGACGGGCTGCGGAATCCTTTGGCACACTGCCTCCCCATGCCCACCCCGATCTTCCGCATCAGCAACCTGCGCAAGGCCTTCGGCGACAACACCGTCGTCAACGACCTGTCGCTCGAGATCCAGCCCGGCGAGTGTCTCGGCGTGATCGGCCCGAACGGCGCCGGCAAGACGACGACCATCCGCATGTGCCTCGGCCTTGTCGGGCCCGACGGCGGCCAGATCGAAGCCTTCGGCCTGCCGATCCCGCAGCAGGTGCGCGAGGCGAAGAAGCGCATGGGTGTTGTCACGCAGTTCGACAGCCTCGACCCCGACTTCACCTGCGCCGAGAACCTGCGCGTGTACGGCCGCTACTTCGGGTTGCCGCACAAGACCATCGACGAGCGCATCCCGAAGCTCCTCGAGTTCGCCGCGCTGCAGTCGAAGGCGAACGCGCGACCCGGCGAACTGTCGGGTGGCATGAAGCGCCGCCTGAGCCTCGGCCGTGCGCTGATCAATGACCCGCAACTGCTGCTGCTCGACGAACCCACCACCGGCCTCGACCCGCAGGCCCGGCACGTGATGTGGGAGCGGCTGCAGAACCTGCTGCAGCAGGGCAAGTCCATCCTGCTCACCACCCACTTCATGGACGAGGCCGAGCGGCTGTGCGACCGCCTGCTGGTGCTCGACCACGGGCGCAAGATCGCCGAGGGCACCCCGCGCGGGCTGATCAGGGAGCACCTCGAGAGCGACGTGGTGGAGGTGTACGGCGATGGCGCGCTCGACACCGCGGCCTCGCACGCCCAGTGGGCCCAGCGCATCGAGACGCGCGGCGAGACCGTCTTCTTCTACACGACCGACCCGGGCCCGCTGCTGCAGGCCCTGGCGCCGCTCAAGACCCTGCGCGTGCTGCACCGTCCGGCCAATCTCGAGGACCTGTTCCTCAAGCTCACCGGCCGCCAGATCCGCGACGACTGACCGAATCGAAGCACAAGACCGACCATGCTGATCTCGATGTACGCGACCCCGCGCCTCACCCGTGGTTTCTGGCCCGTGGTGCTGCGCAACCTGCTCGTCTGGAAGAAGCTCGCGGTGCCGAGTGTCATCGGCAACATCGCCGAGCCGCTGATCACGCTGGTGGCGTTCGGCTACGGCCTCGGTTCGATGATCGGCAAGGTGCAGGGCCTGCCGTACATCCTGTACCTCGCGTCCGGCAGCATCGCCGTGAGCTGCGCGCTGGCCGCCACGTTCGAGGGCCTCTATTCCGCGTACTCGCGCATGGAGGTGCAGAAGACGTGGGAGAGCATCATGAACGCGCCCATCGCGCTCGACGACATCGTGTTCGCCGAACTGCTGTGGGCGTCCATCAAGTCGATGTTCACGGTGGCCGCGATCCTGGTCGTGCTGTTCGCCATCGGCATCAGCCGCGAGCCCACGATGCTGCTCGCGTTGCCGGTGCTGTGGCTCGTGGGCCTCACCTTCGCCGCCATCGCGCTCGTGTTCAACGCGCTCGCCCGCGGCTACGACTTCTTCACGTACTACTTCACGCTCGTGATGACACCCATGACCTTCCTGTCTGGCGTGTATTTCCCCATCGAGCAGATGCCCGTGGTGCTGCAGTGGCTGGCCCAGGTGCTGCCGCTCACGCACGCGGTTTCGCTCGTGCGCCCGCTGATCATCGGCGAGTTGCCGGCCCAGCCGCTCGTGCCCGCGCTGGTGCTCTGCGCGTACGCGGCGGGGGGCTACTACCTGTCCCTCGTGCTCACGCGCCGCAGATTCTTCAAATGAATGTGTGACAGCGACACCAAACGGTGCTAAACTAGCAGGCTCAGTCGCGGGGTGGAGCAGTCTGGTAGCTCGTTGGGCTCATAACCCAAAGGTCGTTGGTTCAAATCCAGCCCCCGCAACCAAAATACCGCAGCAGCCCGTCATCGCAAGGTGACGGGCTGTTTGCATTTCGGGCAGGCTCCGGTCATGTCGATCCGTGACGCTCTGCGCCAATGGGCGCGCCGCATCAAGTCCGACGCCGTCGCGCTGTGGTTCGCGGCACGCCATCCCGACACACCGCGTGTGGCGAAGATCCTGTGTGCCGTGGCCGTGGCCTATGCGCTGAGCCCCATCGACCTGATCCCCGATTTCATCCCGGTGCTGGGCTACGTCGACGACGTGCTGCTGCTGCCGGCGTTGATGTGGCTCGCGCTTCGGCTGCTTCCACCCCCGGTGCTCGCCGACTGCAGGCGCCAGGCCGAGGCCTGGCTGGCGGAGCGGCACGGCCGGCCCGTGAGCCGCGCAGGAGCCGTGGTCATCGTGCTCGTGTGGATCGCGGTGATCGGCGGGGCTGCAGCCTGGTGCGGCCCATGAAAAAGGCCACCCTCGCGGGTGGCCTTCGGAAAAACCTGAAACGGGGATCGCCCGATCAGTACTTCCAGCCCACGTAGAGGCCCAGCGTCCACGGGTTGAGCTTCGTTTCGATGCTCTGGCCGGTGCTCAGCGTCGTGGTGGTCTTGAGCAGGCTCTTGGCCACCATGCCCTCCACGAACACCTTGTCGTTCACGGCATAGGTCAGGCCCACCTGCGGCGTGAGGCCGAAGTGGTCCTTGATCTTCATCGTCGTGGGCGTGCCACCCGGATTCGTCAGCGCGGTCAGCGTGCCGTTGGCGGTCTCGTCGAAGAAGATCGCATACGTGAGGCCGAGGCCCACGTAGGGGCGCACCTGCGCCTGTGCCTCGAAGAAGCGGTACTGCGCGAACAGCGTGGCCGGGGCCACCTTCGTCGTGCCGATCTCGCCCGAACCCGCGATGCTGCCCGCGCCCTTGATGTGGTGCTTGAGCGGCCACGCGAGCGGCAGGTCGACCGACCAGTTGTCGGTCACCATGTAGCTGATGCCGCCGGCCACCGTCGTGGCCGACTCGACGTCGATCTTGGCACCCGGCACCGTGGGGGCGCTCAGGTCGTCGCTGGTGACGTCCGGGATGATGGACATCACACCACCGCGGAACAGCCATTGACCGGCTTGCTGGGCGTGGGCGGGCACCGCGGCGCACAGGGCGGCGGCGAGGGCGAGGGGGGCGTACAGGGAAGACTTCATGGATGCGGTTCCTCGCTCAGAGCCAGCCGGCTTCGGTCAGGCGCTTGGCCACCATCTGCGCGAGCAGCTGGTGTCCATACGGGGTGGGGTGGAAGTTGTCGGCGAAGAGGTACTTCGTCCACCAGCTGCTCGTGCCGTCGGCGGCGACGGCCGGGGTGATGGCCGAGGCGTTCACGTCGGTGCAGGCGGCCATCGTCGACGGCGTCGACAGCGCGGTCACCGCCGGAGCCTGCCCCTTCGTGACGATCTGGTCGCACACGGTCGCGGTGACGTTGCTCAACCCGTACTGCGGCGGGTCGTTCATCTCGTTGTTGAAGTTGGTGAAGAAGTCCACCACGATCACGCTGCTCGTGCCGGCCTTGTTCAGTTCGGCGACGTTGGCTTCCAGCTTGTCGTTGTAGGCCTTGATCCACGCACGAACGAGGGCCTGCACCTGCGTGGCCTGCGCGGCGCCGCCCGGGCCGGCGGCGATCTGGGCGAGGGCACCCTGCAGCTTCGGCGTGCGCGAGACGTCGAGCGTGTTGAGGATCGCGATGCGCTTGGCCCCCTTGTCGATGGCGTTCGTCTTGACCGCGTTGGTCAGCTTGTCGGCCACGTCCTGCATGTAGATCGCGCCGAGCGCGGCGGACTCCGTGGTGCTGGCGAGTTGGGCTGGCGTCAGCAGCGAAGCGAGCAGGGCCTGGAACGAGGCCGGGCTGCCCGCGGCCGCGGTCAGGAACGCCTCGACCAGCGTGGCGGTGTCGTTCGCGCTCAGTTCACCCACGATCAGCAGGTCGCCGGCGGCGTAGCCCGCGTTGCCGGCATCGACCAGCTGGCGGATGCCCGAGACGGGCACCGTGTCGACGGCGGCGGTGCCGTTGTTCACGTGCACCTTCGCGCCGGCCACGGCGTAGTTCGTGCAGCCGGCGTTGACCGTGGCGGTCATGCCGTTGGCCGTGGTGTAGCTGTTGCACAGCGGCACGCCGTACGTGGCGGCGATGCGCTGCGTGTAGACCTGATAGCTCGTTCCGGCGACGCCGGGTTGCACCGTGAACTTGGCGCCGCCGAAGGCGCCGCTGTCGGCCAGGCTGGCGCCGACGACCTTCACGGACGTGGCCGAGCTCTTGTTCTCGCCATCGTTGCCCCCGCCGCCGCAGGCGGCCAGGACGGCTGCGGCAAGGGCAGCCAGGATGTGGTTCTTCACTGTGTTGTTCTCCAGTACGGCAGGCCGGCCGCCCGATTGCGGCCCGACCCAGGGCGTGGACCGTAACACGGCGTTTCGTTGAGCGGAACGCGGGATACTCTTTAGACACGAACGTTCGTTCGAAAAGTTATGTTGCTGAGGCCGGGACAAGCGGCATTCCCGGGAGCGCTCCTGCAGGCTGTGGATATCTCCGGGGATTTCCTGTGGGGTGCCTGTGGGACGGCTGTGGACGGCGGCAAGTGCTGTTTCCGTGCCGCCGCCCCCCGGGGAAGATGCGGGGAACCACCCGGGGGCGCTGGTGGTCCGAGCCCCGGCTGCCGCATACAATCGAATGCTTTTCCGTTGGCAGCGCGCCGCCGGCCGTCGCCGGTTTCCACAGAGGATTTCACGTGTTCATTTCCGAAGCTTTTGCTCAAGCCGCCCCGGCGGCCACCACCTCGGCCACGTCTGGGGCATTCGGCGGGCTGACCGGCATGCTGCCGATCGTGCTGATGTTCGTGGTGCTGTACTTCGTGATGATCCGGCCCCAGATGAAGCGCCAGAAGGAGCACAAGGCCATGATCGACGCCATCGCCAAGGGCGATGAAGTCGTGATCGGCGGCGGCGTCCTCGGCAAGGTCGCCAAGACCGGCGACAGCTACCTCCACGTCGAGATCGCCAATGGCGTCGAAGTCCAGGTCCAGCGCTCGGCCGTGGTTCAGGTCCTGCCGAAGGGCACCATCAAGTAAATCCAACCGCGTGCTGTCGGGCGGTGCCGCACGTTCGCGGGGCCGCCGACCCGCAGCGGGTCCGTCCCGCGAAAGAGCCGTCTCATGAACCGCTACCCTTGGTGGAAGTACGCGATCATCGCGATCGCATTGCTGGTGGGCTTCCTCTACACGTTGCCCAACTTCTTCGGTGAAGCCCCGGCCGTGCAGGTGAGCAGTGGCAAGGCCACGCTCAAGCTCGATGCCTCGCTCGAGGCCCGTGTGAGCCAGATCCTCGTCGACGCCGGCGCGAAGGCCGACTTCGTCCAGTTCGAGGGCAACTCGATCAAGGCCCGCTTCGGCGACACCGACACCCAGCTCAAGGCCAAGGACGCGCTCACCCGCGCCCTGAATCCCGACGCCGACAACCCGAGCTACATCGTCGCGCTGAACCTGCTGTCGCGTTCGCCGCACTGGTTGTCGGCCATCCACGCGCTGCCGATGTACCTCGGCCTCGACCTGCGCGGTGGCGTCCACTTCCTGATGCAGGTGGACATGAAGGCCGCGCTGACGAAACGCGCCGAAGCCATCACCGGTGACATCCGCACGCTGCTGCGCGACAAGAACCTGCGCCACGCCGGCATCGCCCGCGACGGCAACAACGTCGAGGTGCGCTTCCGCGACCGTCCCACGTTCGACCAGGCCCGTGCCCTGCTGACCGACCAGGTCATCGACATGACCTGGACGCCGGTGGCCGATGCCAACGACATGAAGCTCGTGGGCGTGCTCAAGCCCGAGACGGCCCGCCGCGTGCAGGAAACCGCCGTCAAGCAGAACATCACCACGCTGCACAACCGCGTCAACGAGCTGGGCGTGAGCGAACCCGTGATCCAGCAGCAGGGCATCGACCGTGTGGTCGTGCAGCTGCCGGGCGTGCAGGACACCGCCAAGGCCAAGGACATCATCGGCCGCACCGCCACCCTCGAGGTGCGCCTGGTCGACGACAGTGCCGAGGCCGGCGCGGCGGCGGCGGGCTCCGGCCCGGTGCCGTTCGGCACCGAGCGCTACCTCGAGCGCGGCGGTCGCCCGATCATCGTCAAGCGCCAGGTGCTGCTCACCGGCGAGAACCTCACCGACGCCCAGCCCGGCTTCGACAGCCAGACCCACGAGGCCACCGTCAACCTGACGCTCGACGCCAACGGCTCGCGCATCTTCAAGGACGTGACCCGGGAGAACATCGGCAAGCGCATGGCCATCCTGCTCTTCGAGAAGGGCAAGGGCGAGGTCGTGACGGCACCGGTCATCCGCTCCGAGATCGGCGGCGGCCGTGTGCAGATCTCCGGCTCCATGACGTCCGTCGAGGCCACCGACACCGCGCTGCTGCTGCGCGCCGGCTCGCTCGCGGCCCCGATGGAGATCATCGAGGAACGCACCATCGGCCCGACGCTCGGCGCCGAGAACATCGGCAAGGGCTTCAACAGCGTGCTGTACGGCTTCGCGGGCATCGCGCTGTTCATGTGCATCTACTACCGCCTGTTCGGCGTGTTCTCCACCATCGCGCTGGCGGTGAACCTGCTGCTGCTCGTGTCCATCCTGTCGATGCTGCAGGCCACGCTGTCCCTGCCGGGCATGGCGGCCATCGCGCTCACGCTCGGCATGGCCATCGACGCCAACGTGCTGATCAACGAACGCGTGCGCGAGGAACTGCGCTCGGGCGCGTCGCCGCAGGCGGCCATCCATGCCGGCTACGAGCGTGCGTTCGCCACCATCCTCGACTCCAACGTCACCACGCTGATCGCCGGCATCGCGCTGCTCGTGTTCGGCTCGGGCCCGGTGAAGGGCTTCGCGGTCGTGCACTGCATCGGCATCCTGACCTCGATGTTCTCCGCCGTGTTCTTCTCGCGCGGCCTCGTGAACCTCTGGTACGGCCGGCAGAAGAAGCTCAAGGACGTGTCGATCGGCGCGGTGTGGGTGCCCCCCACGGCCGCCGCCGACGAGCCGGCCAAGTCCTGACCTCCACACCAAGAACAACAGAGGACCATCATGGAGTTCTTCCGAATCCACCGCGACATTCCGTTCATGCGGCATGCGCTGGTGCTGAACGTCATCTCGGCCGTCACGTTCCTGGCCGCGGTGTTTTTCCTCGTGACGCGGGGGCTGCACCTGTCCATCGAGTTCACCGGCGGCACGGTCATCGAGGTGGCCTACGCGCAGTCGGCCGACATCAACAAGGTGCGCCACGGCGTCGAGGCCCTGGGCCTGGGCGAGGTGCAGGTGCAGAACTTCGGCACCACCCGCGACGTGCTGATCCGTGTGCCGCTGCGTGAAGGCGTCAAGCAGGACGAACTGGTCGGCCAGGTGTTCGGCGCGGTCTGCAAGGCCGAGAACGGCACCGTCGGTGTTCACCAGGAAGTGAGCGACAAGGGCGAGCAGATCTCCCGACCCGATTGCCGGGCGGGCGACACCGAACCGGTGACCTTCAAGCGCAGCGAGTTCGTGGGCCCGCAGGTGGGCAAGGAGCTGGCGCACGACGGCGCGATGGCCCTGGCCTTCGTGGTCGTCGGCATCATGATCTACCTCGCCATCCGCTTCGAATGGAAGTTCGCCGTGTCGGCCATCCTCGCGAACCTGCACGACGTGGTCATCATCCTGGGCTTCTTCGCGTTCTTCCAGTGGGAGTTCTCGCTCACCGTGCTGACGGCCGTGCTCGCGGTGCTCGGCTACTCGGTGAACGAATCGGTCGTGATCTTCGACCGGATCCGCGAGGCGTTCCGCAAGTACCGCAAGCTCACCACGCCGCAAGTGATCGACCACGCCATCACCAGCACCATCAGCCGCACCATCATCACGCACGGCAGCACGCAGCTGATGGTCATCTCGATGCTGTTGTTCGGCGGCCCCACGCTGCACTATTTCGCCGTCGCGCTCACCATCGGCATCTGCTTCGGCATCTATTCGTCGGTGTTCGTGGCCGCGGCCATCGCCATGTGGCTGGGCGTCAAGCGGGAAGACCTTGCCAAGTCGGTTTCCAAGGACCTGGATCCGGACGACCCCAACGCCGGGGCGGTAGTGTAGAGTTAGGCAATCTTCATTCTCCAAGCACCAACCACCCTCCATGGCGACCACTGCCGATTCGTTGGCCCTGGCCGCCCAGGCAAGGCGCTCGTATGTCGAGCGCCTGCTGAGCGGCGTGCCGGGCGTGGTCCATGCTGTCGAGGACGGTGCCCGGCTGCTGGCCACGCAGTCCGCTGAGCACGGACTGCAATACAAGCGGCGCGATGTCGCGGTCGACCTGCGCAAGGCTGCGCCCGCCTGGATCAACGGCATCGTGGCCGCGCTTCGGGGTTCGCTCGGCAACGGCATGGTCGTGCCGTCGCGGCCCGGCGACCTGATGCCCGCCGCGGGCGGTCGCTCGCGCGGCATGTCGCTCGTCGACGACGACACCATCGAGGTCGAGATCCTGAGCTCCCGCCTGGCACTCGCGATGATGGACCGGGCCTCCTGGGAATTCACCGACCTGCGCTCGCGCATGTCCTCGCTCGAGCAGCGCGACGAACTCGACACCCACGACGTGCTGCGTCCGCACGTGCTCGCCCGCATCGTCACCACCACCTGGCGGTCCGCCTCGCTGGGCCAGGACGCCTGGCGCACGCTGCAGGGGGTGTTGCACGAGGAGTTCGCTCACTTCGCCGAAGAGGCTTACCACGAGACGAACCGCTGGCTGATCCAGCAGCGGGTGCTGCCCGAGATCGACCTCCGGCCGTTCATCCGCCGCGCCCGCGCGGCCGGTACCGGCGGGGGCGGTGGCATCGGCGGCCCGGCCATCGTGAACGCGCCGCCGTCCGGGGCCAACAGCGCTTTCGCCCGCACCAACGTCGGCGAGGAAACCCGCCTGATGACCCGCGCCGGCGGATTCGCCCGCGGGTCCGACCACGCCGAGGCCGTGCTCGGGCGCCTCAACCGCCTGATCGGCCGCCAGCTGCCCGACTTCGCCGGCACCGCGCCCATGCCGCCGGCCTCCGCCGAACTGAAGAACGCCATCGCCGACGCCCAGCAGGGCATCCAGCGCCGGCTGAGTGCCGGCCAGGTGGCCGGCGAGGCCGTCAGCACCCCGGCGCTGATGGACGAACTGCACCAGCGCAAGCAGGCGCTGAAGTCGGCTGCCACGTCGCCCGTCGAACGCGCCACCATCGAGATCGTCGCCCTGCTGTTCCAGAGCATCCTCACCGAGGAGCGCATTCCCGCCGCCGTGCGGGTGTGGTTCGCCCGGCTGCAGATGCCGGTGCTGCGGGTGGCCGTCAGTGAACCCGATTTCTTCGCCACGGTGGACCACCCGGCTCGCCGCCTGATCGACCGCATGGGCGCCTGCGTGATGGGGTTCGACAGCACGAGCCGCGCCGTGGGCGACACGCTCGAGAAGGAAATCAAGCGCGTGGTCCAGGTGGTCGAGGCCTACCCCGACACCGGCCGGCGCGTGTTCCAGACCGTGCTCACCGAGTTCGAGAAGTTCCTCGAGAACTACTTCAAGAACGAGAACGAGGCCAGCCGGCGCGGCGTGTCGCTCGCGCAGCAGGTCGAACTTCGCGAGACCCTCGCCATCCAGTACACCATCGAGTTGCGCAAGATGCTCAACGAGGTGCCGGTGCAGGAGGGCGTGCGCGAGTTCCTGTTCCACGTCTGGGCCGACGTGATGGCGATGACGTCGGTGAAGTTCGGCGTCCACAGCGCCGAAACGAAGACCATGAAACGCGTGGCGGCCGACCTGATCTGGTCCGCCAGCGCGAAGGTGTCCCGCGAGGAGCGCGCCGAGGTGATCCGCCGTTTGCCGCCGCTGCTGAAGACGCTGCGCGAGGGCATGGACCACGCCGGTCTGACGCCCGACAAGCAGGACGAACACATCCAGCGCCTGAACAACTCGCTGGCCGCCGCCTTCACCGCGAAGACCGCGGCCATCCCGCGCGAGCGCCTCGAGGAACTGATGGTCAAGCTCGAGACGCTGGAAGAGCTGCTGCCCGACACCGACGACATGGAGATCGACGAGTCCCTCGTGCTCGACCTCTCCGGGCACGAGTCGTCCGAACTCGAGGTGGTGGGCGAGGGCGGTTCCATGCCCACCCCGGCCATGCTGACTTGGGCCCGCGAACTGCAGGTGGGTGGCTGGTACATGCTCGACTACCGCGGCCGCAACGAGGTCGTGCAACTCGCCTGGCAAGGCATGCGCCGCCAGCTGAGCCTGTTCGTCTCGCCCCACGGCCGCGGCATCCTGTTCCAGCAACACCGCCTCGCCGCCTTCCTCCAGGCCGGCCTGCTGGTGCCCGCCCAGGACGAGTCGCTGACGGTGCGCGCCACGCGCAGCGCACTCGCCAAGCTCGACGTCGATCCTTCCCGTTTGCTGAATTAGGCCCCCCAGTCGGCTGGCGCCTCCTGCCCCCGAGCAACTGTGTTCGAAGTCAAGCCGGCAGGCCGTGAATCTCCGGATTCCAGGTCTGCCCGGTACGGGCCATGGCGTTGAGGATGCGCAGCAGCTTGTGGGAACAGGCGGTCAAGGCGACCTTCTTGGGCTTCCCCGCCCCGACGAGCCGAACGTAGAAGGCCTTGATCACCGGATTGAACCTGACCGCCGCCAGGGTGGCCATGTAGAGGGCGCAGCGCACGATGCTGCGACCACCCCAGATCGATCGCTTGCCCCGCTGCTTGCCCGAATCGTTGTTCAACGGGGCCAGCCCGGCGAGCTTGGCTGCTCGGCGACTACCAACGGTGCCGAGTTCGGGCATGAATGCGATCATCGTCGCGCTGGTGGTCTGCGCAACCCCCTTGATGCTCTCCAACCGTGCGTCCAACTCCTGGAAGTGTTCCTTCAGGTGCGTGTGGATGTCGTCGTTGAGCGCGGCGATCTGCTCGTTGAGCGTGAGGATCACGGCATCGATGCTCTTGCGTAGCACGCGCATGGCCCCGGCGCGGCGATTCCTTTCGGCCGTTCGCATGTCCAGCAGCTGGTGACGGCGAACAATCAGGACCCGCAAGGCCTCGACCTGCTCTGGCACGGGTACGAAGCGAATGCCGGCCTGATTCGCCTTGTGCGCCAGGGTGTGGGCGTAATGCGAGAGCGCCCTGGCGTCGATGGCATCCGTCTTGGCCAGGTGACCCTGGCTGCGAGCGAACTCCCTGGCCGCGCGCGGGTTCACGCGGGACACGGACAAGCCTTGGCCGATGAGAAAGCCGATGAGGGCGTTTTCAAGGCCCCCGGTGGCTTCAACCACGATCAAGTTGATCTGTCGGTCGCGCAAATCCTGCCAAAGCAACTCGAATCCGACAGAGTCGTTGCAGGCAGAGTGAGAAACGGCAGAGCCATGAGTGTTCCAGTCGAACTTGGCCTTGGCCACATCGATGCCGATGAACTCACCTGCGGCGACTGCCGGAGTGTCGGAAACAGCAGCGTTTGTCATAGTCCCATCCTTGCAACATACGAAGTGCGTTCAGGTAACTGTTCGGGCTTGGAGACAAACGCAGAACCGTGCACTCACGACTGCTTGGGGGCGAGATCAAGGTCTCAGAGGGGCGACTGGATATGCACGGCGCTGCAAACCTCCACAATCGAGGTTCTCTGCCGACTCGGTGCGGCAGTCAAGCCTCAAGACAAACATACAAGGGGCGCCACGGGTCGGCCGGGAAACCCGGGCTCGCGTGTGGCTTGATCGGACGGCGTCACTTCGCTTGCCTCCCCGCTTCGCGCCCTCGTGTCAGGGCATCGCTGCGCATGCCCGTGGATGTCCGGTGGTGTGCTTGCGAGCCGCATTGCGTGAATGAACCTCGGCGGCCCTGCCCCGGGCCGAGCGCAGCGATGCTCCGACGCGAGAACGCGAATGCGGAAGGCGAGAGAAGCGACGCCGCCGATCAAGCCACCCGCGAGGACGGGTCTCCCGGCCGACCCGGGGCGCCCCTCGGGGGCAGGAGGCGCCAGCCGACTGGGGGGCTCAATGAATCAATCGGTCCGCCTCATCGACGAACAGCTCGTCGAGGATGAGCGCATCCGGCTCTTCGCCCAGGCTCCAGAAGACCATCAGCACGATGATCTTCAGGTCTTCCAGGTCCACGGGGCCACCCGGGATGGCCGTGGCCCGGTCGACGACCATTTCGCGCATGGGCGGGGGCAGCACGCCGGCGGATTCGAGGAAGCTGATGAAGCCGATGCCGTGTTCGCCCAGGTGTTCCTGTTCGCTGGCCGTGTAGACGCGGAGGCTGTCGGCCTTCTGTTCCGTGGCGTACGACTCGCTGGCGTTGGCCAGGCCGTCGAGCCAGGTGAGGGCTTCCTCGATCTCGTCGGTCTCGAAGCCCATGGCGGACAGCTTGCGCGTCAACTGGGCATGGTCGGGACAGGCGTCGGGACGCCAGTAGTTTTCGTACAGGTAGACAAGCACGTCAAACATGAATCCACTATACCCCAAGGTCGGCCGCGCCAAGCCGCCGGGAAACCGTGTTTGCCAAGCAGTTCCGAAGCTGGCCGCGGCGTGGGGTTCAGGGGCTGCCGAGGCGCTGGAAACGCTGCCCGGGCAGGCGGGCGATGCGGCCTTCGATCTCGAGTTCGAGCAGCCGGGCGTTGAGCACCTGGGCGGGCTCGCCGGTGCGTGAAGCCAGTGTGTCCAGGCCGATGGGGTCGTGGCCGAGCGCCGCCAGCACCGGGTCGCGCTCGCCGGCGGGCGCCGGGGCGGCGGCCACTGGAGGCCGGGGCTCCCGGGCGAACCCGTCGACCTCCTCGAGCACGTCCTCGACCGTCTCGACCAGCTTGGCGCCTTGCTTCAGCAGCGCGTGGCAGCCGCGCGACTGGGGCGAATGGATCGAACCCGGAATGGCGAACACCTCGCGCCCCGCGTCGGCCGCGAGCCGGGCCGTGATGAGAGACCCGGAGGCCAGCGCGGCCTCCACGACGAGCGTGCCGCGCGACAGCCCGGCGATGATCCGGTTGCGCTGCGGGAAATGGGGCGACCGGGGTTCGGTGCCCAGTGGGTACTCGCTCACGATCAAACCCTGGTGGCGGATGCGTTCCGCCAGCGCCTTGTGCGGGCGCGGGTACACGAGGTCGAGCCCGGTGCCCACCACCGCGACGGTGCTGGCGGCATGGGGCAGGGCGCCCTCGTGCGCGGCCCCGTCGACGCCGGCGGCGAGCCCGGACACGACGGTGTGGCCGGCTGCGGCCAGCTGGCGGGCGAAATCGGTGGCGTGGGCGAGCCCCTGAGGCGTGGCATGGCGGCTGCCCACCATCGCGATGGCGCGGGCCTGGAGCAGGTCGTGCCGGCCTTCGGCATGCAGCAGAAGGGGCGGGTCGCCCGCTTCCAGCAGGAGGGTGGGGTAGCGCGGGTCGCCGAGCGGGATCAGCGCGCGCGGCGATCCCGGTGGCGGGGCGGCCAGCCAGTCGAGGGTGCGGGCGACGAGGTGCGCGTGGGACGGGGGCGGGCGCGAGAGGGCTGCGCCGAGCGCCTCACCCGCGACGGCGCGCCGGGCCGCCGGACTGGCGGCAAAGATGGCTTCGGCCGACCCGAAGGCGGCGAGCAACCGCCGTGCGGCCGCACGGCCCACGCGGGGTGTGGTGACCAGGCGCAACCACGCGTCCACTTCGCCGGGATCGACGTCGTGCATGGCAGGTCACGCGTGGGGCCGGGCGCAGGGTCGCGGTGGAACTGCGCCCGGGTCGAGGGTCAGGGCGCGGTGAAGCGGTCGCCGGCGCTGACCGGTTCCTTGACCGAGAGGATCAGCGCGTACGACATGCGGTCGAACGTGCGGAACACGTACAGCAGGCCGTGCCGTTCATCGGGCAGCTTCACCGACGGGTTCTTCGGATCGGTGCGGTCGACGATGGTGCGGCCGTTGGTCCACAGCGCGAGCACGTGGCCGGGCTCGAGCCCGTCGCGCTTGCCGCGGTTCAGCGCCACGATCTGGTTCTGGCCGGCGCGCACCGCCTCGCCGTACACGGAGACGATCTGGCCCACCATGTCGCCTTCCGGGGCGCGCGGCACGTGGTTGTAGAACTCGCGTGCCGGCACCGGGGCCAGGCGGTCACCGGTGGTGATTTCCTGGCGGGTGCTGGTGATGGTGAAGGTGTCGGGGACGATGGCCGTGGTGTCGGCCAGGTTCGTGCCGGGGGCGTCGGCGCGGCGGGTCAGTTCGACGGTGCCGAGGTACACGGCTTCGTAGCCCAGGATCTCGCGGGTGGTGGGGTCGACCAGGGGCGCCGGCTCGCGGAAGACGCGGAAGTTGCGCTGGCCCTGCAGGTCACCACGGGTGTAGGCGAGGTCACCCTTCGTGAGCAGCTTGCGGTTTTCCTGGGCGGCGACGATGCGCGGCGCGGCTGCGAGCGCATTGGGCTCGAAGATGACGGCTTCGTTCAGGAACGGCTCGATCTGGGCCAGGTTGATGGCCGGGATGCCCGCGTTGACGTCGGACGCACGGATGCGCGGCGACAGCCGGCCACCGGCGCCCACGGGTTCACCGACCCGCAGGCGGCCACGGCCGTTCGACTTGTCGAGGAACAGCACCTGGCCCGGGTAGATCAGGTGGGGGTTGCGGATCTGGTCCATGTTCATGCCCCACAGCTCGGGCCAGCGCCACGGGCTCTTGAGGAAGAGCTTGGAGATGTCCCACAGCGTGTCGCCGGACTTGACGGTGTAGCTGTCAGGGGCGTTCGGGGACAGCTCGGACAGCGGAACGCCTTCTTGGGCGACCTGCTGGGCGGTGCTGCGCTGCTTGGGCGTGATCGGGTAGTTGCCGGCCTGGGCCCACGCGACACCGGCGCCGAACGCCAGCAGGGCAGCCAGGGCGGTGGCGCGAGGAGCGGTCAAGGCCGCTTTTTTGGCGGAACGCAGGGCAAAACGATGGCTTCGGATCATGAAGGTAGGTCTCCGGTCGCGCAGGCAGCACAATGGCTGAAATGTAAGCTTGCCGAAGCCCGCTGGGCGCCGGGCGCCTCCAGTTCGGCGAAAATCTTCATTCAGTTTCACAGATTCTGCCCATAAACCCTTGATATCGCAACGAAAGTGACCAGCTGATACCTCTGCGACAAGCCGCATTACGGGGCCTGTTGTTGTGTGGTGTCCACACGGGATCCATGCCAGGAGTCCTGTCCGGTTGCCGACTCGAACGCCGTTTTTGCCATGGCCAAGCTCTCCATCCTCCGCTATCCCGACCCCCGTCTGCACACCGTCGCCAAACCTGTCTCGGTGGTGGATGACCGCATCCGCCAGCTGGCGGACGACATGCTGGAACTCATGTACCAGGCCGACGGCGTCGGCCTGGCCGCCACGCAGGTGGACGTGCACGAGCGGGTGATCGTCATCGACACGTCCGAGGGCCGTGACGACCCGCGCGTGCTGATCAACCCCGAGCTGATCGCCCGCAGCGAGGAGATGACCTTCGCCGACGAAGGCTGCCTCTCCGTGCCGTCCGTCTACGACAAGGTCAAGCGCCACGCCCGCGTGACCGTGCGCGCGCTCGGCCGCGACGGCCAGCCGTACGAGTTCGAGGCCGAGGGCCTGCTGTCCGTCTGCGTGCAGCACGAGATGGACCACCTGATGGGCAAGGTGTTCGTCGAGTACCTGAGCCTGCTCAAGCGCGACCGCATCAAGACCAAGATGCTCAAGAAGACCCGCGACGAGCAGTAATGAACGTCGTTTTCGCCGGCACCCCCGAGTTCGCCCAGGTCGCGCTCGAGGCCCTCGTGGCCGCGGGGCACGTGGTGCCCCTCGTGCTGACCCAGCCCGACCGGCCGTCCGGCCGCGGCATGAAGCTCCACCCGTCGCCGGTGAAGGCCGCGGCGCTGGCCCATGGCATCGAGGTGGCCCAGCCGCGCAGCCTGCGGCTCGATGGCAAGTACCCCGACGACGCGGCCGCCGCGCGCGAGCGCCTGCTGGCCGCGAAGCCCGACGTGATGGTGGTCGCCGCCTACGGCCTGATCCTGCCCCAGTGGGTGCTGGACCTGCCCGCCCGCGGCTGCCTGAACATCCACGCCTCGCTGCTGCCGCGCTGGCGCGGCGCGGCGCCCATCCACCGCGCCATCGAGTCGGGCGACGCCGAGACCGGCATCACCATCATGCAGATGGATGCGGGCCTGGACACGGGCGACATGCTGCTCGAGGCTCGCGAGCCCATCGGCCCGGACGACCGCACCGCCTCGCTGCACGACCGCCTCGCCGCCATGGGCGGCCGCCTGATCGTCGACGCGCTGGCCCGGCTCGACCAGCTGACGCGCGTGCCGCAGCCGGCCGAGGGCATCACCTACGCCCACAAGATCGAGAAGGCCGAGGCCGAGGTCGACTGGACCCGACCCGCGGCCGTGATCGAGCGCCGCATCCGCGCGTTCGACCCGTTCCCCGGCGCCTCGGGCAGGCTCGGCGGCGACACGGTGAAGCTGTGGTCCGCCCGGGTCGGCACCGACTCCGGCGCGCCGGGCACCGTGCTGGGCACGTCCTCCGACGGCGTGCGCGTGGCCTGCGGCGAGGGCAGCCTCGTCGTGACCGAACTGCAGCGGCCCGGCGGCAAGCGGGTGTCGGCTGCGCAGTTCCTGCAGTCGGCCGGCGACCTCGCCGGGCAGGTGTTCGCGCCCCACGGCGCTTGAACTTCCGGGCGCGGCGCGCATCTGAGGGGGCGTAGACGTCCTTCTTTTACGGAAACCACCATGTTCAACATCCTGAAGACCGCCGTGCTGATGGCCGCGATCACCGCGCTGTTCATGGCGATCGGGTCCCTGATCGGCGGGCAGAGCGGCATGATGATCGCGCTGCTCGTGGCGATCGGCATGAACTTCTTCAGCTACTGGTTCTCGGACAAGATGGTGCTGAAGATGTACAACGCGCAGGAGGTGGACGAAACGTCCGCCCCGCAGTTCTACAACATGGTGCGCGAGCTCGCGCAACGTGCCCAGCTGCCGATGCCGAAGGTCTACCTGATCCAGGAGGACGCCCCCAACGCGTTCGCCACCGGCCGCAACCCCGACCACGCCGCGGTGGCCGCCACCACGGGCATCCTGCGCGTGCTGTCCGACCGCGAGCTGCGCGGCGTGATGGCGCACGAACTCGCCCACGTGAAGCACCGCGACATCCTGATCAGCACCGTCAGCGCCACCATGGCCGGTGCCATCTCCATGCTCGCGAACTTCGCGATGTTCTTCGGCGGGCGCGACAGCGAGGGCCGCAGCCACAACCCCATCGTCGGCATCCTCGTGATGTTCCTCGCCCCGCTGGCCGCCAGCGTGATCCAGATGGCCATCAGCCGCGCCCGCGAGTTCGAGGCCGACCGTGGCGGCGCCGAGATCTCGGGCGACCCGCAGGCGCTCGCCAGCGCGCTGCAGAAGATCGAGCACTACGCCCGCGGCATCCCCATGGCCGCCGCCGAGCGCCACCCCGAGACCGCGCAGATGATGATCTCCAACCCGCTGTCCGGCGGCGGGCTGCGGGGGCTGTTCTCGACCCACCCGTCCACCGAGGAACGTGTGGCGCGCCTGCTCGCGATGCGCTGAACGCCCCTGGGGCGCGGGACGGGCCCTCAAGCAGGGCCCGTCTTGACCGATATCCCGTGCAGAACTACCCTCTCGCCCCATGTTTCGCCTGCCCCTCCTGACCGCCGCCGCCCTGTCCGCCCTGCTGCTGGCCGGGTGCGACCTCCTCGGGGACTCGCCGGAGAAGATCGCCGCCGCGCGCGAGGCCGACGGCCGGGCCATCGGCGGGGCGTGCCGCCATGCGGGCCGCGCCATCGAGGACTGCTACGCGCTGAACAAGAAGGCCGACAAGGCCGCCGTGTTCGCCGGCTGGCGCGACATGAACGACTACATGCGCGAGAACAAGATCGACACGGTGGCCCCGCAGGTCACCCCGCCGGTCGCCGGCGCCCGCAAGGGCGAGGCGAAGGCGGACGAGGGCAACGTCGCCTCGTCCGAGCCGGGCGAGAGCGTGGTCCAGATCGAGCGCAAGCCCGCCAAGGCCACCGCGAAGCCGCACGACGGCGAACACTGATCCCCGGCGGGTCGGCGCAAGACCCAGTGCCCGCGTCGGACGGGCACGTCCCCGTACCATCGCGCCCATGCATTCGTTCCGCTCGGCCTTCGCCCATCCGCAGTTCCGCGTGGGCGTCAAGGACATGGCCGACGTGTCGCCCGGCGTCGCCGCCTGGTCCCTCGTGACCGGGGTCGCGATGGTCAAGGCCGGCCTCGGCGTGCCCCTCGCCCTCTTCATGAGCTTCACCGTGTACGCCGGCAGCGCCCAGCTCGCCGCGCTGCCGCTGCTCGCCGTCGGCGCCCCGCTGTGGGTGATCTGGGCCACCGCCGTCTGCGTGAACCTCCGCTTCGTCATCTTCAGCGCCCAGCTGCGCCCCTACTTCCAGCACCTGCCGCTGCGGTGGCGCCTCGCCGCCGGCTACCTCACGGCCGACCTGACCTACGTGCTCTTCATGAAGCGGCATCCGGTGCCGGGCGACCGCGAGAGCCAGATGGCCTACTTCTGGGGCAACGCGTCGATGAACTGGCTGTCGTGGCAGGTGCCGTCGGTCGTGGGCATCCTGCTCGCGAACGTGATCCCCACCGACTGGGGCCTCGGGTTCGCCGGCGTGCTGGCGCTGCTGGGCCTCGGCTACTCGCTCACGTCCGACCGCGCGACCGCCGTCTCCGCGGTCATCGCGGGCACCGCGGCCGTGGCCGCGTTCGCGCTGCCGTTCCGGCTGCACATCGTCGTGGCCATCGCCGCGGGCGTGTGCGTGGGGCTGCTGATGGACCGCACCGCGAAGGCCGCGCCATGACCGGCTGGTTCGCCATCGTCGCGATCACGGGGCTCGCGCTCATCACCGTCGCCACCCGCTGCTTCTTCATCGCCACCGAACGCGAGCTGCCGATGCCTGGCTGGCTGCGCCGCGGCCTGCGCTACGCGCCGCTCGCCGCGCTGGCCGCCGTCGTGGTGCCCGAGGTGGTGATGACGCAGGACCACCTGATCCACACGTGGCGCGATGCGCGCCTCTTCGCCGTCGTGGCGGCCACCGCGTGGTTCTTCTGGCGGCGCACGATGCTCGGCACCATCGTCTCGGGCATGGTGGTGCTCGTCCCGCTCAAGCTGTGGCTCGGATGGTGACGATCCCATGACACGCGGGCGAACGATCGTGCTGGAAGTCGTTCGCAAAAACGGGCCGCTTTGATGTCCAATAGGGGGTTGACGGGAGCACGCTCCCCACCGAACTCATCACTACCCCCAAGCGTCAATCCATGAACGTCATCCGCTTTGAAGATCTCGTGGCCCAGGGCCAGGCCGCCGGCAAACGCGTGTTCATCCGCGCCGACCTGAACGTGCCGCTCGACGATGCCGGCCAGATCACCGAAGACACCCGGGTGCGTGCATCGGTGCCCTGCATCGAGCTGGCGCTGAAGGCCGGTGCCGCCGTGATGGTCACGTCCCACCTGGGCCGTCCCGTCGAAGGCGAGTTCAAGCCGGAAGACTCGCTCGCCCCGGTCGCCAAGCGCCTGGGCGAACTGCTGGGCCGCGACGTGCCCGTGGTCGCCAACTGGGTCGACGGCGTCGACGTGAAGCCGGGCCAGGTCGTGCTGCTCGAGAACGTGCGCGTCAACAAGGGCGAGAAGAAGAACAGCGAGGAACTCTCGAAGAAGCTCGCCGCGCTGTGCGACATCTTCGTGCACGACGCGTTCGGCACCGCCCACCGCGCCGAGGCCTCCACCTACGGCATCGCCCAGTTCGCCCCGATCGCCTGCGCCGGCCCGCTGCTGGCCGCCGAGATCGACGCCGTCACGAAGGCCCTCGCCGCTCCCAAGCGCCCGCTGGTCGCCATCGTCGCCGGCAGCAAGGTCAGCACGAAGCTCACCATCCTCAAGTCTCTCTCCGAGAAGGTCGACGGCCTGATCGTCGGCGGCGGCATCGCCAACACCTTCCTGCTGGCCGCCGGCCTGCCCATCGGCAAGTCGCTCGCCGAGCCCGACCTGGTGAATGAAGCCAAGGCCGTGATCGAGGGCATGAAGGCCCGCGGCGCCGCGGTGCCCATCCCCGTCGACGTCGTCACCGCGAAGGCCTTCGCCGCCGACGCACCCGCCACCGTCAAGGCCGTGGCCGACGTGGCCGCCGACGACCTCATCCTCGACATCGGCCCGAAGACCGCAGCCATCCTCGCCGACCAGCTCAAGGCCGCCGGCACCATCGTCTGGAACGGCCCGGTCGGCGTGTTCGAGTTCGAGGCCTTCTCGCACGGCACCGAGACGCTCGCCCGCGCCATCGCCGCGTCCAGCGCGTTCAGCATCGCCGGCGGCGGCGACACGCTCGCGGCCATCGCGAAGTACGGCATCGAGAAGGACGTCGGCTACATCTCCACCGGCGGCGGCGCCTTCCTCGAGGTGCTGGAAGGCAAGACCCTGCCGGCCTTCGAGATTCTCGCGAAGCGCGCGGCGGGCTGAGCGCCCCGCCGCCGCCCAGGTCCACAGTTTCCCTCGGGGCCCGCGACACCCGCAGCCCCGTTTGCTTCCTCACCGATCGGCGGTCGATCCCGTCGATCCCTCTTCACCGCTACCCCTGTTCGGAGAATCGATTCATGCCCCGCGCCACCAAGATCGTCGCCACCCTTGGCCCCGCTTCCAGTTCCCGTGAGGTGCTCGAGCGGATGATCCGCGCCGGCGTCGACGTGGTCCGCATGAACTTCTCGCACGGCACCGCGCAGGACCACATCGACCGCGCCACGCTCGTGCGCGAGGTCGCCCGCGCCGCCGGCAAGGAAGTGGCCATCATGGCCGACATGCAGGGCCCCAAGATCCGCGTCGGCAAGTTCGAGGGTGGCAAGACCGTGCTCGAACCCGGGCAGGCCTTCATCCTCGATGCCACGATGAAGGAACTGGGCAACAACGAACGCGTGGGCCTCGACTACAAGGAACTGCCGCGCGACGTGCGCCCCGGCGACACGCTGCTGCTCAACGACGGCCTGCTGCGCCTGACCGTCGAGAAGGTGGTGGGCGAGCAGGTCCACACCACGGTCGTGATCGGTGGCGACCTGTCCAACAACAAGGGCATCAACAAGGCCGGCGGCGGCCTGACGGCCCCGGCGCTCACCGCGAAGGACATGGAAGACATCAAGACCGCGATGAGCTTCCAGTGCGAGTACCTCGCCATCAGCTTCCCGAAGAGCGCGACCGACATGGAGATGGCGCGCCAACTGGCGAACGTCGCCGGCGAACCGTGGCGCCACAAGCCCGCGCTGATCGCCAAGATCGAGCGCACCGAGGCCATCCCCGCGCTCGAGGCCATCCTGCGGGCCAGCGACGGCATCATGGTCGCGCGCGGTGACCTGGCGGTCGAGGTGGGCAACGCCGCGGTGCCGGCGCTGCAGAAGCGCATGATCAAGATGGCCCGCGAGATGGACCGCGTCGTGATCACCGCCACGCAAATGATGGAGTCGATGATCGTGAACCCGGTGCCCACGCGCGCCGAGGTGAGCGACGTCGCCAACGCCGTGCTCGACGGCACCGACGCCGTGATGCTCAGCGCCGAGACGGCCGCGGGCCGCTATCCGGTGGAGACCGTCGAGATGATGGCCGCCATCTGCGTCGAGGCCGAGAACGCGGAAGAGATCGCGCTCGACGCGAGCTTCACGAACAAGAAGTTCGGCCGCATCGACCAGTCCATCGCGATGGGCGCGCTGTTCACCGCGTACCACCTGGGGTGCAAGGCCATCCTCGCGCTGACCGAGTCGGGCTCCACGGCGCTCTGGATGAGCCGCAACAAGATCCACGTCCCGATCTACGGCCTCACCTCGCAGCTCGCCAGCCAGCGCCGCATGGCGCTGTACCGCAACGTGAACGCGGTGCTGATGCCCAATTTCAGCGACCGCGAGGAGGCGTTGCGCCACGCGGAGGCGCTGCTCATCGAGCAGGGCGTTCTGAAGCCGGGCGACACCTACGCCATCACCTGCGGCGAGCCGATGGGCTACCCGGGCGGCACCAACATGCTGAAGGTGGGCCGGGTCGGCTGACCCGGCGCGGGGTCAGGCGGGGACGTTCAGTCCCACTTGACCCCGATGCCCGTGACCCACACGGTGTCGACCTTGTTGACGCCGATGCCGGGGTCGCTGTCGAAGCGGTAGGTCCAGCCGGCCGTGAGGCTGAGCGCGGAATTGATGGCCACCGACAGGCCCGCGTCGAACACCACGCGGTACTCGCCGCTGTTCTTCAGGTTCGGGAACACGCCGAGCTTCTGCCGGATCGACGTGGTGTCGGTGAGCTTGTGGCTCGACGATTCGCTGAGCACGCCTTCCACGCGGCCGTACTCGTCGCGCAGCGCGCCGGCCACCTGTGCGGGGCGCACGTACCGGTCTTCCGTGTAGCCGAGGCCGCCGGACACGTCCCAGGTGTTCTCGGACGTGCGCACCACGTGGTAACCCACGCCGGTGAACGCCGAGGTCCGCAGGTGGATGTTCGCCGGGTGGTCGCGAAGCGCGTCGAGCTTGCCGAAGCCGAACCAGTCGCGCGTGAAGTCGCGGTCGTACTGGGTGTTGAGGTACAGGTTCGCGCCGGTGCGGGTGTCGTTGGTCTCGGCGTAGAAGCCGCGCACCGCGAGGTTCAGCTTGCTGTCGTCGGTGATGCGCGCGGCCTCGCCGGTGACGTTGAGCTGGGTCGAGTCCGTGTTGCCCGAGGTCTTGCTGCCGCCCAGGCTCGCGGCGAACTTCCACACCGCATCGCTGCCCAGATCCGGCGCGTCCCCGGGGACGACCCGGCGGTCCGGCACGGTGAGCAGGGGGGGGACCTGGGCCAGCGCAGGCCCCACCGTGGCCAGCCCGAGGGCGCTGGCGAACAACAACTTTCCACGGCGGGACATGGCCGACTCCTGCTTCAAAGGGGGGTGAGGGAATGGAACACACGGGCAAGCCGCGTGCCGACACCACTATAGGGAGCAGGAATGGCCAGGGCCTGTTCGGCCCTTTGCTGCAGTGCGGTAATTTTTTCAGGCGCGCACGCTGCGCACCATTGCGGCTACGGCCGCCGACATGTTCACGGGCTGCAGGTCCAGGCCGGGGTGATCGGCCGCCTGCACGCGGAAGAGCTCGTCGGCGAAGCCATGGCCGATGCGGTCGACGCCGTCGAAGTCGATCTCCGCACGCAGGAACTCCCCGAGGCGCGAGGCCACGCGGCGCGCCTGGGCGCGCGATTCGAGGCCCACGTCGGGCGAGGTCATCAGGCGGACAGGCACCACGGTGCGGTCGAAGCCCACGCCGGCGCCGTCGAGGCTCCAGGCGTTGAGCACGGTCTCGAGCGAACGGGTCGTGTCGAGCGCAATGGCGGCGTACACCGAGGTGCCGCGGCGCTTGAGGGCGCGGGCCGGGCGCCAGCCCGAGGTCTCCCAGTCGCGCTGCTGGAAGGCGACCTCGTTGGCGTGCAGGTCGAACACGTCGGCGAGCTTCGAGGTGAAGAAGAGGCCTCGGCCGGTGTGGCGCTTGGCTTCGCTCGTGAGCTTGCCCTTGCTCAGCTCGAAGATGGCGAGGTGCGGGTCGTCGATGTCGAAGGCCGCCTCGATCTTGTCGAAAAGGCCGCGGCCGTCGTCGGACACCAGCAGCTGCACGTGGCTCGGCGTCTGGCGCAGCGACACGGTCACGCTCGTGCCTTCACTGTGGTCGATCGCGTTGTTGAGCAGCTCGACGAACGCGTGCTGGGTCATCTGGCGCACGTGCGGCGGCAGGTGGAAGAAGGGGGCGAAGTCGCGCGACCAGGGCACGTCCTCCTGCAGGCCCGACAGGGTGTACTGCTGCACCACCTGGCGCAGCAGGCCGGGGCGGTACATGGGCTTGCGCGGCGTGCCGCTGCGCTCCAGCCAGTTCAGCGCCACCAGTCGGGCCAGCGCCTTGTTCACCGTCGCACGGGTCAGGCCGGTGCGCTCCACCACCTGGCGCGCGAGGTCGTTCGGGTGCTGGACGGCGGCGGCCGTGATCCAGAGGCACAGGGAGTGGATGTCGATGCGGGCCATGGCAAGGTCGGGTTCCTGACGGACAGGAAACCAGTGTCCGGCCGGTCCGGCCAGGCCTTGAGCCGGAAAAGAAGGTGTTCCGCGGTGCAGTTCCGGCGTTGCGCCGAAACCTCGGGCTTCATCGATCAAGCGATCTTTCCCCCTGATCGAGCGTGGCGGGCATGGGGGTTGCCAAGAGGTCTGACGACTAAAATCAACCCATCACGGCCGCCCGCGGCCCGTTGTGCGCCTTCCGGCGCACGCGCTCAAGGTTTTTCACTCTCTGGACGTTCCATCATGCCTCTCGTCTCAATGCGCCAGTTGCTGGACCACGCCGCCGAAAACGGTTACGGAATCCCGGCCTTCAACGTCAACAACCTCGAGCAGGTGCAGGCCGTCATGGCCGCGGCCGACGAAGTCGGCGCCCCGGTGATCCTGCAGGCCTCGGCCGGCGCCCGCAAGTACGCCGGCGAGCCCTTCATCAAGCACCTGATCCAGGCCGCCGTCGAAGCCTTCCCGCACATCCCGCTCGTGATGCACCAGGACCACGGCACCTCGCCCAAGGTCTGCGAGGGCGCCATCGGCCTCGGCTTCGGCTCGGTCATGATGGACGGCTCGCTGATGGACGACGGCAAGACGCCCGCGTCCTTCGACTACAACGTCGACGTGACCCGCCGCGTGGTCGAGATGGCCCACAAGGTGGGCGTCACCGTCGAAGGCGAGCTGGGTTGCCTCGGCAACCTCGAGACCGGTGACGCCGGCGAGGAAGACGGCATCGGCGCCGTCGGCAAGCTGGACCACAGCCAGATGCTGACCGACCCCGAGGAGGCCGCCACCTTCGTGAAGGCCACGCAGCTCGACGCGCTGGCCATCGCCATCGGCACCAGCCACGGCGCCTACAAGTTCTCGCGCAAGCCCACGGGTGACATCCTCGCGATCAGCCGCGTGAAGGAGATCCACAAGCGCATCCCCAACACCCACCTCGTGATGCACGGCTCGTCCAGCGTCCCGCAGGAACTGCTGGCCATCATCAACCAGTACGGCGGCAAGATGAAGGAGACCTTCGGCGTGCCCGTCGAGGAAATCCAGGAAGCCATCAAGTACGGCGTGCGCAAGATCAACATCGACACCGACATCCGCCTCGCGATGACGGGTGCGGTGCGCAAGTTCCTGGCCGAGAATCCCGACAAGTTCGACGCCCGCGAATGGCTCAAGCCGGCCCGCGAAGCCGCGAAGGCTGTCTGCAAGCAGCGCTACCTCGAGTTCGGCTGCGAAGGCCAGGCCGCCAAGATCAAGGCGATCCCGCTCGACCAGATCGCCACGAAGTACGCCAAGGGTGAGCTGGCGCAGACCGTGAACTGAACGCCCGGTCCGGTTTCAACCGCCCACGAAGGCCCGCGTTCTAGAATGCGGGCCTTCTTCTTTTGTTTTACCGAAAGCCCGGCCCATGACTGCCGCCCTGCTCCAATCGACGATCCGCTCCCTCCCGCTGCTGGCCCAGGGCAAGGTCCGGGACAACTACGCGGTCGGCGAGGATCGCCTGCTGATGATCGCCACCGACCGCCTCAGCGCGTTCGATGTGGTGATGGGTGAACCCATCCCCGGCAAGGGCGCGCTGCTCACGCAGATGGCCCTCTTCTGGTTCGACCGCCTGGGCGGCATCGTGCCGAACCACCTGACCGGCGAGAACCCGGAATCGGTGGTGGCCGCCGACGAGCGCGAGCAGGTGCGTGACCGCGCCATGCTGGTCAAGCGCCTGAAGCCGCTGCCCGTCGAGGCCGTGGTGCGCGGCTACCTCGCCGGCAGCGGCTGGACCGAGTACCAGGCCAGCCGCTCGGTGTGTGGCGTCAAGCTGCCCGAAGGCCTGAAGAACGCGAGCCGCCTGCCCGAGCCCATCTTCACGCCGGCCACGAAGGCCGAGATGGGCGACCACGACGAGAACATCTCGTTCGAGCGCATGGTGGAGATCATCGGCGCCGACCTCGCCACGAAGGTGCGCGACGTGTCGATCCGCCTCTACAGCCGCGCCGCCGAGATCGCGCTGGCCAAAGGCATCATCATCGCCGACACGAAGTTCGAGTTCGGCCTCGACGAACACGGCACGCTCACGCTGATGGACGAGGTGCTCACGCCCGATTCGTCCCGCTTCTGGCCGGTGGAAGGCTACGGCGCCGCGTTCGCCGCCGGCAAGAACCCGCCCAGCTACGACAAGCAGTTCGTGCGCGACTGGCTCGAGCAGGCGCGTGTCGACGGCCAGCCCTGGAACAAGACGGCGCCGGCCCCCGCGTTGCCTGCCGACGTGGTGGCCAACACGGCGGCCAAGTACCGCGAAGCGCTCCAACGGCTGACGGCTTGACGCGATGGCCTCGCGCCTTCTGAGCCGGCTCGACGCGGAGATCGCTGCGGCCCGGCATCCGCTGAAGGCCGACTGCCTGCGCGCCGAGCGCGCGGGCTTCCTCGCACGCCAGGGGCACCTCGACGAGGCCCGCCAGGTGCTGTCCACGCTGCACATGCAGTACGCGGCCAACCCGCACGCGGTGATGAGCGCATGGCTGAGCCTCGGGGAAGGCCTGCTCAGCCACTTCAGCGACCTGGGCCCGGCCGCGCACGACCGCATGCGCCGGGCGTACGCGCTGAGCGGTGCCGCGCGCGACATGAAGCTCCATGCGCTGTCCGCGGCCTGGCTCGCGCACATGGACTACACCCAGTACGACTTCGACGCCATGGTGCGTCACGTCGGCGAGGCGCTGTCGCTCGCCGAACCCGGCGACCACGGCACCCGTTCGCGTGCCTGCCTCGTGATCGCGCAGGCCTACCACTTCGGCGGCCGCTACGACCTCGCCCAGCCCTGGTACGCGAAGGTGCGCCTGCACGGCAACGCCGACGGCGACGAGGCCACGCTGAGCGCGCTGATGCACAACATGGCCTGGCTGCACGCGAGCCATGCGCGCCAGCAGGCGCTGACCGCGTCCGGCGAGGGCGTGGCCACGCCGCAGATGCTGATGAGCGCGGAGTCCACCGGCAACTTCGACCAGCTGGTGGGCACCGCGTCGCTCGACGCGCTGGTGCCCATCCTGCGCGCCCAGATCCTCTCGCTGCAGGGCCGGCCCGCCGACGCCCTCGTGCTGTACGACCAGCACCTGGCCTCGGCCATGGTGCAGGGCCTGGCGCGCATGCAGGGCAGCCTGCGTGCCGACATGGCGTGGTGCCGCTACCAGCTGGGCCAGCACCGCGAGGCCATGCGCGACGCGGTGGAAGCCGCCCAGGCCGCCGAACACGAGACCGACCTCGACGACCGCGCCGCGGCCCACAGCCGCCTGTTCCGGGTGTTCACCGAACTCGGCGAGCCCGAAACGGCGGCCCGCCATGCGGTGCGCGCCGACAGCGACTGGAAGGCCCACGTGCGCGACCAGCTGGCCGTGGTGGCCAGCCTGAACCGGCTGACCGAGGCGCTGCCCGCCTGAAGAAGCATGTCATCCCGGCGGAGGCCGGGACCTTCGGCGTCTGCCCGGGGCCCCGGCTTTCGCAGGGGTGACGGCTTGTTCTTTTCAGAACAGCGTCATGCTCAGCCGGCGGCGGTACTGGTCGACCACCGGATCGGCCGGCGCGGTGTTCACCTTGCCCGCCACCTCCAGCGCCCCCTTGGGCGCGGCATCGGCCTTCGGCGCGGCCGCCGGCTTGGTCATCAGCTCGAGGATGGCCACGTAGGTCTTGCGTGCCAGTTCTTCCTTCCACGCCTTGTCGCGCATCAGGATCTCGAGCAGTTCGTCCATCGCCTCGGTGAAGCGCTGGGCGGCGAAGTGGGTCTGGGCCAGCTCGAAGCGGGCGTCGAAGTCGCGCTTGTTGGCGGCGATGGCGGCGGCCAGGGCTTCGGGCGCGCGGGCCGTGGCGGCCTTCTCCTGGGCGTCGATCCAGTGGCCGGCGGCGGCCAGTCGGGCGTCGAACTGCACCTTGCTGGCCACCGGCTCGAACGCGCGGCGGGCTTCGTCGGTGCGGCCCAGCGTCAGCAGGGCGCGCAGGTAGTCGTTGCGGATCGCGTCGTTCGCGGGGTCGATGGCCACGGCTTCCTGCAGGCGCTCGAGCGCGCTCTCCGGGTTGCCCTCGGCCAGCAGTTCGTCGGCCAGCGCGGCTTCCTCGCCGGCCTCGGCCTCCTCGGGGCTCGCCACGTGCTTGTCGAGGAACTCGCGCAGCTTGGCCTCGGGCAGGGCGCCCACGAAGCCGTCGACGGGCTGGCCTTCCTTGAAGAGCACGCAGAACGGGATGCTGCGCACCCCGAACATCTGGGACAGCTGGCCGGAGATCTCCGGCTGTTCGTCGGCATTGAGCTTCGCAAGCTTGAACCGCCCGGCGTACGAGACCTCCAGGGCCTCCAGCACGGGGGTGAGCTGCTTGCAGGGACCGCACCACGGCGCCCAGATGTCGAGCAGCACCGGCTGCTCCAGGGATGCGTTGATCAGGTCGGTCTCGAAATTCTGAATGGTGATGTCCATGGTGTCCCAGCCGTCGGGCAATGAGGGGCGGCCGGCCCGCGCCGCCTACAATCCGGTTCTGTTCAGCACTTGGAGCGAGCCTTGAGCAGCGCCCCCGTGGTAGGTGTGGTGATGGGGTCCAGCAGCGACTGGGAGACCCTTCGCCTCTCTACCGAGATTCTCGCCGAGTTCGGCATTCCCTTCGAGGCCCGCGTGGTCTCGGCCCACCGCATGCCGGACGACATGTTCGCGTATGCCGAAAGCGCGGCCGGCCGCGGCCTGCGCGCCATCATCGCCGGTGCCGGCGGCGCGGCCCACCTGCCGGGCATGATCGCGGCCAAGACCACGGTCCCCGTGCTCGGCGTGCCGGTCGCCAGCCGCCACCTGCAGGGTGTCGACTCGCTGCATTCCATCGTCCAGATGCCCAAGGGCATCCCGGTCGCCACGTTCGCCATCGGCACGGCCGGCGCCGCCAATGCGGCGCTGTTCGCGGTCGCGATGCTCGCCACCGGAGACGAGTCGCTGCGCGCGAAGCTCGATGCCTACCGCGCCCGCCAGACCGAGGTGGCCCGCGCGATGACCGCCGACCTGAAGTAACCCCAAACGCCGCCCGTCCGTTCGTGTCCAAGACTTCCTACATCGCCCCCGGCGCCACGCTCGGCGTGCTCGGCGGCGGCCAGCTCGGCCGCATGTTCGTCCATGCCGCGCAGCGCGCCGGCTACTTCACCGCCGTGCTCGACGCCGATGCCGACAGCCCGGCCGGCACCGTCTCCCACCACCACGTGAAGACGGGCTACCGCGACGAGGCCGGCCTGGCCGAACTCGCCCGCGTGTCGGCGGCGGTCACCACCGAGTTCGAGAACGTGCCGGCCGACGCGCTGCGCACGCTCGCGGCCACGCGCCCGGTGGCGCCGTCGGGCGACGCGGTGGCCACGTGCCAGGACCGCGCCGTCGAGAAAGCCCACATCGTTCGCTGCGGCGTGCCGTGCGCGCCCCACGCGGTCATCGAGACCGAGGCCCAGCTCGCCGCGGTCACCGACGACCTGCTGCCGGGCATCCTCAAGACCTCGCGCCTCGGCTACGACGGCAAGGGCCAGGTGCGGGTGAACACCCGCGCCGAGCTGGCCACGGCCTGGGCCGACCTCAAGCGCGTGCCGTGCGTGCTCGAGAAGCGCCTGCCGCTTGCCTACGAGGTCAGTGTGATCGTGGCCCGCGGCGCCTCCGGCGACGTGGTGCACTTCCCGCTGCAGCAGAACCTGCACCGCGACGGCATCCTGGCCGTCACCACGGTGCCCGCGCCCGACGTCACGCCGGCCGTGCAGCAGCAGGCCGTGGCCGCCGCGGAAAAGATCGCGTCCACCCTCGGCTACGTGGGCGTGCTGTGCGTCGAGTTCTTCGTGCTGGCCGACGGCAGCCTCGTCGCCAACGAGATGGCCCCGCGCCCGCACAACTCCGGGCACTACACGATGGACGCCTGCGACCGGTCCCAGTTCGACCTGCAGGTCCACACGCTCACGAACACGCCGCTCGTGGCCCCGCGCCTGCATTCGAGCGCGGTGATGCTGAACCTGCTCGGCGACCTGTGGTTCCCGGGTGGCGCGGCCACCGCCGTCGAACCCGCCTGGGACCGTGTGCTGGCGCTGCCGGGCACCCACCTGCACCTGTACGGCAAGACCGAGGCGCGTGCCGGCCGCAAGATGGGCCACCTGAACGTCACCGCGGCCACCCCGGCCGAGGCGCGCGACGTGGCGCTGCGCGCCGCCGCCGTGCTGGGCCTGGCGGCCTGGTGAGCGGAGGGCCTCCGATGCTGCTCGACGGCCGGGATCCCGCCGCCATCGACCGCGCCGCCCAGGCGCTGGCCGACGGCGACCTCGTGGGCATTCCCACCGAAACGGTCTACGGCCTCGGTGCCCGCGCCGACGACGACGCGGCCGTGGCCAAGGTCTTCGCCGCGAAGGGCCGCCCGGCCGACCACCCGTTGATCGTGCACGTGGCGGACGCCGCCGGCGCACGCGCCTTCGCGGCCGACTGGCCGGCCGTGGCGCAGCGCCTCGTGCAGGTGTTCTGGCCGGGCCCGCTGACCGTCATCGTGCCGCGTGCCCCCGGCATGGCCGCCGCCGCCGCGGGCGGGCAGGACACCGTCGGCCTGCGCTGCCCGGGCCACCCGGTGGCGCACGCGCTGCTGGTGGCCGCGCGCGAGCGGGGCGTGGCCGGTGTGGCCGCCCCCAGCGCGAACCGTTTCGGCCGCATCAGCCCCACGCGTGCCGAACACGTCGTCGACGAGTTCGAGCCGGGCCTGCTGGTGCTGGACGGCGGCGCGTGCGACGTGGGCATCGAGTCGAGCATCGTCGACTGCTCGCGCGGCCACCCCGTGCTGCTGCGCCCCGGCGTGCTCACCCGCGCGCAACTGGAGGCCGCGGCCGGTGAACCGCTGCGCGACCGCGACCAGCAGGCGCCGCGCGCGTCCGGCACGCTCGAGGCGCACTACGCCCCGCGCGCGAAGCTGCGCCTGATGGCCGGCCCCATGCTCAAGACGGCGCTCGAGATGGTCGACGGCGCCCCATTGAAGCTGGCGGTATATTGCCGGACGGTGCCCTTCGGGGCCGCCGGCCGGGCGCTCTGGCGCCGGATGCCCGACCGCCCCGATGCCGCCGCCCACGAATTGTTCTCTGTCCTGCGCGAACTCGACGCGGAGGGCGTGGCTCTGATCTGGGTCGAGGACCCGCCGCCCGGCCCCGAGTGGGACGGGGTGCGGGACCGCCTTTCGCGAGCCGCCGCGTCGTGACGCGCGCGGCCCTTCATGTTTCTGGAGTGTTCATGTCTTTTTTCCGTGACCTGTCGATCGTTTCCGCCCGCCGGCCCCTCGTGGCCACCGTGCTGGCTTCGGCATTGCTGGCCGCCTGTGGCGGCGGCGAACAGGAGGAAACCTTCCAGCCCACCCGCATCGTGGCGGTGGGCGACGAGAACACGCTGATCAACCCCGATGGCAGCCAGTACTCGGTGAACAACGTCAGCGTCTCGGCCACCACGAATCCGAACGGCGTCCCCTGCATCAACAACCCGATCTGGGTCCAGTACGTCGCCGCCGACTACGGCCTCTCGTTCGGTGAATGCCGCGGTGCCGCCACCGACGCCACGCGCAAGTACGCCGTGATGCTCGCCCAGGTGGGCCAGACGGTGGACCAGGCCGCGGCGGCCCTGGCCGGCGTGTCGCCGGCGCTCAACCAGAACGACCTGGTCACGCTGATGGTCGGCTCGCACGACCTGCTGGCCATCGTGGGCACGAACAAGACGCCCAACGCCGCCGACCGCGAGGCGATGATCACCGCCGCGGAGAAGCGGGGCGAGGCGCTCGGCGACGTGGTGCTGAACACGATCGCCACCGGCGCGCGCATCCTCATCACCACCGTGCCGTACCTGAACACCGCGCCCGTCGTCGTGGCCGAGGGCTACGACGCCAACCTGCTGTACGAGATGTCCACCGCCTTCAACGACGGGCTGAACGCGCGCATGTCGCTGGTCCCGGGCGGTGGTGGCCGCAGCGGTGCCATCGTCGAGGTCGACCAACTGGTGAACTCGTACTACCTCAACAGCGGCGCGGCCTACAACGCGATCACCAACCGCGTGGCGGCGGCCTGCCAGACGGCCGGCGCGCCCACGCCGGACGCCGACCTGGACACCTGCAAGACGACCGACGTCACGACGGCCAGCCCGATCTACTACCTGTGGGCCGGCCGCATGCAGTACGGCACCATCACCCACGGCCTGCTGGGACAGACGGCCCTGCAGCGCATCCGCGCGAACCCGCTCTGATCGTCGTCAGTCGGCGGCGGTCCACTTGACCAGCGCTTCGAGCGCAGGCCGGGCCGCCGCGGCGTTGGGGTGGTTGATCACCCCCACCACCACGTAGCGCCGCCCCGAGTTCGCGAGCACGTAGCCGGCGATGCCGGTCACGTCCCGCAGCGAGCCGGTCTTCAGGTGGGCGCGGCCCGTGTTGGCGTTGCGGGTGCGGCGCATCGTGCCGTCGATGCCGCTCACCGGCAGTGAACTCATCAGCTCGGACATCGCCGGGCCCGCCCACGCGGCCTGCAGCACGCGGGCCAGCAACTGCGCGGTGACGCGCGAATCCCGCGACAGCCCCGACCCGTTCTCGACCACCGTGCCCGCCACGTTGTCGCCGAAGCGGTCCACCAGCCACTGCCGCACCACGTCGCGCGACTGGTCGGGCGAACCGGTGCCACGCTGCGTGGCGCCGAGCGTGAGGAACAGCTGCTGCGCCATCACGTTGTTGCTGAACTTGTTGATGTCGCGGATGGTTTCGGCGAGCGGCTCGGAGGTGACCTCGAACGTGGGCGGCGTGGCCGGTGCCGCACCGTCGCGCACGCGGCCCGACAGCTTTCCGCCCAGCTCGCGCCACAGACCCGTCAGCGCCCGTTCGTTGTAGGCCTTCGGATCGGCGTAGGCCGTGGGCCACTGCCGCTCGCCGCAGCTCGCCGCGTAGCCGCCCGCGAAACGCACGCGGGCCGGGTCGGTGAAGTCGGCCCGCAAGTCGCCCCGCCAGTCGTCGCAGGGGCCCTTGAGCAGCGGCACCGTGGTGTCCACCCGCACGCCCGCGAGCGGGATGTCCGCAGCCACCAGCGCCACGTTGCGCGCCGGCTGCGGCGTGAACGTGTAGGTGACCGACTTGTAGTTGAGCATCAGCGCGTCGGGCCCCGCGTTCGACGGGCGGTACGGCTCGCCGTCGAACGCCGCCGGGTCGTGGAGTGGCACCGCGAAGGCCGAGCGGTCGAGCACGATGTCGCCCTGGATGTCGCGCACCCCGAGCTGCTGCACGCGCCGCAGCAGCAGCCACAGCCGCTCCACCACCAGCTTCGGGTCGCCGCTGCCCTTGATGACCAGCGAGCCCTTGAGGACGCCGTCGGTGAGCTCGCCCTGGATCCACACGGGCGTGGTCCACGACCAGGCCGGCCCCAGCAGGTCGAGCGCCGCGCTCGTGGTCAGCAGCTTCTGGAGCGACGCCGGATTGACGGGCTGGTGCGGCTGCCACGCGAGCCGGTTCGCCGGCTGTCCCACCTCCTGCACGAGGGCCACGAGGCTGTCCCGGGGCACCTGCGCGCGGGCGAGGGCGGCGTCGACTTCGGGGGGGAGCGGGGTGGGACCGGCGAGGGCGGGCAGGGCGGTGGCGAGCAGGCACAGCGGCAGCGCCGTGCGCCGGAAGAAGGGCGTGATGGGCATGGATCGATGATCGCATGGCCTAGACTTCTGAAAATGACGACAACGAACACGCTGCTGGCCTTCGACACCTCGACCGACCTGCTGAGCCTGGCCTTGTGCACGCCGTCCGGCGACTTCGTGCACGAGTCGGCCGGGGGGGCGCTCGCGTCGGCCCGCCTCGTGCCCGAGGCCATGGCCCTGCTGGCCCGGGCCGGCATCGCGCTGGCCCAGGTCGACGCCATCGCGTTCGGCGCGGGTCCCGGCGCGTTCACCGGCCTGCGCACGGCCTGCTCGGTGGCGCAGGGTTTCGCGCTCGGCGCCGGCAAGCCCGTCGTGCCGGTCGACAGCCTGATGCTCGTCGCCGACGATGCCCGCGACCAAGTGGGCCCCGAGGTCGCCGCGGTGGTGCATGTGGCGATGGACGCCCGCATGGACCAGGTCTATGCCGGGGCCTACCGCTGGTCCGGCGCCGGCTGGGCCGTGCTGTCGGCGCCCGAACTGCTCGATCCGTCCGTGCTGGCCGCCCGCTGGCGCGACGACCCGCCGGCCGTGGTGGCCGGCTCGGGCCTGCCGGTGTTCGCCGCCGCGTTCGACCTGCCCGCCACCACGCGGCAGGTGCCGCAGGCCCGTTCCCGTGCCGCTGCGGTGCTGCGCGTGGCACGCCAGCGGTGGGCGGCCGGTGGTGCGGTGGATGCCTCGCTCGCGCTGCCCGTGTACGTGCGCGACAAGGTCGCCCAGACCACGGCGGAGCGCGAGGCCGCCCGGGAGGCGAAGTCGTGAATGCCGTGATCGACGATCGGCGACAATGGGTCCCGATGACGGTGCTGCACCTCGATGCCGTGCTCGCCATCGAGAACGAGGCCTACCCGGTGCCTTGGACCCGGGGCAACTTCATCGACTCCATCGCGGCGGGCTACGACGCCTGGCTGCTGGTGGATGCGCGCCAGACCCTGCTCGGCTACTTCGTGGCGATGGACGGGGTCGACGAGATGCACCTGCTGAACCTCACCGTGGCCCCGCCGCTGCAGGGCCGCGGGCACGCGCGCGAGATGCTCGACCGCCTGGTGGCCCTGTGCCGCGAGCGGCACGCGCAGATGCTGTGGCTGGAGGTGCGGGTGAGCAATGAACGAGCGAAGGCGCTGTATGCCCGGTACGGGTTCCAGCCCATCCGGATGCGCCGCGGCTACTATCCGCTGCCGCCGGGTCAGATGGGCCGGGAGGATGCGGCCGTGATGAGCCTGAAGGTGGAGTGGGAGTGATGGGTTTCAGCGAACGCCAGGCCTTGATGCTGGAGGAGATGGGCATCCGTGTCTGGACGCGGGCCGAGGTGGCTGCGCCCGTCGAGGCGGTGGCCGAGGCCGCGCCCGAGCCGGCACCGGCCCCCGTTCAGGCCCGGGCACCGGCGCCCATCCCCGCACCTGCACCCGCGCCCCGCGCGCCAGCCGCCCGGCCTCCCGCCATCGAGGTCGTCGCCCGCGGCGACCGCCCCACCGGCACGGAAACGATGGACTGGCCCGCGCTTCGCGAGGCCGTCGCCGGCTGCACGGCCTGCGGCCTGTGCCAGGGCCGCACGCAGACCGTGTTCGGCGTGGGCAACGAGCGGGCGCACTGGATGGTCGTCGGCGAAGCCCCGGGGGAGCAGGAAGACCGCCAGGGCGAACCGTTCGTCGGCAAGTCGGGCCAGCTGCTCGACAACATGCTGCGCGCGCTGGGCCTGACCCGCGACGAGGCGGGCCCCGAGCGGCAGGTCTACATCGCCAACACGGTCAAGTGCCGGCCACCGGGCAACCGCAACCCGGAACCGCAGGAACTCTCCCAGTGCGAGCCGTTCCTGATGCGGCAGATCGCGCTGGTGCAGCCGCGCGTGATCCTCGCGATGGGCCGCTTCGCGGTGCAGAGCCTGCTGCGCAGCAACGAGCCCATCGGCCGGCTGCGCGGCCGGGTCCACAGCTACCAGGGCGTGCCGCTGGTCGTCACCTACCACCCGGCCTACCTGCTGCGCAATCCCGAGGACAAGGGGCGGGCCTGGGACGATCTGTGCCTTGCACGCGAGGTTCTGGCCCCCGAAGGCTGAATGTCGTCGTTATCATGAGCGAGCGAGGGCCGCACGCGGGCAGAGCGGCTCCGATCGACCTCGCTGTCAACCCACAACAAGACGATGAACGAGCCCCGAGCGTTGCTCGACCGTGACCTGCCCGAACCGGAGGCTTGGCCCTGCCTGCTGGCCTGCCTCGCCGACGACGGCGCCGTGCTGCAGGCCAACCGGGAGTTCACGCGCCACCTCGGCATCGCCCACGAGACCCACCCGGGCTGGGTCTGGTCGGCGCTGCTGACGCCCGACTCGCTCGCCGCGCTGCAGGCCGCGCTGCCCCGCCGGGCCGACTTCGCCCTCACCCTGGTCCTCAAGGGCACCCCGCAGGCCCCGGACGGCACCTGGCTCGACGGCCGCGCCCGCTGGGACGCCGAGGGCGCCCGGTACCTGTGCACCTTCCAGGACGTGTCCGACCGCGTGCGCGCCGAGGGCGTGGCCCGCGATCGCGCCGACCAGTTCCAGCTGCTGGCCGACAACGTGCCGGTGCTCATCGCCTACTTCGAGGCCGGCACCTTCGCCTGCCGCTTCGCCAACCGGCAGTACGCCGCCACGTTCGGCTGGGACGAGGCCTCGATCCTCGGCCGCCCGTTCCGCGAGATCATCGGCGACGCCGCCACCCGCGAGATCCAGCCCTACGTCGACATGGTGCTGCGCGACAAGGTCACGGCCTCGTACGAGCGCGAGCTCGTGGGCCGCAACGGCCAGACGCAGTGGCTCGAGGTCAACCTGATCCCGCACCTGGGCCCCGACGGCGAACCCGCCGCCGCCTTCGTGCTGATCGCCGACATCACCCGCCACCGCGCCGCCGAACGCGCGCTGCAGGAAACGCAGGACCGGCTCTCCAAGTTCCTCCAGGCCTCGGCCGAAGGCATCGCCTTCCTGCAGGACGGGGTCATCACCGACGTGAACCCCGCGGCCTGCCAGCTCGTGGGCTTCCCGCCCGAGGAACTGGTGGGCATGCGCACGCTCGACATCGTCGCCGCCGATCAGCGGGCCAAGGTGTCCGACATGATCCGCGCCGGCAACGAGACGCCGTACGAGAGCGCCCTCGTGCACAAGAGCGGCCTGCGCCTGCCGGTCGAGCTCATGGGCCGCTCGATGACCCACAAGGGCGAACGCGTGCGCATGACCATCGTGCGCGACATCCGCGAGCGTTACGCCGCGCAGGAGCACATCCGCTACCTCGCCCACCACGACGCGCTCACCGGCCTGCCCAACCGGGTGAGCCTGATGGAAGACCTGTCGCACCAGATCGCCGCCGCGCGGCGCTCCGACTCGCAGTTCGCGCTGCTGTTCATCGACCTCGACCACTTCAAGCGGGTCAACGATTCGCTCGGCCACCTCGTGGGCGACACGCTGCTGCAGACCATCTCGCGGCGCATCACCGACTGCCTGCGCACCACCGACCGCGTGGCCCGTTTCGGCGGCGACGAGTTCATCGTGCTGCTGCCCAACACGCTGCAGCGTTCCGACGTGGAGGAGGTCTCGAACAAGCTGCTGGCCGCCATCGAGGTGCCGGTCAACGTCGACGGCCGGCTGATCTCGGTCACCCCGTCCATCGGCATCTCGATGTTCCCGCACGACGCGGGCACGGCCGACGCGCTCATCAAGAACGCCGACACCGCGATGTACCTCGCGAAGTCGCGCGGCCGCGCCAACCACCAGTTCTTCACCCCGGCCATGGCGCGGTCCGCGCTCGACGCACTGGTGATGGAAAGCCAGATGGCCCAGGGCCTCGCCCGCGGCGAGTTCGTGCTGCACTTCCAGCCGCAGGTGAGCGCGGCCGACGGCCGCCTGCTGGGCGCCGAGGCGCTGATGCGCTGGCACCACCCCGAGCGCGGCCTGCTGATGCCCGACGCGTTCATCGAACTCGCCGAACAGCAGCGGCTGATGCTGCCGCTCGGCCAATGGGCCTTGCGCGAAGCCGCACGTTGCGCGAAACGCTGGCACGACGCGGGCATCCGCCACGCCCCGGTGGCCGTGAACCTGTCGAGCGTGCAGTTCCAGACGAGCGGCTTCACGGCGCTCGTGGAGCAGATGCTGCTCGAGGAGGACGTGTCCGGCACCCTCGTGGAACTCGAGATCACCGAACGCATGCTGATGGACGACCTGCCCGAGGTGCGGCGCAAGCTCACCGAGCTGAAGGCGCTGGGCATCCGCATCGCGGTGGACGACTTCGGCACGGGCTACTCGTCGCTGGCGCACCTGAAGGAGTTGCCCATCGACAAGATGAAGATCGACCGCTCCTTCGTGCACGATCTGCCGGGCGACCCGGAGTCGAACGCCATCGCGCGGGCCATCATCCAGATGTCCCGCGGGCTCGGGCTGAAGGTCATCGCCGAGGGCGTGGAGACCGCCGCGCAGCGGGAGTTCCTGCAGCAGGCGGGGTGCGACGAACTGCAGGGGCTGCTGGTCAGCGGGCCGCTGACCGAAGAGGCGTTCGAGGCGTGGGCGCTCGGGTTGAAGGTGACGAGCGCCTGAAGAAGGCCGTCACCCCGGCGCACGCCGGGGCCCACTGCGGTCAGCTCACTTCTTCTGCTTCACCGGCCGCGCCCACCCTTCGAGCGAGACCTGCTTCCCCCGCGCCACCGCCAGGTTGCCCGCCCCCACGTCCTTCGTGATGGTGGAACCGCCACCGATGGTGGCGCCGGCGCCCAGGGTCACCGGGGCCACCAGCACGCAGTTGCTGCCCACGTGCACGTCGGCCTCGATCACGGTGCGGTGCTTGTTGGCGCCGTCGTAGTTGGCGGTGATGCTGCCCGCGCCGTAGTTGACGCGTTCGCCCACGGTGGCGTCGCCCAGGTAGGCGAGGTGGTTGGCCTTCGCGCCCTTGGCGAGCGTGGAGTTCTTCACCTCGACGAAGTTGCCGATGTGCACCTCGTCGCCGAGGTCGGCGCCGGGCCGCAGGCGCGCGAACGGACCGATCAGCGCGCCGGCGCCCACCTTCACGCCGAGGGCTTCGCCGTCGATGTGGGTGAACGGATGGATCACGGCGCCGGCCGCGATGCGGGCGTTGCGGATCACGCAGTTCGCGCCGATGCGCACGTTGTCGCCCAGCGAGACGTCGCCTTCGAACACGCAGTTGACGTCGATCTCGACGTCGGCGCCGCACGACAGCGAACCACGCACGTCGAAGCGGGCCGGGTCGGCCAGGCGCACGCCGGCGTCCATGAACTGCACGGCCAGCGCGCGCTGGTGCAGGCGCTCGAGCTCGGCGAGCTGCACCGGGCTGTTGACGCCCAGCACCTCGACTTCGGCGGCCGGCTGCGCGGCCACCACGGGCACGCCGTCGGCCACGGCCATCGCGACGATGTCGGTCAGGTAGTACTCGCCCTGGACGTTGTCGTTCTTCAGTTGCGACAGCCAGCGCTTGAGCAGCGCGGTGGGCACGGCCATCATGCCGGTGTAGACCTCGCGGATGGCGCGCTGCGCGGGCGATGCGTCCTTGTGCTCGACGATGGCGCGCACGGCGTCGCCCTCGCGCACGATGCGGCCGTAGCCGGTGGCGTCGGCCAGGTCGATGGTGAGCAGCGCGAGGCGCGTGCCGCCGCAGGCCTCGACCAGCGCGCGCGCGGTCTCTGCGCGGATCAGCGGCACGTCGCCGTTGAGGATCAGCGTGGTGCCGTCGTCATGCAGCGCGGGCACGGCCTGCTGCACGGCGTGGCCGGTGCCCAGCTGCGGCATCTGGCGCACGAAGGTGAGGTGCGGCGCCTGCACGGCGGTTTCCACCTGCTCGGCGCCGTGGCCGGTGATGGTGATGATGCGGTCGGCCTGCAGCGTGCCGGCGGTGTGCAGCACGTGTTGCAATAGACTGCGTCCGGCGAGCCTGTGCAGCACCTTCGGCAGGCTGGATTTCATGCGGGTTCCCTTGCCCGCGGCCATGATCACGATGTCGAGTGCCATGCAGCATCCTTTTCTGAAGTCCGCAATTATCGGGGTGGTGTTGCTTTTGACCACCCTGCTTTCAGGGTGTGGGGCACTCCGTCTGGTCTATGGCCAGGCCCCCGAACTGGTGTATTGGTGGCTCGACGGCTACGTCGACTTCGACAGCACGCAGAGCGAGAAGGTGCGTGACGACCTGGCCCGCTACGCCGAATGGCACCGTGCCACGCAGTTGCCCGACTACGCCCAGCTGCTCGTGCGCGCGCAGGCCCAGGTGCTGTCGCCCGACCCGATCACGCCGGCCGGGGTGTGCCGCTGGTACCAGGACGCCTTCGCGCGCGGCGCGCCGCTGATCGAACGCGGGCTGCCGGCCGCCACCGAGGCCGTGATGCAGTTCACGCCCGAGAACCTGAAGCACCTCCAGCGCAAGTACGAGAAGGTCAACGCGAAGTTCCGCGACGAGTACCTGCAGCCCGACCCCGAGGACCGCCTGGAGGCGGCGGTGGACCGCGTGGTGGACCGCACCGAATCGCTCTACGGCCGCATCGACGGCCCGCAGAAGGAACGCATCGCGAAGCTCGTGGCCGCGTCGCCGTTCGATCCCGAGGTGTGGTTCGCCGAACGGCAGCAGCGCCAGCGCGACACCCTCGCCACGCTGCGGTCGCTGCTGGCCGCGAAGGCCCCGCCCGACCAGGTGCAGGCGGGCCTGCGCACGCTCGTGGCGCGGCTGCAGCAGTCGCCGCGCGAGGCCTACCGGGAGTACGACGAACGGCTCAAGGCCTACAACTGCATGGTGGGTGCCGAGGTGCACAACAACATGACCCGCGAGCAGCGCCAGGAAGCCGCCAAGCGCCTCAGGGGCTGGGCCGACGACTTCCGGGCGATGTCGGCGGCGCGCTGACGGGCGCGTCAGGGCGACAGCGGCACCGCGACCCGGCGCGGGTTCACGCCGGTGCTCGGGAAGTCCATCATCGCCGCGCGGAACATCGCGGCGAGCAGGTTCTTGCTGCCCGGGGTGTTGCCGTCGTTCTCGGCGCGCGCCTCGTACAGCGGCTCGCCGGACTGGCGGTCGCGGATCAGCACCACCACCTCGCGGTCGTAGCGCGGCGCGTCGAAACGGTACGCGAGGCCCGGGCCGTAGTAGGGGCCCCAGTACGGACCCGCGTACGGGTAGCGGCCGTAGCGCCCGTAGTAGAGGCCGCCGCGCCACCACAGCGGGTCGTCGTACGGCGAGCGGTCCATGCGGCTCGCGCGGGCGCCCAGCTGCACGGTCACGTCGGCGGTCGCCGGGTCGGTGGCGGGCTGGAAGCCCGAGGCCTCGACCGCGGCCCGGGCCACCGCCTCCAGGCGGTCCTGTTCCTTCGCGCGGGCCTGCTGCGACGGCAGCCGCTCGAAGGCATAGGTGGACGGCTTGCGGTCGACCGGCCACTTGCTGAACGTGGACACGTCGCTCTCGATCGTGTTCATGCCGGCGCAGCCGGCGAGCGTGGCCACGGCCAGCAGGGCGGGGAGGGTGGTCTTCAGGGACATCATCGCGGGGTTCCAGGGCGGTTCGACCCCTCCGCCCGGCGAGAGGTTCCGGCCGGGCGCTGGCGCCAGGCCTCCAGGAACGCGAGGGTCACCGCCGCCTCGTTCGCCTCGGCCAGGCCGCTCGCGAACAGGGCGCCCACGTCGGCGTCGAACCCCTCGCCGCCGGCGAGGTCGCTCAGCGAGCGGAACGCGAGGTACGGCACGCCGTTCGCATGGGCGACGTGGGCCAGCGCCGCGGTTTCCATCTCGAAGGTCTGCGCCTGCAGCACGCGGTGGAGGTACTCGCGGTACTGGGCATTGGCGAGGAACACGGTGGCCGACACACCCCGCCCGCCCACCTTCAGCCGCGGCTGCTCGCGCACGCACAGCTTCTCGTCGAGCGTGCCGTCCGCGCGCCGCGCCTTCGGGCCGCAGCGTTCCAGCGGGGGAGACAGCGCGCGGGCCACCGCCAGCATCTCGGGATCGACGGGGTAGTCGAAGTACCACGCGCCTTTCGGTCCGGTGGTGGCGTTGACGACGTGGTTGCGCCGCATGTAGAGGCCCGTCTCGACGGGGCCGGACGGGCCCTCGAGCACGAACGGCGGGAGCGGCTGGCCGTCGGGGCCCGTGGCCAGCTGCAGCCCGAGGCACGACAGGTCGAGCGGCGTGCCGCACGGCGACGGCAGCGCCGAGCCGCTGTTCCAGAACACTTCCATCGGCATGGCCCAGCGGTCGGGCACGGTGACGTCGCCCACGCGGTTGGCCGGGTCGACGCCACCCGCGATGCCGCTCATCAGCAGCCGCTCGATGCGGAAGTGGTCGAGCATCTGCTGCGTCACGAGCGTGCTGTTGACCATGCTCACGCCACTCAGCACGATCACGACGCGGTTGCCGCGCAGCACGCCGGTGGTGAAGGTCTTGCCGCTGATGGTGTGCACGCGCTTGGCGCGGGTCTGCGCGAGCAGGATGTCCGCCTCGGCGCCGAAGGCCGAGACGATGCCGATGCGCGGGGTGCACTCCGTGAGGCAGCGCCGGTCGGCGGCCGAGGCGGTGGCGAAGGCGAGGGCCAGCGCCAGCAGGCAGCCCAGTCGGCGGAATGTCGTCATGGGCGGTCCCGGGTGCGGTCTCGTCAGCGCTGGATGGTGATCACCGACGGCGGCGCGCAGTCGTCGTCCTCGTCGAACGCGCGGTCGCCCTGCGGGTCGGGCACGCCGGTGGCCTTCAGCGACGCGAACGGGAACAGGTTCCGGTCCATCAGGTGCGACGGCACGATGTTGCCGAGCGCCGAGAACAGGTTGTCGACGCGGCCCGGGAAACGCTTGTCCCAGTCGCGCAGCATCTGGCTGATCTGCACGCGCTGCAGGTTGTCCTGGCTGCCGCACAGCGTGCACGGGATGATCGGGAACTGCCGGTGCTCGGCCCAGCGCTCGAGGTCGGCTTCGGGCACGTAGGCCAGCGGGCGGATCACCACGTTGCGGCCGTCGTCGCTCACGAGCTTGGCCGGCATGCCCTTGAGCTTGCTGCCGAAGAACATGTTCATGAACAGCGTCTGCAGGATGTCGTCGCGGTGGTGGCCCAGCGCGATCTTCGTGCAGCCCAGTTCACCGGCCACGCGGTACAGGATGCCCCGGCGCAGCCGCGAGCACAGCCCGCAGGTGGTCTTGCCTTCGGGAATGACGCGCTTGACGATCGAGTACGTGTCCTGGTTCTCGATGTGGAACGGCACGCCGCGCGAGGTCAGGTACTCGGGCAGCACGTGCTCGGGGAAGCCCGGTTGCTTCTGGTCGAGGTTCACGGCCACGAGCTCGAAACGGATGGGCGCGCGCTGCTGCAGGTTCAGCAGGATGTCGAGCATCGCGTAGCTGTCCTTGCCGCCGGACATGCACACCATGACCTTGTCACCTTCTTCGATCATGTTGAAGTCGGTGATGGCCTGGCCGGCCAGGCGGTGCAGGCGCTTCGAGAGCTTGTTGATCTCGTACGCGGCTTTCTCGGCCTTCTTCGCCTCGTCGGGCGTGTCGAACACGGCGCTCATCTCACGACTCCTTCTTCAGGCCGAACACTTCGCAGCCCACCGAGTCGCAGTCGGGGTACACGTCGGGCTTTTCGGTGGACACCTTCGCGGCGCGCACGAGCGGGTGCGCGAGCATCAGCGCCAGCACGTCGTCGCACAGCGTCTCTTGCAGGTGCACGTGGCCCTGCTTCACGCGCTGGCCGATGGTGCGGCGCATGAAGTCGTAGTCGAGTACCTCGGCGAGGTCGTCTTCCTTCGGGGTGGACACGGCCAGCGGGATGTAGAGGTCGACGTTGATCAGCACGCGCTGCTCGCCGCGCTTCTCGAAGTCGTGCACGCCGATGTTGATCCAGACCTCGTAGTTGCGCAGGAACAGGCGCCGGCAGTCCATCAGGCTCGGGTGACTCAGGAGACTTTGCATCTCAGGCTTTCGGGGCAGCGTCGCGGGCCAGGAACATCACGTCGCGCGACTGGGGCTGCAAATGCTGGCCGCCGTCCACGAGCATCGTGGTGCCGGTGATGGCCGGGGAGTCGATCAGGAAACGCACGGCGCGGGCGATGTCTTCCGGCTGCGAGGAGCGTTTCAGCGGGGTGAGGGCATGGGCCTCGGCGAATTCGCCGTCGGTCATCGCCCCCGACAGCAGCGTGACACCCGGTGCCACGCCGCACACCCTCAATTGTGGCGCAAATGCCTGCGCCAGCATCACGGTGGCGGCCTGCAGGGCCGCCTTGGACAGGGTGTACGAGAAATAGTCCGGGTTCGGATTCCACAGTTTCTGGTCGAGCAGGTTCACGACGCAGCCGGTGCCGCCCGCGGCCAGCAGGTGGGCGTGGAAGGCCTGGGACAGCAGCACGGCCGGCGCGGTGTTGGCCCGCCAGTGGGTTTCCATGGCCGCGAACCCGGCGGTGGCGGCGTCGTCGTACTCGAACGTGGAGGCGTTGTTGACCACGGCGTCCAGCCGGCCGAACCGTTCCAGCACCGCGGGCAGCAGGCCGCGGCAGGCCACCTCGTCGGACAGGTCGGCCGCGAACGCCTCGGCCCGGGCGCCCAGCGCCTGCAGCGCGGCGACGGTCTCCAGCGCCTCGTCGCGGGAGTGCCGGTAGTGCACCGCGATGTCGAACCCGCCCTGGGCGAGGTGCCGGGCGATCTCGCGCCCGAGGCGGCGGGCGCTTCCGGTGACGAGGACGACGGGTCGGGTGGTCATGGTTCCTACAATGGCGGGATGCAATCCAACGAGTCCGTCAGTGTATCGGCGGCCCTTCCCCGGCTGATCCACGAGGCCATCGCCCGGAACGGGGGCTGGCTGCCGTTCGACCGCTTCATGGCCCTGGCGCTGTACGCCCCGGGCCTCGGCTACTACGCGAACGACAGCCGCAAGTTCGGCCACCTCCCGCAATCCGGCAGCGACTTCGTCACCGCACCCGAGCTGTCGCCCCTGTTCGGCCGGGCGCTGGCCCGCCAGGTGGCCCAGGCGCTGGCCGGCACCGGCACGTCCGACGTGTGGGAGTTCGGCGCCGGTTCCGGGGCCCTGGCCGAGCAACTGCTCGACGCGCTGGGCGAATCGGTGGCCTCGTACACCATCGTCGACTTGTCCGGCAGCCTGCGCGAACGCCAGCGTGAGCGGCTCGCCCGGTTCGGCGCCCGCGTCCAGTGGGTGGACGCACTGCCCGACACGATGACCGGCGTGGTGGTGGGCAACGAGGTGCTCGACGCGATGCCCGTGCAACTGCTGCACTTCGACGGCGCCGTGTGGCAGGAGCGGGGGGTCGTGACCGACGGCGAGGGATTCGCCTGGAGCGACCGCCCGTCCACGCTCGTGCCGCCCTTCGAAGGCCCGTTCGTGCCGGACACCGTCACCGAGATCCACCCCCAGGCCGAGGCCTTCATCGCGACGCTGGCCGACCGCCTCGAGCGCGGCGCGGCGTTTTTCCTCGACTACGGCTTCCCCGAGTCCGAGTTCTACCACCCCCAGCGCCACGGCGGCACGCTGATGTGCCACCACGCCCACGTGGCCGACCCCGACCCGCTCGTGAACGTGGGCCAGAAGGACATCACCGCCCACGTCAACTTCACCGGCATCGCGCTGGCCGGGCAGGACGCCGGGCTCGACGTGCTGGGCTACACCTCGCAGGCGAACTTCCTGTTCAACTGCGGCCTCATGGACCTGCTGCCCCCGGGCGACCTGCGCGCCAACGCGCCGGTGCAGATGCTCGTCAACGAACACGAGATGGGTGAACTGTTCAAGGTGATCGGCTTCGCCCGCGGCGGCGATGCGGCCTTCGTGAACGCCCCCCTCGGCTTCTCGGCCGGCGACCGGTCGCACCGCCTGTGATCCGCTGGCTGATCGGCGTCTTCATCGTGTTGCTGCTGTTCGGCAACTTCCACCGCTGGCTCGAGAAGATCGGCCTCGGCCGCCTGCCGGGCGACTTCCGCTTCCGCCTCTTCGGCCGCGAGTTCTTCCTGCCGTTCGCGAGCAGCGTGCTGATCTGCGTGACCATCCTGCTGGTGGGCAAGCTCTTCTAGCCGCGGCGTTCCCCGTCACGTCATCGTCATCAGATGTCGTCATCATCCGGCGACACAATGACGAGACGGGTAGGGGGAGATGCGCAAGTTCCTGGCGCCGGCGCTGGTGGTGGTGCTGCTGACCGCGGTGGGCGGTGGCATCTGGTACTCGAACACCCGGGTCGGTGACGACCGCGCCACGGCGGAGGCCGCGCGGCTCACGCAGGCGCGCGAGGTCAGCGTGCGCGGCCTCATCGGCAGCGAGAAGGAAGCCTTCTTCGCCGACCCGCGCGTGGCGCAGGCCCTCGCGAAACACGGCATCACCGTGTCGGTGGAGAAGGCCGGCTCGCGGTCCATCGCCAACCGCTACGACCCGAAGAAGTACGACTTCGGTTTTCCGAGCGGCGCGCCGGCCGCCTCGCAGCTGAAGACGCAGGCCCAGGCCGCCAACGTCTACACGCCGTTCTACACGCCGATGGTGGTGGCGAGCTGGAAACCCATCGCCGACATCCTGATCGCCAACAAGATCGCCGAGAAGCGCGGCGATGTCTTCTACGTGGTGGACCTGCCCGCGCTGATGGCCCTGATCGAGAAGGGCACGCGTTGGCGCGAGCTCGAGAAGAGCCAGGCCTTCGCCACCAGCAAGGCCGTGCTGATCGCGAGCACCGACGTGCGCACGAGCAACAGCGCGGCCATGTACCTCGCGCTCGCGAGCTACCTCGCCAACCGCCAGCAGATCGTGCAGAGCCAGGAGGACGTGGACCGCGTGCTGCCCTCGGTGGTGCCGCTGTTCCTGCGCCAGGGCCTGCAGGAGCAGTCGTCGTCGGGCCCGTTCGAGGACTACCTGGCCCTCGGCATGGGCAAGGCGCCGCTGCTGATGGCCTACGAATCGCAGATGGTGGAGTTCTGGCTGAAGAACCCCGACAAGGCCAAGGGCGAGATGGTGCTGATGTACCCGTCGCCCACCGTGTACTCCAAGCACGTGCTGGTGCCCTACACGCCCGCGGGCGCACGCCTCGGCGAGGCGCTGGAGAAGGACCCCGCGCTGCAGGCGCTGGCGCACGAGTACGGCTTCCGCACCGGCGGCACCGAGAAGGGCCCGGCGCAATGGGCGCGCCAGGGCGTCGCGGTGCCCGACACGCTGGTGGACGTCATCGACCCGCCCAGCCAGGAATGGCTGGAACGCATGATCTCGGCCGTCGAGGCCCGTTTCAAGTGAGCAGACTCCCATGAACACGACCCAGACCACGACCTCCACGGAACTCGTTCCGCCGCAGGCCTTCACGCTCGAACCCCCGGCGCCCGTGGCCGTGGTGCCGGTGGAGAGCGCCAGCGGCCGCGTGCGCCTGAAAGCGGAAGACGTCGCCGCACTCGACGAGCAGGTGCGCCAGTTCATCGACGACATCACGTCGCACGACAGCCAGCACCCGAAGTTCAAGGACGCCGTGGCCCGCATCCACAGCATGGGCAGCAAGGACATCGAGGCCTCGGCGTCCGTCAGCAACCGCATGCTGGACCGGCCCGTGAAGACGCTCGACAACGGGCTGTTCGACAAGGGCTCGCAGATCGGGCAGGGCCTGATCGACCTGCGCCGCCAGATCGAGGACCTCGACCCGTCGCGGCAGGGCGACCTCTTCAGCGCGCGCAAGCTGCTGGGCCTGATCCCGTTCGGCAACAAGCTCGCCGACTACTTCGACCGCTACCAGAGCAGCCAGTCGCACCTGAACGCGATCATCGAGGCGCTCAAGCGGGGCAAGGACGAACTGCTGCGCGACAACGCCGCCATCGAGGTCGAGAAGACGAACCTGTGGGGCCTGATGGAGCGGCTCGAGAAGTACGTGCACATCGGCAAGAAGCTCGACGTCGAACTCGAGGCCAAGGCCGTGGCGCTGGACGCCGCCGACCCGGAGAAGGCCCGCGTGGTGCGCGAGGAGATGCTCTTCTACACGCGCCAGAAGGTCACCGACCTGCTGACCCAGATGGCGGTGAACATCCAGGGCTACCTCGCCCTCGACATGATCCGCAAGAACAACCTCGAGCTGATGAAGGGCGTGGACCGGGCCACCACCACCACGGTCAGCGCGTTGCGCACCGCGGTGATCGTGGCGCAGGCGCTGGCCAACCAGAAGCTGGTGCTCGACCAGATCGGCGCGCTCAACACCACCACGTCCAACCTCATCGCCAGCACCAGCGAGCTGCTGCGCGACCAGAGTTCGGCGATCCACCAGCAGGCGGCGAGCAGCACCGTCGACCTCGCGAAGCTGCAGCTCGCGTTCGACAACATCTACCAGACGATGGACACGATCGCCGACTTCAAGGGCAAGGCGCTGTCGGCCATGCAGACCACGGTGAACACGCTGACCGACGAGGTGGCGCGCTCGCGCACGTACCTCGACCGTGTGCGCCGGCAGGAGGCCGCCGAGGCGGCGGGGGCGGGCACCGAGGTGCGGCTGTGAACTGGCGGGCCGCGGCCGCGGTGCTGCTGCTCGCGGCTGGCGCGCTCGCCGGCTGTGGCCGCAAGGAGGCGCAGCCCGCGGCGGCCGCCAGCAGCGGTGGCAGCGGTGGCGCCGCGTTCACCGTGCTCGCCGGCTCCGAGGTGCGCGACATCGAGCCCGCGCTGGTGCAGGCCGCGCGCGACGCCGGCGTCGCGCTGAAGCTCACGTACGCGGGCACCCTCGACATCGTCGAACGGGTCAATGCCGGCGAGGCGGTCGACGCCATCCTGCCGGCGAGCGGCGCCTACCCCGCGCTGGCGCTGGCGACGAAGCCGCTCGCGCGCGAGAAGCTCTTCTACTCCCGCGTGGCCCTGGGCGTGAAGGCGGACACGCTGAAGGCCCTCGGCTGGGACCGCAAGCCGCCCACCTGGGCCGACATCGCCCGCGCGGCCGGCAACGGCAAGCTGCGTTTCGCGATGACCAACCCCGCCAGCTCGAACTCGGGCATGAGCGCCGTCTTCGCCGTGGTGTCCGCGGTGGCGGGCAAGACCGAGGACCTGGCCGCGGCCGACGTCGACACGAAGGTGCTCACCGCGTTCCTGTCCGGCCAGAAGCTCACGGCGGGCAGCTCGGGCTGGCTCGCCGAGGCCTTCGCGAAGGCGCCGGGTGAGCTGGATGCGATGGTGAACTACGAGAGTGTCCTGCTGCGCAACAACGCGAAGCTGCCGACGGCGGACCAGCTGGTGCCGGTCTACCCGCAGGACGGCGTGATCAGCGCCGACCACCCGCTGATGCTGCTGGCCGAGGCCCGGCGCGCCGACTACGAGAAGCTCGTGGCCGCGTTCAAGGCACCGGCCTTCCAGCAGCGCGTGGCCACCGAGGCCTTCCTGCGGCCGTCGGTGCAGGGCGTGGCGCTCGCGCCGGGGCTCAGCGACGCGGTGGCGGTGGAGCTGAGCTTCCCGAACCGCCTCGAGGTGATCGACGCCGTGCTCGCCAGCTACCAGGGCGAGTGGCGCCGGCCCGCCACGTCGATCTTCGTGCTCGACACGAGCGGCTCGATGGCGGGCAAGCGCCTCGAGGACATGCGCACGGCACTCAAGGTGCTGGCCGGGGCCGACGCCAGCACGGCCAGCGCGCGCTATGCCCGCTTCCAGAGCCGGGAGCGTGTGGTGCTCATCAGCTTCTCCGACCGGGTCGACGACCCCGTGCAGGTGGGCTTCACCCCGGACGCGCTGGACGCGGCCCGCCGCAAGGTGCTGGGCTACGCGGACGGGCTGCACGTGAAGGGGGGCACCGGCATCTACGCCGCGCTGCTGCAGGCCGAGGCCGTCGCACGGAGCGAACGCGCGGCGGACCCGGACCGCTTCGTGAGCATCGTGCTGCTGACCGACGGCGAGAACAACGCGCCGCCGGACCTCGCGGGCTTCCGCCGGCAGATGGCGGGTGCGGCGCCGGTGCGGATCTTCCCGATCCTCTTCGGCGAGGCGAACAACGCCGACATGGCGGCGCTGGCCGACGGCTCGGGCGGCCGGGTGTTCGACGGGCGCAAGTCGTCGCTCGCGCCCGTGTTCAAGGAGATCCGGGGGTACCAGTGAACGACGTCGCCACGACCCCGGCGCGGCGCCCGCTGAAACTGCGGCTGATGCTGTTCGTCTACGGCACGCCCAACATCGCCGGCTGTGCGCTGGCACTCGCCGGTCCCGCGCTGCTGTTCGCCGGGGTCATCGGTCCCGGCTGGGGCTGGATCACGCTGGGCCTGTACGCCGCGGGGTGGGTCGCGGGCGGCCTCGTGGGCAACACGCCCGAGGTCGAGCGGCGCATCGCCGACACGATGACCGTCTCGCAGACGCTGGAACACCTGGACGACGTCATCGCCCGCGTGCAGTCCCACCTGACCGAGGAGATGCGCCAGCGCCTGGCAAGCGTGCGCGGCTCGGTGGCCGAGGTGCTGCCGCGCCTGCTGGCCGCGCGTTCGCACGACGCCGACCTCTTCACCGTGCGCGAGACCGTGCTGCGCTACCTGCCCGAGACCCTCGCGAACTACGTGACGCTGCCCGCGGCCTTCCGCTTGTCGCAGGTGCTGAAGGACGGCAAGACCGCCCGCCAGCTGCTGACCGAACAGCTCTCGCTGCTGGACGAGAAGCTGCAGGAGATCGTCGCCAACGTCTCCGGCGCCGACGCGCAGGCGCTGGTGGCGAACGGGCAGTTCCTGGAGATGAAGTTCCGGCAGCCCGACTTCCTGGCACGTTGACCATGGCGCGCACCATCATCGACATCCCCCAGGCGCAGCTCGGCGAGGTCGACGACCTCTGCAAGCTGCTGGGCATCTCCCGCGCGGAAGCCGTGCGCCGCGCGCTGCGCGACTTCGTGCGGAACAACCGCAGCGTGGGCACCGACGGCTTCGGCCTGTGGAAGGACCATGCCGAGGAGGTGCGGCGGGCCATGAAGCTCGCGCACGACACCGACCCGGGGGGCGCATGAGCGACGCCGTGATCGACACCGGCGTGCTGCTGGACTACCTGGCCGGCGACGAGCGGGCGCAACGCGCCATCGCGCCGTGCGTGCATCGCGCCATCAGCGTGGTCACGTGGCTGGAGTTGATGGCCGTGTGTCCCGCCGGGCAGCTCGATGCGGCGCGTGGCTTCCTGCGGACGTTCGAGCGCTTGTCCATCAGCGAATCGGTCGCCGACGAGGCGCTGCGGCTGGTGCAGGCGCGCCCGGGGCTGCCGCTGAACCGCGCCCTGGCATGGGCCACCGCGCGCGTGAACCAGCTCTACTTCGTGACCAGCGAACCGGCGTGTGCCGGCCTGGTCCTCGCCTATCAGGGCACGAAGGGGACGTAGAGCGGCGGCAGCTTCAGCGCCACCTTGTCCTGCGCGGCCCGCGCCGACAGGTCCGCCATCACCACGCTGAAATCGTCGATCAGCAGCGGCATGGCCTGCAGCGGTTCGTCGAGGGGGCGCCAGAAGTTGTCCCAGTGCACCGGGATCACCCGCCTCGCGCCCACGGCCCTGACGGTCTCGTTCCAGTAGGCGGTGCGGTACGCCTCGTCCTTGCGGCCCAGCGTGCCGGTGCCGAGGAACACCGTGTCGGCCTTCAGGCCCGCGAGCGCGCCGGGCACGTAGCCGGCGCTGCCCTGCACGAGCCAGCTGCCGCCGTCGGCATGTGTGACCAGGAGCGACCACACCGTGCCTTCGCGCCACGCGGTGGCACGCGCCGGCGGCACGAGCGGGGCCTCGATGGGCTCGAGCGAATGCCCGTCGCTGTACGGCGTCGGGCTGTGGCGGCTCGCGATGAAACGCAGGCTGAACTTGCCGAGCTGCACCACGTCGCCCGACTTCACCTCGCGCATGCGGCTGGCCGGCAGGCCGAGGCCGCGGCCCACGTTCAGCGTGGACACCGAACCGATCAGCGTGGCGCCGGTGCGCTGGGCCACGACGGGCGAGTCCATCGCGTGGTCGTAGTGCGAATGCACCGGCACCACCGCGGCGAGGCGCGTGACCCCCAGCCGCTTCAGGGCCTGGTCGATGCGGGCCGCGTCGGGGGCGATCTTTTCGGTGAAGGTCTGCCACGCGCCGGGCCGCGAGAAGAAGCCGTCGGTCATCCACGCCGTTTCGCCGTCGTCGAAGACCAGCGTGCTGACGCCACCGAAGCGCACCCGCACGCCCGTGGACGAATGCGCCTCGGGCAGCACGAGGGCCTGGTACGGCAGCAGCGGCGGGTGGCGCTGGAACTGCACGAGCGCGAACCCCATGACCCCCACCACGGCGGCGAGGGCGAGCCCGGTGATCCAGCGCCAGGCGGTGAAGCGGGGGGTCTCGGGCATCGGGGTCTCCGGGAACGTCGTTGAGGAGGGCGGTCAGCCGCCCGCGGCGATGCGACGCAGCGCGTCGGGGTCGAGGATCTCGAGGGCACCATACCGGCGCTTCAAGACACCTTGCGCTTCGAACGCACGCAGCACCTCGCTGACCGTCTGGCGCGTGAGGCCCAGCATCGCGCCGAGCTGGCGCTGGTTGACGGTCAGCGCATGCCGCGCATGGCCGGGCACCACCATGCCGTGGGCGTCGGTCATCGCCTGCAGCCGGCGCGCGAGGCGCACGGGCGAGGGCAGGGTGCTGCTGCCCTCGGTGCTCTCGAACAGCGCGCGCATCTTCTCGACGACGAGGCTGCCGAGGTGGCGCCACAGCACGGGGTCGTCGTGCAGCATCGCCTGCAGGTTCGCGAGGGGCACGAGCAGCAGCGTGGCGGCGGTGCGGGTCCACGCATCGTGGGTGCGCGGGCCGTCGTCGAAGGCCGCGATCTCGCCGAACCACTGCGGCGGTTCGGCCACGGCCAGCAGCATCTCGCGCCCGCCCAGGTCCACCGCGCCGATCTCCACCGCCCCGGTGAGCACGCAGTAGAGGCCCGCGTTCGGGTCGCCGCGCGAGAAGAGGCGTGTGTTCGCCGGCACCGGCCGCAGCTGGGCGTGGCCGAGCAGGCGGTCCTTCACGGCCGGGGGCAGCGCGGAGAACCACCGGCCTTGTTCGAGCACGGGGAGGAAGTCGCGCGGTTGCTGGGGCACTCGTTGGAATCTCCGCTGGGGTGGTCCGAGCGGAGTTATACCCGGCCTGCGGTGAGTTCCTCGATGCGCCGCACCATCTCGGCATTGCGCGGGGCCGTGGTGCCGAGACGCGCGGCCAGGCGCACGAACTCGCCGCACAGCGCGTCGACCTCGGTGCGGCGGCCCTGGGCCACGTCGTCGGCCATGCTGGAGCGGGCCTTCGCGTCCATGCGCAGCATGCGCGCGGCCAGGACGCGGAAGACCGGCGTGGGCAGGCGCAGGAACGCGGGCATCCACCGCCACGGCAGCGGCGACAGCGTCGCCGGCTCGATGCCGGCGCGCCCGAGCAGTTGCAGCGCCTCGGCCATCAGCGCGGCGAGGGTGCGGCGGTGGCCGCGGTCGAGCAGCTGCGCCTGCAGCGGCAGGCCCGACAGCGCGTTGACGGGGTTGTTCAGGTTGAGCAGCAGCTTGCCCCATTGCACCGGGGCGAGGTCGTCGAACACGTCGAGCGGCAGGCCCGCGCGTTCGAAGACGGGGCGCCACGGATCGAGCGACGGATCGGCCTGCACCGCGATGCGGCCTTCGGTGCCGCGGTGGAAGTGGCCCGGGCCCAGTTGGGCCACGTTGAACGGCACCATGCCCGGGATGACCCGCAGCGACGGGGCGGCGGCCGCGGCCACGGCCGGGTTGCCCACGCCGTTCTGCAGCGACACCACGGGCGTGCCGGGCGGCACCTGCAGCGAGGCGGCCGCCTCCGCGGTGGCCGGCGACTTCACGCACAGCAGCACCAGCGAGGGCGTGTGGGAGGAGGGCGGCGACTCGTGGAGGCGCAGGGCCGACGGCGGCACCGTGTCGTCGCGGCCATCGAGGTCGGACACCCGCAGGCCATCGGCGGCGAGGCCCGACAGCACCCGCGGCCGGCCGATGAAACGCACCTCGGCGCCGGCCGCCTGCAGGCAGCCGCCCACGAAACAGCCGATGCTGCCGGCGCCCAGGACCCAGACGGGGCCGGTCACGGGGTCAGCGCGCGGCCGCATCCAGGCGCGCCGGCCGGCGCACCGGGCCGCTCGCCTCGGCGATCGCGGCCTCGACGTCCTTGCGCCAGCCCAGCAGGAAACCCGCCTCGGCCAGCACGAACAGCGGGCCGATGATCAGCCCCATCAGGTCGTCGACGAACGCGGGCTTGCGGCCCTCGAACACGTGGCCGACGAACTGGAACACCCAGCCGACGACGAAGAGCCCGATGCCGGCCGACAGCCACGCGGCGAACGGCAGCGCCGCGACCTCCATCGACACCGCGACGGCCGCGGCCAGCAGCGCGGTCATCACGGCGCCGTAGCGCAGGTCGAGCCGCAGGTAGTAGGCGCTCGACAGCGCGGCACACACGATCGCGAGGTTCATCGGCACGCCGAGCCCGCCCCACGCGGCCCGTGCGAGCAGCACCGTGATGCCGAGCACGATCATCGGGATGCCGACGAAGTGGGTGGCGATGTTGCGGCTGTCGCGGTGGTACGCGGCGTAGGCCGACAGCTGGTCGTGGAGGGTCTTCATGGTGTCTCCCGAAAGGGGTCCTGGAGCGCCGATGATGGCAAAGGGGCTCCGCCGCAAATGTCGGGTACTTAACAAAGCGGCCTCGCTTACGGGTTTGTTCGCGGGTCGAAACGTCGGCTGGCCGGCATTCTGTGGGCCAGATCGCGGCCACCATCGCCGCTCCCTTCCTTCGTCCCGAGGCCCCGCATGCAAAGCGACCTGATCTCCTCGATCCTGCTCCCGCTCATCCTCGCGTTCATCATGTTCTCGCTCGGGCTCGGCCTCACGGTGGCCGACTTCAAGCGCATCGCCACCGCGCCGCGGGCGCTGCTGGTGGGCTTCGTGTGCCACTTCATCCTGCTGCCGGTCGTCTGCTACTTCATGGTCTCGGCGGCCGGCATCGGGGGCGCGTTCGCCGTGGGCTTCATGCTGCTGGCCTCGTGCCCCACCGGCACCACCTCGAACCTGCTCACCTACGTCGCGCGCGGCGACGTGGCGCTCGCGGTCAGTTTCACCGCGGTGGCGAGCGTGGTCACCATCTTCACGCTGCCGCTGGTGGTGTCGTGGTCCATGAACCACTTCCTCGGCGCGGCGCGGGCCGTCGACATGCCGGTGGGCACCATGATGGCCCAGGTCTTCCTGATGCTCGGCGTCCCCGTCGCGCTCGGCATGTTCGTCCGGCACCGCGCGCCGCGCTGGGCCATCGCCTTCGAACCCAGGGCCACGCGCATCGCCACCGTGCTGTTCGTGCTGATCGTCGCGGGCGCCGTGGCCAAGGGCTGGCCCCTGCTGCGCGACAATTTCGCCACGCTGGCACCCCTCGCGCTGTGCCTGAACCTCACGATGCTCGCGGTGGGCTTCCTCGCCGCGTGGCTCGTGCGCCTGTCACGCCGCCAGTCGGTGACCCTCGGCATCGAGACGGCGGTGCAGAACGCCACGCTGGCCCTGGTGGTCGCGAGTTCGGTGCTGAAGGACGACGCGATGGCCATCCCGGGGGCACTCTACGGCGTGCTGATGTACGTGGGCGGGCTGGCGTTCGCGTTCGGGATGCGGGCGTTCGTGCGCCCCGAAAACGATCAGGCGGACAGGAGCGCCGCGATCGCCTCCTGACGAGCCCGCCGGATGGCGTCGGCGATGGCAGGCCCCTGGCGGCCCTGCTCGGCGGCCTTCGCGGCCACAGCCGCGGTGTCCACCGACCGTGCCGCTTTCAAGGCCTCCAGCAGCCGCTGCCGCTGCGGATAGGGCTCGTCCTCCTTGTCCAACCGCCCGCGCGCATCGCACTCGCACGCGAACAGCACGTCGGCGAAGCGCTCGGGGCGGCGCCACGCATCGCAGCGATCGAGCAGCCGCACCACGGCTGCCGCGTCGAGCGTGCCGCTGCGGTGCACGTTGCCGTGTTCACGCGCCACCGTGACGGCGGTCTCGCGGCATTCGTTGGGCACCCGCAGGCGTGCGCTGACCGCTTCCACGAGCTTCACGCTGCGCGCCTCGTGGGCGATGTGGCGCGGCCATTCGTCCTCCGGCGTCGTGCCCTTGCCGAGGTCGTGGCCCAGGCACGCGTAGCGCACGGCGAGCGGGGCGCCCAGGCGGGCGGCGGTGTCCAGCACCATCATCAGGTGCACGCCGGTGTCGACCTCGGGGTGGTGCAACTCGGGCTGGGGCACGCCCCACAGGCAGTCCACCTCGGGCAGCAGCCGGGCGAGCGCCCCGCAGCCGCGCAGCACCTCGAACATGCGCGAGGGGCGTTCTTCCATCAGGCCGCGCGACAGCTCCTGCCACACGCGTTCGGCCACCAGGGCATCGACCTCGCCGTCCTCGACCATGCGCGACATCAGCGTCTCGGTCTCCGGCGCCACCGTGAAGTCGTGGAAGCGGGCGGCGAACCGCGCGATGCGCAGGATGCGCACCGGGTCCTCCGCGAACGCCGGTGAGACGTGGCGCAGCACGCGCGCTTCCAGGTCCTTGCGGCCGCCGTACGGGTCGACGATCAGGCCGTCGTCGTCCTGCGCCATCGCGTTGATGGTGAGGTCGCGGCGCTGCAGGTCCTCCTCGAGCGTGACTCCGGGGTCGGCGTGGAACGTGAAGCCGTGGTAGCCGGGCGCGGTCTTGCGTTCGGTGCGCGCGAGGGCCACCTCCTCGCGCGTTTCCGGATGCAGGAAGACCGGGAAGTCCTTGCCGACCGGCAGGTAGCCCTGGTCCACCAGCTCCTTCGGCGACGCGCCCACTACGACCCAGTCGTGGTCGTTCACGGGCCGCCCCAGCAGGGCGTCCCGCACCGCGCCGCCGACACGCCAGGTCTTCATGCGCGGGACGTGCGGTAGTTCTCCTCGAACTGCAGGAAGTCCTGCTCGGCCAGCGCGTCGCGGCGCCAGGCCGAGAGGCTGCGCAGCGCGAGCACCCGGTCGACGTAACCCTGCACCACGGGCGGCACCGGCACGCCGTACGTCACGAGGCGGGTGACCACGGGGGCGTAGAACGCGTCGGCGATCGTGAAGTCGCCGAACAGCATCGGGCCGCCCGACTCGGCGAGCAGCGAGGTCCACATCGACACCAGGCGGTCGACTTCCTTGCGCACGTCCGGTTGCTCGGCCAGCACCTTCGCGCCCACCTCGGGCAGGCGCGCCTCGATGTTCATGCCGAAATGGTTGCGCACGCCGTTGAAGCCCGAGTGCATCTCCGCCGTCACGCTGCGCGCGCGGGCGCGGCGCTTCGGGTCGGCCGGCCACAGGTTCTTTTCCGGGAACTTCTCGGCGGCGTACTCGGCGATGGCGAGCGAGTCCCACACGGCCAGGTCGCCGTCGACCAGCACCGGCACCTTGCCCACCGGGTTGTGCTTCAGGATCTCGGTCTTGAACTTCGAGCCGGGGTCGAACGAGTCGAAACGCACCACCACCTCCTCGAACGGGATGCCGGTTTCGGTGAACAGCACCCACGGGCGCATGGACCAGGACGAGTAGTTCTTGTTGCCGATGTAGAGCTTCATGGTTCCTCCTTGGGGTTGTTCTTCAGCGGCCGGCGGTGCGGCGCCAGGGTTCGAGGCGCGCCACGCTGTCGCGGCGCGCGAGCAGCGGCGGCATCACGGCCTCCAGCGCGGCGGGCGTGATGCCCAGGTCGGCGAGGTCCGGCAGCGTGCCGGTGGCGACGTTGTCGACCGACAGCGAGTCGACGTTGTCGCGCGAGAGCATGGGTTCGCCCGGCAGGCACTCCATCGCGAGCGCCTGCAGCTTCGCGAGCGCGTTCGGCAGGCCGAACACCGGACGCGGGTGGCCCGACCATTGGCCGGCCAGGCGCACGAGGTCGGCGAGCGTGTAGACGGTGGGGCCGGCCAGCTCGTAGGTCTTGCCGATGGTCTCGCGCCATTCGATGGCCTGCACGAGGGCTTCTGCCACGTCGGACACCCACACCGGCTGCAGCCGGCTGCGGGCGCCCGCGAGCGGCATCACCGGCAGCACACCCTGCAGGCCGGCGAAGAGGTTCATGAACTTGTCCTGTGCTCCGAAGACGATCGACGGGCGGAACACGGTGACGTCGAGCGTGGAGACGGCCAGCACGGCCTCGCCCTCGGCCTTGGTGCGCTGGTAGACCGAGGGCGCGTCGGCCGACGCGCCGAGCGCGCTCACGTGCACCAGGCGCCGCACACCCACCTGTCGGCAGGTCTCGGCGATGCGGCGCGGCAGATCGACGTGGGTGCGCTCGAACTCGGCCTTCGAGCCCTGCAGCCGCGCGATCAGGTTGACCACCACGTCGCTGCCGGCGACGAGCCGGCGGAGGTCCTCGTCCCGGTCCACGTCGGCGGGGATCACGTCGACGGTGGGCAGGTACTGCACGCGCCGTCCGCGCTGGATCTGCCGCGTGGGGACCATCAGGCGCGGCCCGGCGCCGCCGTAGCGTGCGGTCAGGTGTTCGCAGAGGCTTTGTCCGATGAAACCGGTGCCGCCCAGGACGAGGATCTTTTTCATGGCAACTCCGCATCCGGGGCCGGTTGCCCCGCTTCCCGTGGTCCGATGCTGCGCCCGAGGCGCGCCTTGAGCGACGGCGCCTGCGTGGCGTTCGGATTGATCAGCAGCGCCGAGTAGAAGGTGGCGTTCGACAGCACCTTCTTCACGTAGTCGCGCGTTTCCGAGAACGGCACGTTCTCCACCCAGATCGCGGGCTCCAGGCGCGGGCCCTCTCGCCAGCGGCGCGGGCGGCCGGGGCCGGCGTTGTACGCCGCGGCGGCCATGGCCTGCGAGCCGCCCAGGTCGTCCAGCACCAGCTTCAGGTAGCTCATGCCGAGCTTCAGGTTCATGTCGCGGTCGGTGATCATGTCCTGGGTGAACGGCGTGCCGGTCTTCTTCGCGGTCCAGCGTGCGGTGGCGGGCATCAACTGCATCAGGCCGGCGGCACCGACGCCCGAGCGGGCGTCGGCGATGAAACGCGACTCCTGGCGGATCAGGCCGTAGACGTAGGCGGGGTCGAGCGAGGCGTCCTTGGCCTTGCTGGTGAGCTCGCGGCGGAACGGCGTGGGGAAACGCTGGGCCATGTCGATCTCGGCCTTCGTGCGGTCGCTGGTGTTGATGCAGCGGTCCCACAGCGCGCGTTCGCAGCCCAGTTCGGCGGCGGCGCGCAGCGTGCGGTCGTCCATGCCGCGCAGCGTGAAGTTCCACTCGCGGTTGCCTTCGCTGCGCAGGCCGGCGTTGATCAGCAGGATCGCGCGGGTGAGACCGGGCACCCGGGCCGCGGCCTCCTTCTCGGCCGAGGTCAGCGGCGTGGGCACGGCCGGCATCGCGATGGGCCGCCCCAGCTCCTCGGCCGCGAGCGAGCCGTAGAAGTGGTACTGGCCGGCGATGGAGGCGAGCATCTCCTGCGACTGCGCGTTGAACGCGGCCGGGTCGGACGAGTCGCGGGCGAGGGCCTGCAGCGCGCGGGCCTTCCAGTACACCCAGGTGGGGTCGGCCTGCTCCTTCGGGTCCATCGCGTTGACGGCCTGCATCACCTGCTGCCAGCGCGGGCCGCCGTCGTTGCGCAGCGCGGCGCGGGCCTTCCACGCGAGCACCTCGTCGGCCCACACCAGGTCGCGCTCGGTCTTCGTCGCGAGCAGGTCGGCCTGCTGGAAGTAGGTGGGCGCGGCGGGCATCAGGGCCAGCGCCGCCTTCTTGCCGACCGTGGCCCACGCCCACGCGGCCTGGTCGGGCCGCAGGCTGTTCTGCCAGGTGGTGTTGAGCAGGTTGACCGTGGCGTCGATGTCGCTCGCGGCCAGGCGCATCAGCGCGAGCGTGACCAGCTCCTGCTGCGCGCGGTCGCCCCCGGGCTTCTTCTTCGCGAGGTAGCGGGCGGGGCTGTCGAACACGTCGCTGACGTCACTTACGAACGACGGCGCCACCAGCTGCACCGCGGTGCGGGCCACGGCGGGCTTGTTCGCATCGACCGCGGCGCGGGCGCGGCGCCACACGTCGGAGGCGCCGAGCTGCTTCGCCTCGAACAGCGTGGTGGCGAGCAGCGTGCAGCCGTCGTCGCCTTCCTTCTGTGCGAACCAGGCGTCGCGGCCGGCTTCGCGCACGTCCTTGCCGGCGAGGTGGTCGGCCAGCAGCGCGTAGCAGATGACCTGGCGGTCGTCGTTCATGCGGAAGCGCGGGTAGTCCGCCGCGAGGGCCTTCCAGTCGCGCCGGCGGCCCAGTTCGAGCAGCCAGTCGTTGCGCAGGCGGTCTTCCACGTAGGTGCCGGGCCAGCGCTGGTAGAACGCCTCGACCTCGTCCACCTGGACGGTGTTCAGGCGGCTGTTGAGGTCCCAGTAGTCGACCCACGGCGCGAGCGCCTGGTTCTCGCCCACCGCGGTGGCCCGCAGCGAGGCGAGCTTCGCACGGTCGCGCTTGCGGTAGGCATCGCGGGCCTCGAGGATGTTGCCGGGGGTGGCGACCTGGGCCGCGGCCGGGAGGGCGGGCAGCGCCGTGGCGGCCGCGAGGGTGAGCGCCGCCAGGGGGCGCCCATATACTCGTTTGAAGTTCTTCAACGTGTCTTTCATGGGTTGATCATGCCGACTCACAGCCCGGCTCCCGAGCGAACCGCCTTGCGCCAGCACCTGCTGGCCGAGCGTGAGCGTTTTGTCCTGTCACCTGCGGCCGCCGACGCCGCCCGCGCGCTGGAGGACCGGTTGGTGGCCGTGCTGGCCCAACTGGTTCCCGAATGCCTGGGGGTGTACTGGCCGATGCGATCCGAATTTAACGCAGCCCACCGTTGGCGCGTGGACGACGTGGATGTGCCGTTGGCACTTCCGTTCGCCCGGCGCGACCCGCCGTCGATGCAATACCGCGTATGGGACGGCCGCGAGCCGGCCGAACGCGACGACTGCAACATCCCGACGGCCAGCGGCGGGCCGGTGACACCCGACGTGGTGCTGGTGCCCTGTGTGGGTTTCACCGACGACGGCTACCGGCTCGGGTACGGTGGCGGCTTCTTCGACCGGTACATGGAAAAGCACCCCGACACCACCGCCATCGGCGTGGCCTGGTCGGTGGGGCGCATCGAGCCCGGGGCGTTCGTGCCGCAGGCGCACGACCGGCCGCTGATGCTCGTGGTCACCGAGTCGGGCGTCGTCGGCTAGCCGGCTTGGCGGCCTTGCCGGGTTTGTTGCGGGCCCGCAGCGCGGCTTCGAAGGCGAGCCGGGCCCACGGCTGCATCAGGGCGGGCGATTCCATCGCCTCGTCCGGCGCCGTCCAGTAGCTCACCGTCACGGACTTGCCCGCGGCGTCGTAGACGAATGGGGCGCATCCGGCCGCCTCGAATTGCGCCCGCGACGTGCTGTCCGTCTTCAGGTACAGCTGCTCGCCCAGGACGAGCGCCACGAACAGGTCGTCGGCATAGAGCCCGAAGCCCCCGAACATGCGGCGCGCGCGGGTGGGGCCCAGCGGGGCGAGCAGTTCCAGGCAATGCTGGATGTAGTCGGGCATCGGTGCAGGCATGCCGCCAGTCTTGCACAATGCAGGCGCAAACGACACGGGATGGCCATGACTCCGACCGAACGCGACACGCTGCGCGAGAAACTCATCAAGGACCGCCAGGCGCTGCCGGACCGGCTCGAACGCGCGGTCCAGCTGCAGCAGGTGCTGCGCAGCTGGCTCGTGAGCCGCAAGGAATCCACGATCGGGGCCTACTGGCCCATCAAGGGCGAGTTCGACCCGCTGCCGGCGCTGTTCCGCTGGAGCGAGGGCGGGCCCGAAGGGTCGCCGCGCCGCATCGGCCTGCCGGTGACGGACCGCGAGACCGAGTCACTGCGTTTCCACGTGTGGTTCCCGGGCTGCCCGATGGAGCTCGACGCCCACGACATCCCGAAGCCCAAGGACACCGACGTGTTCCAGCCGGCCATCCTGGTGCTGCCCTGCGTGGGCTACGGCCCGGGCGGCGTGCGCCTGGGTTACGGCGGTGGGTTCTACGACCAGACGGTGGCGGCGCTGAAGCCGCGGCCGCTGACGGTGGGTGTGGGGTATGCCCACGGCTTCCTGCCGCTGCTGCGCGCGCGCCCTGACGAGGAGCCCCTGGACGTGATGATCACCGAGGAAGGGGTGATGTTCTCGAGGGTGTGAGGCACCTCCCCGGAGGCCCTCGCGTTTCCTACTTCTTCGCGGTCGCCTGCGCGGCCCGGGCATCGTAGTTCGAGTACTCCACGCGCCAAGTCGCACCGTCGTCCGTCGAACGGCTCACCGAGAACAGCCCGAACTGGCCCGAATCCACGGTGAGCAGGGCACCGGATGGCAGCACGACGAGGCGGCGGTCCAGGGCGAACGGCGCGCGGTGCTGCCAGGTTCGGCCGCCATCCTGGCTGGCCTGGAGTTCGGGCGTGCCGAAGACGCCTCCCATCACCAGCAGCGTGCCGGACGCGAGTTGCCGCGGCGGCGCGACCTTCACCTTGAACTCCGGCTTGACCTCCTGCCAGTGCTGTCCCAGGTCCTCGGAGAGGTAGAGGCTCGCGAAGATGCCGGCGAAGCCGCCTCCCGGCGACGTGAGGATGCCGATGGAACCGTTCGGATTCGCCTCGACGGACACGAGCCGGTTGCCGTTGGGCGCCTTGGTCATCGACCACGCCCCGCTCGCGAAGTCGAGCGTGTGGATCGAGCCTTCGGACACCGCGTAGCTGAAGCCACCCGGGCGGCGCCAGAACCAGATGCTGTTGGCCCCGTTCCAGAAATCGAAGCCCACCGTCTCCTGGCGAAGGGGCGACCAGCGGCCGCCTTCGAGCTGCGCTGAATGGAACAAGGTCAGCGTCTTGTCCTTCTGGTGTCCGATGTACCAGCCGGCGCGTTCGTCGCCGGCGATGAAGAGCAGGTTGCCGGCCGGCAGGTCCCCGCTGTCCAGGGGCTCGAGCTTGTCCGATCCCGCGGGCAGCCGCATCAGGGCACCGAACTCGCCGACGGCGAGCAGCGTGGTGTCGCTCCGATGGCCGGGCATCACGTAGAGAAAGGAGTCCAGCGTGTCGCTGCGCACCGGCCGCCAGCGCCCCTGGTCGTCCCGGATCAGCACGCTGCCGAGGCGGCTGGCCGCGGCGATCCGTCCGTCGGCGAGCTCCACGGGGTGGTCGGCGCCGACGGGGCGCTGCAGCGCGTATTCCTCGACGCGGTCGTTGTCGCCGCGCGCGGTGTTCCAGCCCGAGGACAACTCGCCCTCGAAGAACTTCATCTGATCGGGGGCGAAGCGCCGCATCAGGGGCACGTTCGACGTGACGCGGGTGCTGCGCCCCACGACGACCAGCTGGTTCACTGGGGTCAGGATCAGGCGGCCGAGGTCCACCGGCTGCCCGTTGCGCACCGTGAACTTGCCGATGCGCTGGCGCATCGACTCGTTGAGGTTGAGGAACCGCTGGGTCTGGTGGTTCCGGAAGACGGTGAACTCGTACTCGCCTTCCGGCAGCACGCCGGCGAAGAGCGAGGTGTCGCGGGACACGCCCTTCGACACCTGGTTCAGCACGTGCAGGATCGTCACGTTGCTGCCCGCGACCTGGTTGACCTGCCGTACCGTGATTTCGTCCAGCGCGGTGACCTGGGCCGTGTTGCCGGTCAGGCTCAGCACGACGACGCTTTCACCCGCGCGTGGGGGCGACTTCGCGGGGTCGCGCACCTGGTTCACGGAGGCGCAGCCCACGAGGGCGACCACCAGAAACACCGAACCAAGGCGCCGCGCCCATGCGCGCACCGAATGAACCGGACCCATGGGCCCCTCCCTGCAATTGTTGTTCGAATCCGCCGCGGCGGCGGTTTCGCACAGTGTAGGTGAGGTGCAGGCCCGGCGGGGGCGTCCGGTCAGAGTCCCAGGCGTTTCGCGAGCGCGAGGCTCGCTGCGCTCGCGTTCATCGTGTAGAGGTGCAGCCCCGGCGCGCCGCCGGCCTTCAGCCGCTCGCACAGGTCGCTCACCACGTCGAGGCCGAAGGCCTTGATGGACTCCACGTCGTCACCGAACGCCTGCAGGCGCAGGCGGATCCAGCGCGGGATCTCGGCGCCGGTGTTGTCGGCGAAGCGGATCAGGCCGCTCGCGTTCGTGATGGGCATGATGCCCGGCACGACCGGCACGTCGGCGCCCAGCGCGCGGGCGTCGTCGACGAAGCGGAAGTACGCGTCGGCGTTGAAGAACAGCTGCGTGATGGACGAGTTCGCGCCGGCCTTCACCTTGGCCGCGTAGGCCTGCAGGTCGGCCTGCGGCGACTTCGCCTGCGGGTGGGTCTCGGGGTACGCGGCCACCTCGACGTGGAAGTGGTCGCCGGTCTCGGCGCGGATCAGTTCGACGAGGTCGCTCGCGTAGCGGAGTTCGCCGTGGCTGCCGTAGCCGCTCGGCAGGTCGCCGCGCAGCGCGACGATGCGGCGGATGCCGGCCTCGCGGAACTGGCCGAGCGCCTCGACGACGGAGGCCTTGCTGGCGCCCACGCACGTGAAGTGCGGCGCACCCTCGAAGCCTTCGGTGAAGATGTCGCGCACCATGTCCAGCGTGCCCCGGTGCGTGGAGCCGCCGGCGCCGGCCGTGACCGAGCAGAACGCGGGCTTCAGCGCATACAGCTCCTGGCGCACCGCGGCGTACTTCGTGACGCCGTCCGGGGTTTTCGCCGGGAAGAATTCGAGGCTGATGGGGAAGGGTTGGCTCATTGGGTACTCACTGCGGTTGAACCGCCTGGGCCCACACGAAGAACTCCGTGTTGCCGTTGCCGCCCGTGATCGGGCTCTGGAAATACGCGCGCAGCTGCAGCTTCTGCTCGCGGCAGGCCTGGCGGATGCGCGTCTCGACCTCCTGGAACAGCGCCTTGTCGCGCACGATGCCGCCCTTGCCGATCTGGTGGGGCTGCAGTTCGAACTGCGGCTTCACGAGCAGCAGGAGGTGGCCGAGCGGGGCGAGGTAGTGCACGAGCGTGGGCAGCACGTGGGTGCTCGAGATGAACGACAGGTCGCCCGTCACGAAGCCGAAGCTCTGCGGCGCCACGGCCGCGGCGAACGGCGTGCCGGCCACGTCGCGGGCGTTGATGCCCTCGAAGGCCTGCACGCGCTCATCGGCCGCGAGCTTCGGGTGCAACTGCCCGTGGCCCACGTCGATGCCGACGACCTTCGCCGCGCCGCGCTGCAGCAGCGCGTCGGTGAAGCCGCCGGTGCTCTGGCCGGCGTCGAGGCACACGAGGCCCGTGACGTCGATCTTCGTGTGCTCGAGGGCGCCTTCGAGCTTGAGGCCGCCACGCGACACGAACTTGAGTTCGGCGTCGTCGGTGACCTCGAGCTGGCAGTCCTCGGGCACGTCCTCGCCCGCCTTCTTCGGCACCGTCCAGCCCTTCGGGCCGAGCCATCGCACCGCCCCGCGTTCGATGAGCCGCTGGGCGGCGGAACGCGTGGGGGCGAGGCCCTTCTGCTGGATGAGCTGGTCGATGCGCATGAAGGCGGGGTCCGATCAGTAGCGGTAGGTGTCGGGCTTGTACGGGCCCTTCTTGTCGACGCCGATGTACGCGGCCTGCTCGTCCGTGAGTTCGGTCAGCACGGCGCCGACCTTCTTCAGGTGCAGGCGGGCGACCTTCTCGTCGAGGATCTTCGGCAGCACGTACACCTTGCCGACCTGGTACGCGTCGGGGCGCGTGAACAGCTCGATCTGGGCGATGGTCTGGTTCGCGAAGCTCGACGACATCACGAAGCTCGGGTGGCCCGTGCCGCAGCCGAGGTTCACCAGGCGGCCCTTGGCCAGCAGGATGATGCGCTTGCCGTCCGGGAACTCGATGTGGTCGACCTGCGGCTTGATCTCTTCCCACTTGTACTTCTCGATCGAGGCGATGTCGATCTCGTTGTCGAAGTGGCCGATGTTGCAGACGATGGCCTGGTCCTTCATCGCGGCCATGTGCTCGTGGCGGATGATGCCCTTGTTGCCGGTGGTGGTCACGAAGATGTCGGCCTTGTCGGCGGCGTACTCCATGGTCACGACCTTGTAGCCTTCCATCGAGGCCTGCAGCGCGTTGATGGGGTCGATCTCGGTGACCCACACCTGGGCGCTCAGGGCGCGCAGGGCCTGGGCCGAGCCCTTGCCCACGTCACCGTAGCCGGCGACCACGGCGACCTTGCCGGCGATCATCACGTCGGTGGCGCGCTTGATGCCGTCGACGAGGGACTCGCGGCAGCCGTACAGGTTGTCGAACTTGCTCTTCGTCACCGAGTCGTTCACGTTGAACGCGCGGAACAGCAGCGCGCCCTTCGCGCTCATCTCGTTCAGGCGGTGCACGCCGGTGGTGGTCTCTTCCGTCACGCCGATGATCTCGGCGCTCTTGCGGGTGTACCAGGTCGGGTCGACGGCGATCTTGGCCTTGATGGCCGCGTACAGCACGGTCTCTTCCTCGCTCGTCGGGTTGTTCAGCACCGACAGGTCCTTCTCGGCGCGCTGGCCGAGGTGCATCAGCAGCGTGGCGTCGCCGCCGTCGTCGAGGATCATGTTCGGGCCTTCGCCGGCCGAACCCTTCGGGCCGAAGTCGAAGATGCGGTGGGTGAAGTCCCAGTACTCGGCGAGCGTCTCGCCCTTGTGCGCGAACACCGGCGTGCCTTGCTCGACCAGCGCGGCGGCGGCGTGGTCCTGGGTCGAGAAGATGTTGCACGAGGCCCAGCGCACTTGCGCGCCGAGGGCCTGCAGCGTCTCGACCAGCACGGCGGTCTGGATCGTCATGTGCAGGCTGCCGGTGATGCGGGCGCCCTTGAGAGGCTGCGACTTCGCGAACTCTTCGCGGATGGCCATCAGGCCGGGCATCTCGGTCTCGGCGATGCGGATTTCCTTGCGGCCCCAGCTGGCGAGGGACAGGTCGGCGACGGCGTATTCGGCGGGGGTCTTCAAGACGGCGTTCATGGAGGGGCTCCTGGTGTTGGGAACCCGCACGCGCGTGGACGAAGGAGAGTGTGGTGTGGCCTGATCGGGCGACCAGTTTCAGCTCACTCACCCTCGAACACGGTCGAGGTGCGGGTGAGCGCGGTTGCAGATCGAAGTTCCGAGCCTGGGGCGCCTGGCGGCGGCCTCGCAACGCTCCTCGGAAAGTTCGGGGATTGTAGTGCTTCGGGAAATCACCCGGGGGAAGAAATGCACGGATTCATGCGGGTCATCGCGGCCGGGCCGAAGATCGTGGCGAAGGCCACGTCCTTGGCGTCCCGGCCCATCGCGATGCGCACCAGGTCCTCAACCGGGGACATCCGGGTCGGGTCGAAGGCGACCCAGCCGCCGTCGAGCCAGGCCTCGAACACGGCGTGGAAGTCGGGCGGAGGGTCCTCGAAGATGGCGTAGCCCACGACCAGGCGGGCCGGGATGTTGAGGGCCCGGCAGAACGTGACACCCAGGTGGGCGAAGTCCCGGCAGACGCCGGCCCGCTGCAGGAACACGTCGCGTGCGGTGGTGGTGGCCGTGGTGGAGCCCACCACGTACTCGATGTTGTCGTGGATCCAGTCGCTGATGGCCTTCACCCGCGTGTAGCCGGGCGGCACGTCGCAGAAGAGCTTCTGGGCCGCACGGCCGAGCAGGTCGGACTCGCAGTAGCGCGTGGGCATCAGGTTGTGCAACACGTCGTCGGGCAGTTCGGCGATGGGCACCTCGCGGGCCTCGGTGGGGTCCGGCGGCGGCGCGAGGCGGACCTGCGCGCGGTAGTGCACCGTCAGCGGCCCCGGCGCGGCGTGCAGGCGCAGGAAGCGATGGCCCACGTTCGGATCCGCGTGCACGGTGTGGGGCAGGTCGGGTGTGATGACCAGCGATTCCTCGACCAACTGCTGGCGGGTGCCCTGCAGCGCGTGGATCTGGAAGACGAAGTCGCACTCGCCGGTGAGGTCGTAGGCGAGTTCGCAGTCGATGTCGAACAGCTTGCCGGCCGGCGTGTCCGTGGCGTTGGCGATGTGGATCACCGGGTCGGACGGCTCGGCGGTCTGGGGCAGCGGGGCTTCGAGCTCGAGGGTGTTCATGGCGGGTCCGTCGGAGGGAGGGCAGGGTGCGGACATTGGAGCCGGACGGCGTTCGCCGGGCCATCGGCCCCGGGCGCAAAAGGCGGTAGGACAACGGGCGTGAAAACGCACCAGCCCTGTGCGACGATCACGCGATGCCGTCCCCCGACTCCCGTTCCACCCTGCGCGTGGCCATGGCGCTGGCCCTGGCCACCGCCGTGTCGCTGGGCCTGGCCCGCTTCTCGTACGCGCTGATGCTGCCGCCGATGCGTGCCGACCTCGGCTGGAGCTACCTCACCGGCGGGGCGATGAACACGGTCAACGCCGCGGGCTACCTGCTGGGTGCGATGCTCGCACCCTGGTGGCTGCGCCGCTTCCACGCACGGCCGGTGCTGCTCGTGAGCACCGTGCTGACCGGTGTGCTGCTGGCCCTGCACGGCGCGGTGCGCGGCGACGTGGCGCTCTACCTGCTGCGTTTCCTGACGGGCTGGGCCAGCGCCGGCACCTTCGTGGGCGGCGGCCTGCTGGCCGCTCGGCTCGCGAGCAGCGGCGGGGCGCCACCGGGGCTCGTGCTGGGCATCTACTACGGCGGGGCGGGCGTGGGCATCGTCGTGGCGTCGCTGCTGGTGCCGCCGCTCACGGCGCTGCCGGTGGCCCATGCGTGGCAGTGGGCCTGGATGGGGCTCGGCGCCGGCGGGCTGCTCGCGGCCGCCGTCACCGGCACCGCCACCCGCGGCTGGCAGGACGACGCGGCCACCGCCGGTCCGCCCGAGCCGTTCCCGCTCCCCCGCTTCGCGTTCGGCCTGGCGGCGTACCTGTGCTTCGGCCTCGGCTACATCGGCTACATGACCTTCATCGTCACGCTGCTGCGCGAACAGCAGCGCGGCGGCGGGTTCATCACGGCCTTCTACACGCTGCTGGGCGTGGCCACCGTCGCGTCGTCGTGGCTGTGGGCGGGGCTGCTGCAGCGGCACCGGGGCGGCGTGCCGCTCGCGGTGCTCAACGCGCTGTTGGCCGTGGCCACGCTGCTGCCGGTGGCCAGCGCCCATCCAGTGGCGGTGTTCCTGTCCGGCGCGCTGTTCGGCAGCGTCTTCCTGTCGGTCGTGGCCTCCACCACCGCCCTCGTGCGGCACAACGCGCCGCCGGGCGCCTGGCCGCGCGGCATCAGCGCGTTCACCATCGCGTTCGCGGCCGGGCAGATCGTGGGGCCGAGCGGCGTGGGCTGGGTGGCCGACGGGCCGTGGGGCTTGCGCGGCGGCCTCGCGGCGTCGGCCGGCGTGCTGCTGCTGGCCTGCGCGCTCGCGCTGCTTCAGCGGCCGCTGGCGAGCAGCGAGCGTGCGAACCCGGCGTAGGCCGAGAGCGGGTCGAGGTCGGACCAGGCCAGCGGGCCGAGCGGCGTGTTCGCCGCCGTGAGCGGCGCGGCGGGATCGGGCGCGAACGCCGAGAACGCGGCGCGCCAGCGCGCGAGGGTGGTGTCGGACGGACCCGGGCGGGCCACGAACACCGGGCCGGCCACGTCCCCCACCGACTTCAGGATGCGCTCCGCACGGGGCGTGTCCGCTGGCAGCGTCAGCAGCTGTGACGACGCGACCGCGAGGGCCTCGATGTCGCCGCGGGCGAGGGCGTAGAGTCCGCTGTTGACGGAGGTCTGCGGCACGAACAGCAGGTCGCGCCCCGGCACCAGGCCCTGCGACTGAAGCCACGCGAGCGCCGAGGCCACGATGATCGACAGCGGGTCGAGTCCGCCGACACGCCCGCCGCGCAGGTCGATCGCGGACCGGACGAGGCTGTCCTGCCGCACGAGCAGCAGTGTGGTGGTGACGGGCAGGGTGCGGGCCACCGGGGCGAAGCCCCAGTCTTTCAGGGCCAGCAGGCCGATGTGGGCGGGCAGCAGCGCGAGGTCGTAGTCGCCGCGCCGGACGTTCTCGAAGTAGGTGCGGAGGTCGCGGGCCGTGTAGGTGGCCACCGGCGCGGCCAGCTCGCGCTCGAGGTGTTCGCGCAGGCGGCGGAAGGCGGCGAGCAGTGCCGAGGGCGAGAGGAACGGTGCGAGCCCGAGCACGAGCGGTGCCGTGGCGGCCTTGGTCGGCAGGGCCCCGGCCGCGAGCGCGGCCAGCAGGGCCCGGCGCGGGAGCAGGGGCGCCGTCATGCGGGCGCCAGCCGGTCCATCTCGGCGAAGAGTCGCACCACGTCGAGCGGCTTGGTGAGGTACACGTCGAAGCCGGCGGCCCGCGCGCGATCGACGTCGCTCAGCATCGCATTCGCGCTGAGCCCGATCAGCGGCAGCGCGGCCGTGCGCGGGTCGGCGCGCAGGCGGCGGCACAGCTCGAGGCCGTCCATGCCGGGCAGGTCGATGTCGACGATGGCGATGGCGGGTGGTGCGGCGGTGGCCATCGCGAGGCCGGTGGGGCCGTCGGATGCGACGTGCAGCTCGTGGTGCTGGCGCAACGCGAGGGCGTGGCGCAGCAGGTCGACGTTGGACGGGTTGTCCTCCACGTACAGCACGGGGCGCGGCGCGCGGGTGGCCGGCGGCGAGGCCGGCGGGGCGTCGAGCGGGGGCAGGGTGGTGGGTGGGAGCCGGTGCGGCGCCTCGGCGCACGGCAGTTCGAAGGCGAACGTGGTGCCCACGCCCTCCTCGGACTCGACCTCGATGGTGCCCTCCATCAGTTCCACCAGCCGCCGCGTGATCACGAGGCCGATGCCGGTGCCCTGGACCACCTCGCCGGCCTTCTCGAACCGCGTGAACGGCTCGTACAGCCGCGCGAGTTGCGCGCGGTTCATGCCGCGGCCGGTGTCGGCGACCCGCACCCGCACGGTGTGGTGGGGCGTGGCGGCGAGGTCGATGGTGACCTGGCCGCCCGCGCGGTTGTACTTCACCGCGTTCGACAGCAGGTTGTTGAGCACCTGCTTGAGCCGTTTGCGGTCGGCCGTGACCCAGCTGCGGCCGTCGACCGGACACAGATCGACGAGGCGCACGTTCGCGGCCGCGGCCTGCGTGCTCACGAGCGCGACGGATTCGCCGATCACCGCGCACAGGTCCACCGTCTCGGGCGACGTGGTCATCGCGCCCGCCTCGATGCGCGACAGGTCGAGCACCTCGTTGATCAGCTCGAGCAGGTGCCAGCCGGCCAGCTCGATCTGCTTGACCTTGTCGGCGTCGGCCGGCGGCAGGCGCGTGTTCGACAGCTGCAGCAGCTGCGCGAAGCCGAGGATGGCGTTGAGCGGCGTGCGCAGCTCGTGGCTCATGCGCGAGAGGAAGTCGGACTTGGCCCGGCTCGCCTGCTCGGCCTGTTCCTTGGCCTGTTGCAGTTCGGCGGTGCGCTCGCCCACGCGCCGCTCGAGGTCCTCGTTGGTGTGGCGCAGGGCCTGTTCGGCCAGCACGTGGCGGGTCACGTCGGTGAAGGAGGTCACCGCGGCATAGGGGGTCGTGGCCCCGCCGCGGAACAGCGGCGACACGTTGACGGAGCACCAGACGGACGTGCCGTCCGGCCGCAGGATGTTGACGATGCGGTTGCGCACCGGTTCGCCGGTGACGAGGGCGTGGTGGGTGGGGCGTTCCTCCAGGGGCAGGTCGGTGCCGTCCGGGCGCAGCAGGCGCAGGCCCTGGTACGGGCCCTTCAGGTCGGCGTCGCGCGAGCGCGAGGCGCGGTACATCGCGGCCGCGGCCTCGTTGCGGTCGAGCACCTGTCGGGTCTTCGCGTCGGTGACCATCAGGCCTTCGGTGAGCGTCTCGATCAGCGAGCGGAGGTAGGCCTCGCGCTCGTGCACGGCCTGGGCCATGCGCTTGAACGCGTCGGACACCTGGCGCACCTCCAGCACGGGGCTGTCGGGGATCTCGATGCCGGAGCCGCCGGCCGCCAGCTGCTGGCTGGCCTCGGCGATGCGGCGCAGGCCCTTCGTGAGCCAGGTCATGCACAGCGTGAGCAGCGCGGTGCCCAGCGCCAGCACGAGGCCGCCGATCAGCAGCCCGTTGCGGGACATCGCGGCCTGCGCCTCGGCGATGGCGCGGGTCTGGATGCCGAAGCGCAGCGCGCCGAGGTGCTGGCCCTCGATGGTGAGCGGCATCGCGACGTCGAGCGTGGGCTGCCCCGCGGGCATGGTGCCCGACGCCGCCACCTGGGAGCCCTGCGCGTCCACCACCTCCAGGTACGCGAGGCCGCGCTCGGCCACGCTTTCACGGACGACGGTGCTGAGGGTGGCGTAGTCGCGGCTGGCCAGCAGCGGCGAGACGGCGGCGTTGAGCAGCGGGCGGAGCTGGTCGGCCTCGGTGTCGAACTGGCGCGCGAGCGCGGTGGTGACGAGGCTGTTGGCGTTCCAAAGCAGCAGCCCCAGCATGACCACGAAGATGGCCACGCTGCCGACGATCAGTTGAACTCGCAGGGTGCGGAACAAGGCGGTCGCTGGCTCGGGGCGGCCCGAAGGCCGGTCGCCCATTCTGCAGCAGCAACTGCACACATCGGCTCAGGGTCGGCCCGGGGAAACCGGGGCCGACAACGTTGTCATCCCGGCGGAGGCCGGGACCCCGTGCGGTCGATCACGCCTCGGCGCCTGTTGCGGGCGCCGAGGGTCCCGGCCTTCGCCGGGATGACGGGCCTTTTACTTCAGGCCAGCCGCGGCGCGAAGCACGGCGGCCTTGTCGGTGGCTTCCCACGTGAACTCCGGCTCTTCCCGGCCGAAGTGGCCGTACGCAGCGGTCTTCTCGTAGATCGGGCGCAGCAGGTCGAGCATCTGGATGATGCCCTTCGGACGCAGGTCGAAGTGCTCGTTGACGAGCGCGGCGATCTTGTCGTCGGGGATCACGCCCGTGCCTTCGGTGTAGACGGTCACGTTCATCGGGCGGGCCACGCCGATGGCGTACGCCACCTGCACCTGGCACTGGCGGGCGAGGCCGGCGGCCACGACGTTCTTCGCGACGTAGCGGGCGGCGTAGGCGGCCGAGCGGTCGACCTTGCTCGGGTCCTTGCCGCTGAAGGCGCCACCGCCGTGCGGGCAGGCGCCGCCGTACGTGTCGACGATGATCTTGCGGCCGGTCAGGCCGCAGTCACCCTGCGGGCCGCCGATGACGAAGCGGCCGGTCGGGTTGATCAGGTACTTCGTTTCCTTCAGCCACTCCTTCGGGAGCACCGGCTTGATGATCTCCTCGATGACGGCCTCGATGAACGAGGGCTTCATCTTCGACGAGGTTTCGCTCTGGTCGGGGTGGTGCTGCGTGGAGAGCACGACGGTGTCGATCGAGTGCGGCTTGCCGTCGACGTAGCGCATCGTCACCTGGCTCTTGGCGTCCGGGCGCAGGAACGGCAGGCGGCCGTCCTTGCGCAGCTGGGCCTGGCGCTCGACGAGGCGGTGGGCGTAGTGGATCGGGGCCGGCATCAGTTCCGGCGTCTCGTCGCAGGCGTAGCCGAACATCAGGCCCTGGTCGCCGGCGCCGATGTTGAGGTGGTCGTCGGACGCGTGGTCGACGCCCTGGGCGATGTCGTTGCTCTGCTTGTCGTAGCAGACCATCACGGCACAACCCTTGTAGTCGATGCCGTAGTCGGTGTTGTCGTAGCCGATGCGCTTGATGGTGTCGCGCGCGACCTGGATGTAGTCGACGTGCGCGTTCGTGGTGATTTCACCGGCGAGCACCACGAGACCCGTGTTAGTCAGCGTCTCGGCGGCGACACGCGAACGGGGGTCTTGCTTGAAAATGGCGTCGAGGATGGCGTCCGAGATCTGGTCGGCGACCTTGTCGGGGTGGCCTTCGGAGACGGATTCGGAAGTGAAAAGGAAATCGTTCGACACTCTTAAACTCCAGGCAATGGTTGGAAACGCGTTGCCGGACCGGAGGGTTTTCGAGCGGCGAACGCTTTAGCAGAATTTTTGAGTCGCCCTGCAAGTAGTTCAATAACTCGGCGACCCGAGCATTATAGAGACTTCCCCACCCGATGCTGACCCTATTCCGTTGGTTCTCCAGGTTTCCGCTGCGCGTGCTGCATGCCCTCGGCGCGCTGCTGGGCTGGATCACCTACGCCTGCTCGCCCACCTACCGGCGCCGGCTCCAGGCCAACGCCACCCTCGCGGGTGTCCCCGAGGCCGAATGGCGCGGTGCCATCGCGTCGGCCGGGCGCATGGTGGCCGAGATCCCGTACCTGTGGGGCCGCCCGCCCGGCGAGCCCATCCTCCCGAAGGTGCGCTTCGAGAACGAGGGGCTGCTGGCCGACGCGCTGGCCCAGGGCCAGGGCGTGCTGCTGCTCACGCCGCACATGGGCAGCTTCGAGGTGACGGCCCAGGCCATCGCCGAGCGGTTCGGCGCCACCCAGCCCATCACCGTGCTGTACCGGCCGGCGCGCCACCCGCTGCTGAAGGAACTGGTCCGTACCTCCCGCGAGCGGCCGAACCTGATGGCCGCGCCGGCCACGCTGTCGGGCGTGCGCCAGATGATCCGGGCCCTGCGCAAGGGCGAGATGGTGGGCCTGCTGCCCGACCAGGTGCCGCCCGACGGCATGGGCGTGTGGGCCCCGTTCTTCGGCCAGCCCGCGTACACGATGACGCTGGCCTCGCGCCTCGTGCAGCAGACCGGCGCCACGCTGCTGCTCACCTGGGGCGAACGGCTGCCTCACGGCGCGGGTTTCGTGCAGCGCTTCCTGCCGTTCCCGGAGGCGCTGCCCGCCGATGCGGCAGAATCCGCGGCCGCGATCAACCGGGCGATGGAGGGGCTGATCCGCCAGCGCCCGTCGCAGTACCTGTGGGGCTACCACCGGTACAAGGCCCCGCGCGAACAGCCCGCGGCCTCGGAGAACAAGGAGTAAACGCGTGGCGACACGACTGCTGTTGGGGTTCCTGTGGCTGCTGCAATGGCTGCCGTTGTCGGTGCTGGCCGCCCTCGGGCGCGGGCTGGGCAGCCTGCTGTGGCGTGTCGCGTCGTCGCGCCGCCGCATCGCGTTGCGCAACCTCGAACTGTGTTTCCCGGACCTGACCCTGGAAGACCGCCGCAAGCTCGGCAAGGAACACTTCCAGTGGCTGGGCCGCAGCATCCTCGAACGCAGCCTGCTGTGGTTCGCGTCGGCCGAGCGCCTGAAGAAGGTGATCCACGTCGAGGGCGACGTGAAGCTCGCCGAGCGCAGCAGCAAGCCGGTGATGTGGCTCGTGCCGCACTTCATGGGCCTCGACGTGGCCGGGGTCGCGGTGCTGCTGTTCCAGGAGCACGAGGGCTGCTCGATGTACCAGGAGCAGAGCAACAAGGCGATGGACGCGGTGATCCGCCGCGGCCGCCTGCGCTTCGGCCATGCGCAGATCTTCCCGCGCAGCGACAAGGCGTTGCCGCTGATCCGGGCCATCCGCCGCGGCGTGGCGTTCTTCAACCTGCCCGACATGGACTTCGGCGAACGGGACGCCGCGTTCGTGCCGTTCTTCGGGGTGCCGTGCGCCACGTTGCTGGCCCCGTCGCGCATGGCCAAGGCGCTCGACATGGTGGTGCAGCCCGTGATCGCCGAGATGCTGCCGGGCGGGCAGGGCTACCGCGTGCGCTTCGGCGAGCCGTGGACCCACTTCCCCACCGACGACGCGCTGGCCGACACGGCCGCGATGAACAAGTGGATCGAGGCGGAGATCCGCCACAACCCGGCCCAGTACCTGTGGGTCCACAAGCGTTTCAAGACCCGGCCGGCGGGTGAACCCTCGTTGTATTGAACCGCCGGGCGGATAATCGCGGGATGCGACTGCCATTCACCAAGATGCATGGCGCGGGCAACGACTTCGTCGTGCTCGACGCCACCCGCGCCCCGCTCGACCTGACCGAGGCGCAGCTGCGCCACCTGGGCGACCGCCACTTCGGCGTGGGCGCCGACCAGATCCTCCTCGTCGAACGCACCGCCACGCCGGGCGTCGACTTCCGCTACCGCATCTTCAACGGCGGCAGCGGCGAGGAGGTGGAGCAGTGCGGCAACGGCTCGCGATGCTTCGTGCGCTACGTGGTCGACAAGGGCCTCACCGACAAGTCCACCATCCGCGTCGAGACCCTGAACTCGCTGCTCGAGCTGCGGCTGCAGAACGACGGCCGTGTCACGGTCGACATGGGTGCGCCGGTGTTCGAGCCGGCCCGCGTGCCGTTCGATCCGTCGGGCCTGGAGCCCCGTGTTGTCGCCGACTCGCCGCTGTGGCCGCTCGACGTGAACGGCGAACGGGTCGAGATCGCCGCGGTGTCCATGGGCAACCCGCATGCGGTGCAGGTCGTGACCGACGTCGACACGGCACCGGTCGCCACGCAGGGGCCCGCCATCGAATCCCATCCCCGTTTCCCGCGGCGCGTGAACGCCGGCTTCCTGCAGGTGGTGGACCGCCGCCACGTGCGCCTGCGCGTCTACGAACGCGGCGCCGGCGAGACGCTGGCCTGCGGCACCGGTGCATGCGCGGCCGTGGTCGCCGGCATCCGGCGGGGGCTGCTCGACGCGGTTGTCGACGTCGAGACGCGCGGCGGCCGCCTGACGATCGAATGGCAAGGGGGCGACGCGCCGGTCCTGATGACCGGCCCGGCCGTCACCGTCTACGAAGGAGCAATCGAACTGTGAGTAGCATGAACCTGCAAGGCATCACCGAAACCGACATCGCGAACTACCTGGTCAACACGCCCGGGTTCTTCGAACGCCACGCCGAACTGCTGGCGTCCATCCAGCTCACCAGCCCGCACGGCCAGCGCGCCGTCTCGCTGCAGGAGCGGCAGATGGAAATGCTGCGCGACAAGCACAAGGGCCTGGAGCTGCGCATCGTCGAGATGATCCGCTACGGCCAGGAGAACCTCGCCATCGCCGACCGGCTGCACCGCTGGACGCGCCAGATCCTGCTGACGCAGAACCCGAGCGACGTGCCCGAGGTGCTGGTCAGCGAGCTGCAGCACCAGTTCATGATCCCGCAGGCGGGCATCCGCCTCTGGGGCGCGGCCGAGATGTTCCAGGGCCAGCCGTTCTCGCGTGACGTGAGCGTCGACGCGCAGAGCTTCGCGACGAGCCTCACGCAACCGTACTGCGGCATCAACTCCGGGTTCGAGGCCTCGTCGTGGCTCGACGACCCGTCCACCGTCACGTCGATGGCACTGATCCCGCTGCGCCACGACCTCGCCACGCCGGCCTTCGGCCTGCTGGTGCTCGGTTCGCCCGATCCCACGCGTTTCAGCGCGGACATGGGCACCGACTTCCTCGTGCGCATCGGCGACCTCGCCAGCGCCGGCTTGTCGCGGCTGCTGCCGCCGCGCTGAGCGCATGGCGACCGGTGTCGATGCCAACGCCGCCCCTTCGGAGGCGGCGCTCGCGCCCGACATCGCGTCCCACCTGCAGCACCTGCAGGTCGAGCGCAAGCTCGCGCCCCGCACGCTGGCGCTGTACCACGAGGCGCTCCTGCGCCTGCAGCGTTTCGCCGAGGGGCAGCCCGTCGAGCTGCGCCGGGCCCAGGTGCACCACGTGCGGCGCTGGGCCGCGCAGCTGCGCGCCAGTGGCCTCGCGCCGCGCAGCATCGCGCTGGTGCTGTCGGCCTGGCGGGGCTTCTACCGCTGGCTGGGGCGCGACGGGCTCGTCGACCTGAACCCGGTCGAAGGCGTGCGCGCGCCGAAGGCGGCCATCCCGCTGCCGAAGGCGCTGTCCGTCGACCAGGCGGTGACCCTCGCCGAAGCGCCCGCGGAACACGACGACCCCGCCATCGCCGCGCGCGACCAGTGTGTCGTCGAGCTGCTGTACGGCTGCGGGCTGCGGGTCGGTGAACTCGAGGGCCTCGACCTCGTGGCCGGGCCCGAGACCGCGGGCTGGATCGACGCGGCCGACGGCCTCGCCCACGTGTTCGGCAAGGGCAGCAAGCGGCGCGGTGTGCCGGTGGGCGGGCCCGCGCTGAAGGCGCTGGCCGGGTGGCTCGCGCTGCGGTCCACGATGGCGCGGGCCGACGAGCCGGCGCTGTTCGTCAACCAGCGCGGCACGCGGCTCACCGCGGCGCAGGTGCGCGCGCGGCTCAAGCGGCGCGCGGTGCAGGCGGGCCTGCCCACGCACGTCCATCCGCACATGCTGCGGCACTCGTTCGCGTCGCACGTGCTGCAGTCCAGCGGCGACCTGCGCGCGGTGCAGGAGCTGCTGGGCCACGCGAACATCCGCACCACGCAGGTCTACACGAAGCTCGACTTCCAGCACCTCGCGAAGGTGTACGACGCGGCGCATCCGCGGGCGAAGAAGAAGTAGCGCGACAATCCGGGGCATGAAGACGATCGTTCTGAGGGAGGGCAAGGACCGCTCCCTGCGCAAGCGCCACCCCTGGGTGTTCCCGGGCAGCATCGCCAGCGGCAAGGCCGACCCCGGCGAAACCGTGCGGGTCAACGCCCACGACGGCAGTTTCCTCGCGTGGGCGGCCTACAGCCCCGCGTCGCAGATCCGCGTGCGGGCCTGGAGCTTCGACCAGGCCGAGCGCATCGACGCCAGCTTCTTCGAGCGCCGCATCCGCGAGGCCGTGGCCATCCGCGCGCGGTTGCCCATCGCGAGCGACGGCGTGCGCCTGATCCATGGCGAGGCCGACGGCCTGCCGGGCCTGATCGTGGACCGCTACGGCGACACGCTGAGCGCCCAGTTCCTGTCGGCCGGCATCGAACGCTGGAAACAGGTCATCGCCGACCATCTGCTGAAGGCCACGGGCCTCACGCGCCTGTACGAACGCAGCGACGCGAATGCACGCGAACTCGAAGGCCTGCCGCAGGTGACCGGCTGGCTGCGCGGCGATGGCCCCACCGAGATCACGATCCGCGAACACGACTGGCAACTGACCGTGGACGTGGCCGAGGGCCACAAGACCGGTTTCTACCTCGACCAGCGGGACAGCCGCAAGCTCTTCGCCGACACCGTGCGCCACTTCGGCTGCCAGCGTGTGCTCAACTGCTACAGCTACACGGGCGGCTTCAGCGTGGCTGGCCTCTCGGGCGGTGCGGCCCACGTGACGAGCGTGGACTCGTCGGGCCCGGCGCTGGCGCGGGCCACGGCCCACGTCGCGCTCAACGGTTTCGACGCGTCGCGCCACGAGGCACTGGACGCCGACGTCAACGCCACGCTGCGCGAGTTCGTGCGCCAGGGCCGGCGCTTCGACGCCATCGTGCTCGACCCGCCGAAGTTCGCGCCCACGGCCGCCCACGCCGAACGCGCGGCACGCGCCTACAAGGACATCAACCGGCTCGGCTTCATGCTGCTGGAGCCGGGCGGCCTGCTGTTCACGTACTCGTGTTCGGGCGGCATCAGCGCCGACCTGTTCCACAAGATCGTGGCGGGCGCCGGGCTGGACGCGCCGGCCGACGGGCTGATCTACGCCCGCACGGGCGCGGCGCCGGACCATCCGATGACGGTGACGTTTCCGGAGGGGGAGTACCTGAAGGGGTTGGTGGTGCTGAAACGCTGAGCGTCATCGGGTCGCGAAAACAAGGTTGCCATCCCGGCGTAGGCCGGGATCCTGTGCGTCCGCCGATGATCCCGGCCTGCGCCCATTGCTGTCCGGGGAACTTGTATCAAGCAAAGGCCAGATCCATCTGGCCCGCCTTGAAGGCTCTTAGCTCGGTTCGTCGTCGTCGGCTCTCGGTGGTTTTCTCGCGCCGCCCGACTCGCTCGAACAGTGTTGCTGTCAACTCGTTCAACCGCGTTCGCAAGCTGCTCTCGCCCTGCTTTCCTGCCTGCTCCAGCACCAGGAGCAGGTAGGTGATCAGTGCCGTCATCACCTGGATCCGAACAGCATTCTCTGTTCGCGCGCAGAACTTCTTGATGTTCAGGTTCTGCTTGATCCACTTGAAGAACAGTTCCACCGCCCAGCGCTCCTTGTAGAGCGCTGCGATCTCTGCGGCGGGTGCGTTCAGATCGTTGCTGGCGAACACCAGCGGCGTGTCGCCGGGCCGGTGCACTTCGATCCGACGCAGCGGTTCGACGTAGCGGTTGTATCGGCCACCGCCGGGCCTGCGGTTGGTCAATCGAACAACTTGATCCTTGAGGATGACGCCCTCGTCTGCCTCTACGATCTCCCGCTCCGCCACCACCTCCAACTTCACGTTCATCTTGAACCGGGTCACGAACCGCGCGCCCTCAGCGTCGATGTCGTGCCACCAATTGAAGTCGTAGTACCCCTTGTCGAAGACGTAGGTGGCGTCCCGCTCGATCGGTACGGGCAGCGCCGCCGTCAGATCGTTGACGTTGGTGGCCGTCATGCTCTGCCACCAGGGCGTTGCACTCCCGTGCTCGTACACCATGTGCAGCTTCAGGCCCTGCGTGGAGCGCACCTTCGTCGGAGCCGCCCACTCGTCGAAGCCGCGTCCCTTCAGGCTCACCGTCGTCGAGTCGATCAGGAACAGCAGGTCGCTGTACTCCCTGCGCACCTTCGGCTTGAGCATGTTCATCAACGCTCGAGCCGTGTCGCCGAACACTCGCCAGTCACGGCGCTTGTTGGCGTCGCCCAGCGTCGAGTGCGTCAGGCGTCCCGCGCCCAAGTGGTAGTGGTGGTTGCTCTGAGCGTTGAAGCCGGTCGCGATGTCCCGCAGCGAACTCGACTTGGACACCTGGGCATAGACCATCGCCACCAAGTGCCCCCAGCTGTCGAAGCTCTTGCAGTATCGATCAGCGTCGTATCTCTCGACTGCCTTGTCGAACGCCCCGCGTGGGAGCAGCTTCAGGAACTGGTGGAACCGGCTTATGCTTTGCATGTTGCGGGGGTTTGTTGATCGAGTTGGCGCTCTGGGATTTATCCCAAATCACCAACCCTCGCAACAACTTACCGCTCAGCACTCAAACTTTCCCCGGACAGCAATGGGCCTGCGCCGGGATGACATGCTGTTCAGGGCTGGGTGCAAAGGGCTATCAGCCCATCCGCACGCAGTCGCGCCCCGCATGCTTGGCCGCATACAACGCCGCATCCGCCCGCGCCAGCAGCTCCTCCACCGTCTCCTCCGGCCGGCACACCGCGACCCCGAGCGACACCGTGACCTTCAGGTCCGGATGCAGCCGGTTCCATGCGTGTTTGGCCACCCCGTCGCGCACCCGCTCGGCCGCGATGTGGGCCGACGATTCGTCTTCGGTGGCCGTGAGCACCGCGAGGAATTCCTCGCCGCCGTAGCGGCCCAGGCGGTCGGACGTGCGCATCTCCGCCGAGGCGCGGCGCGAGAAGGCGCGCAGCACCTCGTCGCCCACCGGGTGCCCGAAGCGGTCGTTCACCTGCTTGAAGTGGTCGATGTCGAGCAGCACGATGGAAAACGACTGGCCGGTGAGCTCGAACTTGCGGTGCTGCTGGTCGAGCAGTTCCATCACGCTGCGCCGGCTCAGCGTGCCGGTGAGGCCGTCGCGCGTGGCGCGGCGGTGCATCTTCTCGAACTTGGCCTTGAGCTTCGCGTTGCGCTGCATCAGCACGTCGCGCAGCTGCAGCCCGTACAGGTCCAGCAGCGTGACCCGGGCCAGCACGAGGGCGAACCACGCGGCGCTCACCACCCGCTGCCCGAGGTTGCCCGTGGGCAGCGCCACGTTCAGGCCGCCCCAGGCGAGCACCCCCGCCACCCCGATGGCGATCAGGGCGGACGTGGACAGCACCGCCATGCGCGACACCCGCATCGCGCCGAAGGCGTTGATGACCAGCAGCATCATCAGCAGCGGCACGCCGACGGCCGGCACCCACATCACGAAAGCGAGGTGGATGGCGGAGTGCACCAGCATCTGCGGCACCACGAGGAACGGGTCGGCGAGGCCTTCGCTCTTGCCCGAGCGGAGCAGCACCCAGAACACGCCGCACGCCACGGCGCCGGCGCCCGCGTAGGCCCAGGGCGCGAAGCCGTCGATGGCGCCGAAGCGGGCGAAGCCGAGCAGCAGCAGCGTGTCGAGCGTGTAGCTGGCGAGCACGACCCCCAGCATGCGCAGGCATTGGCGCTGGCGTTGGGCACGCGCCGCGGCCGTCAGGGGCTGCGACTCGTCGTCTTCGTCGTCACGGGCTCGGGCAGAAGCGATGGCGGACATGGATGGTGGCGGCGGCAAGGCATGGCGTGGCCACGCGCAGGCGCGGCCCATCGGGGTCGTTATCGGCGGGCGGCCGCCGGGCTTGAACGGCGGATGGGCGGCAACTCGACCGCGGGCTCGAACTTGGCACGCTTCACGCTGAAAAATGCCTTCACGTTGCGCACGTTGGCGTCCTGCGTGAAGAGGCGGTGCACCACGGCGTCGTACGCCGCCATGTCGGCCACCTGCAGCACCAGCACGAAGTCCGGACCCGGGGCGACACGGTAGCACTGCTGAACCGCCGCGTCCCCTGTGGCACGGGCCTCGAAAGTGACCAGATGTTCGGCCCCTTGCCGGTCCAGCGTCACCTCGGCGATGGCCGTGAGGCCGGCCCCCAGCTTTTCCGTCGACAGGATGGCCACCCGCCGCTCGATCACCCCGGCCTCCACCAGGCGCCTGACCCGGCGCAGGCAGGTGGCCGGGGAGGTGGACACCGCGGCCGCCAGGTCCTGGTTGGACATCGACGCGTCGCGCTGCAGCACCCCCAGGATGCGGTGGTCGGTCTCGTCCAGATCGTCGAAAACGAGAGATTCTTTCGTTCTTTCTTCGTTCATGAACGAATTATCCGTGATTGCGAGGTAGTGATGGATTATTTCGATTTTGCGCAAACTTCGCAAACTTCCATCTTGAATCCCTCCCTACCATCCCCGAACTTTGTAGACACCCTGGGGAGAGATTTCATGTGTGGCATCGTCGGCGCCGTCAGCACCCGCAACATCGTTCCGATCCTGATCGAAGGCCTCAAGCGCCTCGAGTACCGCGGCTATGACTCCTGCGGCGTGGCGGTCCACCAGAACGGCCAGCTGCGCCGCGCCCGCAGCACGGCCCGCGTGTCGGAACTGCAGCTGAACGTGGAATCCGACGGCGTCGCCAGCGGCACCGGCATCGCCCACACCCGCTGGGCCACCCACGGCGCCCCGGCCGTGCACAACGCCCACCCGCACTTCTCGCACGGCCCCGGCTCGGACGCCAACACCGCCACGTCGGGCCGCATCGCCCTCGTGCACAACGGCATCATCGAGAACCACGACGAGCTGCGCTTCGACCTGAAGAACAAGGGCTACGTCTTCGACAGCCAGACCGACACCGAGGTCATCGCCCACCTGGTCGACCACCTGTACGACGGCGACCTGCTCGACGCCGTCCAGCGCGCCACGCTGCAGCTGCGCGGCGCCTACGCCATCGCCGTCTTCTGCAAGGACGAGCCGAACCGCGTGATCGGCGCCCGCGAAGGCTCGCCGCTGGTGCTGGGCGTGGGTGAGGGCGGTGCCGAACACTTCCTCGCCAGCGACGCGATGGCCCTGGCCGGTGTCACCGACCAGATCATCTACCTCGAAGAGGGCGACGTGGTCGACATCCAGCTGGGCAAGGTGTGGATCTCCAGCCGCACCCCCGAAGGCCGCGTGTACGGCGCCACCGCGGCCACCGCCGCCCAGGCCTTCAAGCCCGTGCAACGTGAAGTGCGCATCGTGCACGCCCACACCGGCGCCGCCGAACTCGGCCCGTACCGCCACTTCATGCAGAAGGAAATCTTCGAGCAGCCGCGCGCCATCGCCGACACCCTCGACGCCGTCGAGAGCGTCACCCCCGAACTCTTCGGCGACGGCGCCTACCGCGTCTTCAAGGACATCGACTCGGTGCTGATCCTCGCGTGCGGCACCAGCTACTACAGCGGCTCCACCGCGAAGTACTGGCTCGAAAGCATCGCCAAGATCCCCGTCAGCGTCGAGATCGCCAGCGAGTACCGCTACCGCGACAGCGTGCCGAACCCGCGCCAGCTCGTCGTCACCATCACGCAGAGCGGCGAAACCGCCGACACCCTGGCCGCCCTGAAGCACGCCCGCAGCATGGGCATGAACCACACGCTGACCATCTGCAACGTGGCCACGAGCGCCATGGTGCGGGAATGCGAACTCGCGTACATCACCCGCGCCGGCGTCGAGATCGGGGTCGCCTCGACGAAGGCCTTCAGCACGCAGCTCGTCGGGCTGTTCCTGCTGACCCTGTCGCTGGCCCAGGTGCGAGGCCACCTGACCGAAGCGCAGGAACTGGCGCACCTGAAGGCGCTGCGCCACCTGCCTGTCGCCGTGCAAGCCGTGCTGGCCCTGGAGCCGCAGGTCATGGCCTGGGCCGAGGAATTCGCCCGCAAGGAAAACGCGCTGTTCCTGGGCCGCGGTCTGCACTACCCGATCGCGCTGGAAGGTGCGCTGAAGCTGAAGGAGATCAGCTACATCCACGCCGAGGCGTACCCGGCGGGTGAACTGAAGCACGGCCCGCTCGCCCTGGTCACCTCGGAGATGCCGGTCGTGACGATCGCGCCGAACGACGCGCTGTTGGAGAAGCTGAAGAGCAACCTGCAGGAAGTGCGGGCGCGGGGTGGCGAGCTGTTCGTGTTCGCGGACTCGGATTCGCGGATCGAGTCGTCGGAAGGCGTGAAGGTGATCCGGATGCCGGAGCACTACGGGGCGCTGTCGCCGATCCTGCATGTGATTCCGCTGCAGTTGCTGGCGTATCACACCGCCTGCGCTCGGGGCACGGACGTGGACAAGCCGCGGAACCTGGCGAAGTCGGTGACGGTGGAGTGATTGAAAGGGGCTTCGGCCCCTTTTGTGGTTTGGAACAATAAAGTCTGTCGGGCGTCAATCAAGTCCGTCGGACTCGTGCTCTGAGCAAGGGAGGCTGACGGTCATTGCCATGATGTCGAAGAGGCCGCCGGTGACGCCAAGCTCAAGACCGGACTCTCACGTCCCGTCCTCCGGTCCAGGAAGAGCGTTCTGGCGGGGGGGCCTCCGTCGAAGCCCGTGACCCGTGGGGCGCCAGTTCCTGATGTCGTTCCACGAAGACCGCAGCGCTTGCCTCAGGCCCTTGCCCTCGGACTCCGGATCGAGCAACTCGGCAACGGGTCGAGCCAGCCGTGCGCCGAACACCAGGGCCCAGATCGGGAGGAGCGCGAAGTACGGGGTCGGTTCGAACAGGTGCGTTGACTTGTAGATCTCGTGCATGGGGGTTTGGTCCATGCGTTCCCTGGTCGTCCGGTAGGCCGTCAACGATGCGTCCGCGTGGAGCTTTCGTCCCGGAGGGATCAAATCTCTGCCGATTCCGAGGACCTCTTTTTCCTGCATGCAGCGTGCGCTCATGCAGGGGGTGGCCGAGTCCGTTGCGATGCAACTGGCGCCTGGGCTCAGGGCTACCGAGGTCGAGAAGTTGCGGGAGACGTAGCGCACGTCGGTACGGGGGCAGTGCTGGACGATGTCTTTGGTGTGCTCGTCGACCCGGGTGCGACGATGGGCGATCCGGCTCGCTGCAAGACAAGGTGAGTCCGCGGCCTTGACGTCGTGGTCCAAGTCGAGCTGGGCATCCGCGACGGCGATGCCGCCGGGGCAGTTGGCGGCGACCAGCCGCGCGCCATCGAGCGATGCCAGCTGATCCCAACTCGATCGCAAGGCCTCGTCCCACTGCTGCGAATGATCTTTCCAGAGAAGCTGACCAAAGGCGAGAAGCGCGACGGCGATGCTTGCGGCTGAGGTCGAGGTCCAGAGGAGATCGATCCCCGCCGAGAGCCGGCGCCGAGCGGCGCTGGACGTGTGCAGCAAGCCGCGGAGGGCCACGCCGAAGCCGAACAACGCGGCCAGAGAACAGAACCACCAGGAAGCAAACCACGACATCGACTGCAAGGCTGACGGATACAAGCTCTCTCCTGTTCGAGGTGGGCGCCCCCGCGTTGAAGTCGACGGGGCGAGGATGGGTGAAGTCAAGACGTTGTCGACACTCCGAAGGCCCTCTTGAGTCTGAGGACGACGCCAGGTCATCCGGGAAGGTCGGGGTCGGGGCTGCCCGCTCGCTGAGGCACAGCGTCACGCAGCGGACACCTGGAAGCGCTAGCGTGCCGGTTGTTACCACTGTCGCCTCTCCCCCATGTCTTTCGCTGTCCCGTTCCACCGTGCCCGCTGGGCCGCCTTCACGCTCGTCGCCCTGATCGCCGCCTGCGGAGGCGACGACGACGAGGTCGCTCCGCCCGCTTCGCAGATCGCCTCGCTCAAGCTCGTGGGCAGCACCTCCATCGCGACCGGCACGATGTTCGACGGGGTGGAGTTCGGCGGCATCTCGGGCCTGGACCGCGCGGCCGATGGCACCTTCTGGGCCATCTCGGACGACCGTGGCGGCGAACGCGGCACGCCGCGCTTCTACAACCTGGCGATCGACCACGACGCCGCGGGCGCCGTGACGGTCCAGGTGCGCTCGCAGCGGTACATGCTGCGCGAGGACGGCACGGCGTTCCCCGCCAACGCGCGCACGGTCGACCCCGAAAGCATCCGCCTCGCCCCCAACGGCAACCTGTACTGGTCGTCGGAGGGCAACTGGTCGGCCACGGCCGGGAGCCTGTTCCAGCCCTTCGTGCGCGAAATGAAGGTGGACGGGACGCACGTGCGCGAGTTCGCGATGCCGGCGATGTACCGCTACGTCGACAACACCACCACCGGCGCACGAAGCAACAAGCTGTTCGAGGCGCTGGCGGTGGCGCCCGACGGCACCGTGTACGCGGCGAACGAGGATGCGCTGGTCCAGGACGGCCCGCTCACCACGATGCAGGCCGGCAGCGTCGTGCGCGTGACCGCCTTCGACCCGGCGACCGGCCAGCCGAAGGGCCAGTACGCCTACCAGGTGCCGGCCATCCCGGTGGACGCGCCCCCCGGCGCCGCATTCGGCCCCGACAACGGGCTGTCGGAGATGATCGCGGTGGGCAACCGCCAGTTCATCGCCGTCGAGCGCGCCTTCGCCGTCGGCATCGGCAACACCATCCGGCTCGTGCTCACCGAGATCCAGGAGGGCACGACGAACGTGCTGAACACCGCGTCGCTCACCGGGGCGACCTACACGCCGATGACGCGCCGCCTGCTGCTCGAGATGCCCATCACCTGGCAAGGCGTCAAGCTCGACAACATCGAGGGCATCGCGTGGGGGCGGACCCTCGCCAACGGCAACCGCACGCTGGTGCTGGTGGCCGACAACAACTTCACCGCCCAGACGCAGTCGACGCAGTTCATCGTCCTCGAAGTCGTGATGCAGTGACGGGGCGGACGCTGCCGGGAGGCGACCGCTCCCCCAGCACCCCCGCCATCGCCCCCAGAAACCGCTCGAACGCGATCGGCTTGGTCCAGTAGTCGTTCGCGCCTTCGGCCAGCGCTCGCTCGACGTCGCCGGGCATCGCGCTCGCGGACAGCACGACGATCGGCACGCGCCGGGTCGTCTCGTCCGCGCGCAGGGTGCGCAACACTTCCAGTCCGTCGACGTCGGGCAGCTGCATGTCGAGCAGCACGAGGTCGGGCACCAGTTCCCGCGCGCGGGCGATGCCGCTGCGCCCGTCGGTGGCGGTGTGGACGGTGACGCCGGGCCAGCGGGCGAACAGGCTCTCGATCAGCAGCGTGTTGACGGCGTTGTCCTCGACGTAGAGGACGGCGCCCGTCGGCAGGGCCGGCGCCGCCGGGCCGGGGAGGGCGCCGGGCACGGTGTCCTGCGGGATGGCCTGGAGTTCGGCGCGGGGGATGTGCACCCGCACTTGTGTGCCCACCTCCACCTGGCTGTCGACGGTGATCGATCCGCCCATCAGGGCCATCAGCTGCCGCGACAGGGCGAGGCCGATGCCGGTGCCCTCGACGGTGCTGCGTTCCCGCCCGAGCCGGTTGAAGGGCTCGAACAGCCGGGCGAGCTGCTGCGGGGTCATGCCGATCCCGGAGTCGGCGACCTCGATCGCGACGTCGCCGTCCTCGGTGGGCAGGACACGCACCCGCACGCCGCCGTCGGGCCGGTTGTACTTGATGGCGTTGGAGAGCACGTTGAGCAGCACCTGGCGGAGCCGGGTGGCGTCGGCCCGCACCGCGGTCGCCGGTGGCGTGTGGTGTGCGGCATCCAGCGTGACGCCGAGCTGGGCGGCGAGCGGGCGCGCCATGTCGAGCACCTCGTCCAGCAGCGATGGGAGCAGCAGGGCGCGGGCGTCCACCTTGATCGTCCCGGACTCGATGCGCGCGAGGTCCAGCACGTCGTCGATGAGGGTGAGCAGGTGCCAGCCCGCGTGCCGGACATGGTCCAGTTGCACGCGCTGATCGGGCGTGAGGCGTTCGGCGGCTTCCTCGCGCAGGATGGTCGAGAACCCGAGGATGGCATTGAGCGGCGTGCGCAGCTCGTGGCTCATGTGCGAGAGGAACTGCGTCTTCGCCCGGTTGGCCGCCTCGGCTTCGGCCTGCGCACGGCGGGCCTCCTCGGCCTCCTGCAGTTCGGTGATGTCCAGCACGAGGATCAGCAGGCAGGCCTGCTCCAGGTACTCCAGCGGCTCGGCATTCACCAGCACCCGGCGCGCCCGGCCGCGGATGTCGATGGAGCGCGCGAGGAAGTTCCGGGCGCGTCCCTCGCGGGCCACGAGGGCGTAGAAGACCTCGCGGTCCTCGGGCACCACGCCGAACCCGAAGTCGGCGGTGGCCTTGCCGATGAAGTGTTCCCGCGGCAGGCCGTCCCGCTCGCAGACGGCCTGGTTCACGTCGAGCACGCGGCGGTCCCGGGTCGACACGATCGCCGCCGGCACGGGCGCCGCCTGGAACAGCTTGCTGAAACGCTCCAGGCTCGCCTGGGCCTCCCGCATCGAGTCCACTCGCTGCTGTTCGCTCGCGAGGAAGTCCAGCGCGAAGGACACATCCTGGCTCATGCGGTCCAGCAGTTGCAGCAGGGGCGCGTCGAAGTAGTCGCGCTCCGTCGCCGACAGCATCAGCACCGCGGCCACGCGCTCGCCCCGCCGGAAGGGCAGCCACACCATCGCATGGATGCCGTTCTGCGCGGCGAGGCGATGCCAGCTGGTGGTGAGCGGGTCGTGCTGGTAGTCGTTGCAGACCCGGCGCTGGCCGTCCCCCAAGGCGCGGGCCGTGTACGAGTCGCGGTACGAGGGCGACGCGGGATCCCATTCCACCGGGATGCCGGCGAGGATGCGGGCCGCGGGGCCGGCCGTGATCTCGCGGCGCGCCAGGCCGTCCCGCATCAGGTACAGGCAGGCCATCTGCGCGTGCCCGGTCTCGACGCAGATGTCGCAGATGGCCTGGTACAGGGCCGCGGGGGCACGGATCCGCAGCACGGCCTGGTTGGTCTCGGTGAGGGTCTGGTAGTAGTTCGACATGCGTTCGGCTTGCGCCCGGGTCGAACGGTGGTCGAGGGACTGCTGGAGCAGTGAGGCGGCCAGCTGGGCGATGCCGGAGAGCACCGCCGCCGGGACGGCGTAGCCTGCCAACAGGTGCAGCGGGTCGGACCCGCCCGCGAGCGCCACCAGCAGGCCGGCGGGCGCGGCGATCAGACCGGCCGCCAGCACCCACGGGCTGGCGCGGCGAGGCCGGGCGCCCAGGCACAGCACCGCGCCGCCCAGGTCGATCCACACGAGGGCCAGGGCCGCCCAGGTGGGCGAGCCCGCGAGGGACGCGGCGAGGGCCAGCGCGAGCGCGGGAAGGGCGAGCGCGAGGAGTGGCCCGCGGCGCCGCGCGAACGGCCAGGCGAGTTGCGCCAGCAGTCCGACCGACCAGCCGATGCGGGCGCCGCACGCGATGACGAGCCCCGCTCCGGCGGGCACGACCGCGGCCGGCCCCGGCATGCCTTCGGCCCACGCGAGCACCGCCGTGATGGCGGACGAGGCCCCGAACCAGCGGAAGGCGGGGTCGCGGTCGATGCACCACACCGCCCACTGCAGGAGCGCGACGATGGTCAGGATGACGGCGATCGCGCCGGGGCCTGCCAGCTGCGGAGCAACGGGAGCCATCTTGCACCTCCCCTCGTGGCCGTGAGATCCCTTCACGCGAGGCGGCGAGCCGTGCGCCGCCGGTCCCGGGCCGGTGGCGAATCATGCGCCTTCCCGGCGCGGACCGCCAGCGTGCGGTCCCTCCCGTGAACCGGCGTCTTCCCGGCGGGTCCGAAGTCCATCGGGGCGCAGACCGTGCGAACGGCGTGATGGTCTGTGCAGCGCTCTTCACCAGGAAGCGATGGCGCCCCTTGTGCCGACAGCGCTCGAACAGCGGGTTCGGGCACTCGACCGTTGCTCGAATCGACGATGACGGTCAGGTCGATTCGGCTCTCGCCATCGCGCGACGCAGGAGGCGAACGAGGCGCACCTTGAGCCTGCTCGTGGTCCAGCGGCCGGCTTGGCGGTTGCCGCGCCGACTGACCGCTTCGCAAGTGGCGCACACCCCGGTCGGCAATAATTCCGTCCCCTCGTCCTCGCCTCCGCCCCCACTTGACCCTCGACCCGCCCCCCGACCGCAAGGCCCGCCCCTGGTACCTGGCCGCCGCCCTCGTGGTCCTGCTGCTGTCCGCCGTCCTGGGCGCCTCCTTCGTCGGCTGGGCCTACTGGCGCCAGCAACCGGACTACGCGAACACCTATCTGACGAACCGCGGCGCGCAGCTCGACGTGGCCCTGCCCGACACGACGCGGATGACGCTCGATTCGTCCACCCGCGCCGAGGTCCTGCTGTACGGCTCGCGCCGTGTGGTGCGCCTCTCGACGGGGCAGGTGGTCTTCGAGGTGCCGCAGGACGGTCGCCCGTTCGAGGTGCAGGCGGGGCCGTGGCGCATCGAGACCGCCGGCGCGCGCTTCGCGGTGCGCCATACCCCGAGGGTCGACAAGGACACCCGGGGGCAGGTGGCGGTGGAGGAGGGCCGTGTGCAGGTGCGGATGGGCGGTGCCACCGTGGACCTGGGCGCGGGCGAGCAGGTGGCGGGCGATGCGACGGGTCGGCTCGGCGCGGTCTCGCGGGTCGCCCCGGACGCCATCGCCTCCTGGCGATCGGGCCGCGTGTCCTTCGACGCCACGCCGCTCGTCGAAGTGCTCGCCGAGTTCGAGCGCTACGGGTCCACGGGCCTCGTGCCGGCCGACCCGCAGGTCGGCGCGTTGCCCGTCACCGGGATCTTCGACCCACGCCGGCCCGAAGACCTCCGCCGCAGGTTGCCCGAGCTGCTGCCGGTGCGGCTCCAAGCGCGGGGCCAGTTCACCGAGGTCGTCGACGCGCGTTGACGGCGCCCGGCCGTGCGGATCCTGGATCGGCGTGGACGTGCGATGCGGGATTGAAGAACCGCCGCGCCCGGCCTAGTGTGGGTGGTGACTTCGTGTCCTCTCACCCGCATCAGGAGAACCCCATGTCTCATCCCCTGCGTTCCAGCTTGCTCGTGCTGACGCTCGCTGCCGCTCCCTGGGCCGCGCAAGGCGCCACCCCGTTCCACATCTCCGGCACGTTCTCGGGCACCACGTGGGCTGACCATGCCTATTACACGGAACCACGCCCGCCGCTTTCCTATTACCAGGACGCGCCGGCCACCGGCACCTTCGACATCTTCGTGCCCGCGCCGGTCCATCACCCGGTGGCGGATCCCGACGACCGCTCCTACTGGCTCAACGGCGCGGGCGGCTACCTCTCGATGACGTTCGACATCCAGGGCGAACACTTCGAGGTGTTCCAGGGCTCCCCGAGCGAACCGTGGGGCTTGCCGAGCATCATCCTGCTGAGCGACTACGGTTCGACCACCCAGACGGTCCACTTCATGACCGACTTCATGCCCAAGTACGGTGGTGGCGGGGCGTCCATCACCGGCCTGCAGGGCAGCCTCTTCGATGATCACGATGCCACCACGCTGCGGGCCAACGCGGGCGATCCGCTGACCTTCAGCTTCGGGTTCGTGTCGTCCGAGCTCGGCTACCGATTCAGCTTCGAAGACCTCGACGTGACGTGGGCTTCGGTCGCCGCACCGGTGCCCGAACCCGCCACGGCGGCCCTGCTGCTGGCCGGACTGGCCCTCATCGGCGCAACGCGCCGGCGTCGCTGATGCTGACCGTCGCCATGGTCAGAACGTCGACGGCGCCAGGTACGGCATGCTCCACAACGTGACCTGCAGCGTCACCGACTTGAACCACGCTGCATGCATGGCGTCCACTTCCGCGGCCGTGTGGCCCTTCTTCGCGAGGAACGGCTTGATGGTCGCCGTGATCGGCACGATGAACGCGATCAGGTAGCGCAGGTGGATGTGCTGCGACGGCGACACGATGCCGTCCGTCAGGTTCTTGCGCGCGCTCGTGTGGCGCAGCCCGATCTCGTACTGGTAGTCGAGCCACGCGCGGTCGTACTGCGCGGCACAGGTGTCCTGGATCCACTGCCCGAACCGTCGCCGCACGGCGCCGAGGTAGGCCGGGCTCGGCTGGCCGTCGGCGCCGCTGAAGTACTTCACGAGGTGCGGGTGTCCGCCGACGAAGCCATACCAGACGTCGAGGACGGCTTCGACCTGGTCGCCGAGCACCTCGCCCGCGAGCCGCAGGTGGTGAAGATCGGCGTCGCCGAGCAGAACGGTCTGCTTGAGCAGCGCGAAGTCGGCATCGCTCAGCGGCGAGGGGGTGACCTGGGCGGTGCCGTACGTGTAGCCGGGAATGGCGGTGGTGGAGGCGTTCATCGGGATTCCTTTCTGCGGGGCGTGTTCACCCGGTTCGGGCGCAGGCTGAGCCTACGCACGCGCCGCCGAACGAAGAAGGGTCCGATGGGAGAGAAGGACGCCGTGCCTGGGATGAGTTCCCTGCTCCACCAAAGCAGGAGGACGGGATGGGCCGACCGCGGGTCGGCCCATGCGTCTTGTCACTGGTTCAGGTCGACGCGGTACACCGTGTAGCTGCCGTCACCGGCGTTGATGCCGGTGTCGTCGGCCCGCTCGACGCTGATGTTGCCCAGGCCCGCGGCCTGCGCCACACCCAGCGAATCCTTGGCGGACTTGAACAGCACCTTGCCCGCCGTCGCCACCTTCGTGAACGTCCAGCTGCGCGCCGAGCCGTTCGCCGCACGCGTGATGTTCTGCTTGCCCTTGACGTAGTTCAGCACCACCTCCCGGTTCGCATCGGGCGACGCCCACACGATGTCGAACGCCTTGCCCGTGCCCAGGATGAACGGCGCACTGCTGTTCGCGCGGTAGTTGTTGGTGGCGATGATGAACTCCTGCGTCGCGCTCATCGGCTGGCCCTTGTAGGTCAGGTTCTTGATGCGTTCGCCGCCCTGGCTCGGGTTGTTGACGTTGTACTTCGGTTGCGTCACGTCGATCTCGTAGGCGATGTCGGGCGAGGTGAACGCGTCGAAGTTGTAGCCCGGGAACGAGGAGCCGGGCTGCACGCCGGTCTTGCTGTCGTTGATGAGCCACTGGTCGGTGGTCTTGGTCGGGTCGATCTGGTTGAAGCGGTTGGCCGCGTTTTCCAGCCACATCTTCACTTGTGCGCCGTTGACCTTCACGGCGTTGATCGTGTTGTTGTCGTACAGGTAGAGGTCGGCGGCGGCCACGACGGACAGCGTGCCGGAGGCCACGTTCGTGTAGTCGCCGCTGTTGCCGTAGCCGGCCTTGAACGGCGCGGTGACGGACAGCACGGGCAGGGCCGCGTACTGCGGCAGGCTCTTCTGGACGTACTGGGCCACGTACTCCTGCTGCGCCTGGTTGACGACCTGCAGCGCGCTCGGGTCACCGAGGTCGGCGAACATCGAGGCGAGGCGGAAGTCGCTGTTGCCGATGGGCGAGGCGACGTAGGTGCGGGTCTTGTCGTGCAGGGCCTGCACCGCGGCGATCACGGCGGCGTCGGGTGCGACGTACTCGGTGCCGTTCTGGATGTTGCGCACTTCCACGGCAGTCTTCGTGGTGTCGATCGACCACTTCTTCGCGGTGTTGTCCCACTTGAGCGAGTAGTTGATGACGCCCAGGCCCTTGCCCCACGAGCTGGCCATCACCGCGGGCACGCCGTTGACGGTGCCCTTGGTGTTGTCCGCGCCGTCGAACTTGTACGACGGGTTGGCGCCGCGGTTGGGGAACACGTTGTGTTCGTGGCCCATCACGATGCCGTCGATGCCCGGCACGTCCTTGGTGATGTAGTAGCCGGGGTTCTCCATGTTGGCGCTGTAGCCGCTGGCGGACATGCCACCGTGCAGCAGCACGAACACGAGGTCGGCGCCCTTGGCGCGTACCTCGGGCACGTACTTCTTCGCGGTCTCCAGGCCGTCCTGGGTGCTGATCTTGCCGTCGAGCTTGTCCTTGTCCCAGTTCATGATGCCGGGGGTGGTGATGCCCACGACACCGATCCTGATGGGCACCGTGCCCTTCGAGCCGTCCGCCATCGTGGCGGTCAGGTTGCGCTCGAGGATGACGTAGGGGGCGATCAGCGGCTTGTTGGTCTTCAGGCTCGTGACGTTGGCCGTGACCATCGGGAAGCCGGGGCCGTTGGCCGGGGTGGCGGCGGCCGGGTCCACGCCGGCGACGTCCAGGCCACCGCCGAGGATCTGGTTCAGGTAGGGCAGGCCGAAGTTGAATTCGTGGTTGCCGAGCACGCCCACGTCGTACTTCAACGTGGCCATCGCCTTGTACATGGTGAGCTGCTGCGTGGCCGGGATCGGGGCCACCTGCGCTTCGTAGGTCCCGAGCACCGTGCCCTGGATGGTGTCGCCGTTGTCGACCAGCAGGGTGTTGGCGAACTCGGTGCGCGCCTGGTGGATCAGCGTGGCGGTGCGCTCCAGGCCGACCGTCTTGTCTTCCTTGTCGGAGTAGTAGTTGTAGCTCCGCGCGTAGTAGTGCAGGTCGGTGGTCTCGAGCAGCGCCAGCTGGGCCGTGCCGTTCTGCGTGACAGTGGGCGGGGGCGTGACCGTGTCGTTGTCACCGCCGCAGGCGGACAGGGCCAGCGCGGTGGTGCCCAGGGCGAGCAGCGCGCGCCAGTGGGGACGGGACATGGGGGAGGTGGAGACTTCGTGCGACATGAATGATTCCGTGAACGAGACATCTTTCGTGGCGCCATGTCAGCCGCCACGCGAACGGATCATTCTTCGTGTCCGCTTTGACATCTCTGTGAAGACCCTTCGAGGGCGTCTCCGGGGGGCCATGACACGAAGGTGACGGCGCGCCGCCGGCTGCCCGGGCAACATCGACGCCACCCGATCGGTCATCCGTCCCCACCGCCATGGACCACTTCATCCTGTACGGCTCCCCCATCAGCTATTTCACCGGCAAGGTGCGCGCGTACCTCGACTGGAAGCGGGTGGCCTACCGCGAGGTGCTGTCCTCGGCCGAGGTCTACCGGGACGTGATCCTCCCGAAGGTCGGCTTTCCGGTGATCCCGGTGCTGGAGACCGGCCGCGGCGAGGTGCTGCAGGACAGCACCGACATCATCGAGACGCTGGAGCAGCACATCGGTGGTCCGTCGATCACGCCGGCGGGAGGTGTCCAGCGGCTGGCCGCGACGCTCCTCGAACTCTACGGTGACGAGTGGCTGGTGATTCCGGCGATGCACTACCGGTGGCACCACAACCGCGACTGGGCCCTGCGCGCGTTCGGCGAGCTCAACGCGCCCGGGGCCACGCCGGACGAGCAGTGGGCGATCGGCAGCAAGCGGGCCGGTCCCTTCGCGCAGGCGGCGGTGCTGCTGGGAGCCTCCACGCCCGAGATGCAGGCCGCCATCGAGCGGTCCTACGAAGCCCTGCTGGCCGAGCTGGATGCACATTTCCAGGCGGTGCCATATGCCCTCGGCTCGCGCCCGTCGATGGCCGACTTCGGGCTCTACGGCCCGTTGTATGCCCACCAGTACCGCGACCCGGCCAGCGGTGCGCTGATGCGGCGCGCGGCCCCGAACGTGGTGCGGTGGGTGCAGCGACTCGAATCGCAGACCACGCCGCTCGGTGGCGACTTCCTGCCGCACGACGAGGTTCCCGCGTCGCTCGACCCGGTGTTCCGGCGGCAGATGCGCGAGCAACTGCCCGTGCTGGCCGACAGCGTGGCGCGCCTGCGGGACTGGCTCGCCGCCCATCCCGCGGAGCCGGTGCCACGCGCCATCGGCAAACACGGGTTCCTGCTCGAAGGATTCGAGGGGGAGCGGATCATCCGGCCGTACAGCCTCTGGATGCTGCAGCGTGCGCGGGACGTGTACCGCTCGCTGGAAGGGGCCGACCGCGAGCGTGCCGACGCCTGGCTCGACCGCGTGGGCGGTCAGGGCTTCCGCCTGCTGCCCGATGGGCCGCGGCTGAGGCGGAGCGGCCTGAGCGTCGCCGAGGACCGCTGAGCCCGGGGACAGAAGCCCGGCCCCGAAGGGCCGGGAAGGCGGGCCGATCAGTGCCGGTCCGCCAGACAGATCGATCGGAAAACGGCTGCGACGCTCAGCTGCAGCGCTCGGTGCGGAAGCTCGAGAACCCGAGGGCGTTCGGGTTGCTGCAGGCGAAGCTCGTGTAGCGCGTGTCGCCGTCGATGAACCGCTTCATCCACGCCACGCCCTTGAGGCCCACCGTGGGGTTGGCGTTGTTGAAGCAGAAGTGGTCCCCGGCGGTGCGCTCGAGGTACTGCTTCGGGTTGCGCGACATGCTGTTGTAGAACGGCACGGCGTGCGACAGGATCGGCGCGACCACGTCCGCCTGGCAGGCGAAGATCAGCGTCGGCACGGTCAGCGACGAGAAGTTGGAGGTCGTGTTCCACGGGGCCTGCGGTGCCGCGGCCTTGATCGAGGGGCGGTTCTGCGCCGAGATCAGCGAGCCCCCGCCACCCATCGACCAGCCCATCACGCCGGTGCGGCTGCCGTCCACCTTGTTGTAGAGCGGGCTGGTGCTCTTGCTGCCCAGGGCCACCACCTGGTCGAGCGCGCGCAGCTGCTGCGACGAGCGGCTGGACGGCTGGTCGTAGATGGTCAGCGTGTCGATGGTGACGACCGCGAAGCCGTGCGAGGCGAGGCGCGGGCCCCACCATTCGATGCTGCTCTGGTACGACAGGTACCCCGGCACGATCGCGATCACGCCGACCTTCGCGCCCGCGTTCGTGGGGTAGTAGATGGTGCCGCCGCCGTGGCCGTTGGCGGAGAGGCGGGTGGTGGCCACGGTGAACGGGCCGCGGCTGGCTTCCAGCGAGGCCTTCGTGGGGGCGGGGCCGATCTGCACGGCGGACGCCGCGGTGGCCGTGACGAGTGTGGCGGCGAGGCATGCCACCTGGAAGAGTCGATTGAGTTTCAAGGCTTGTCTCCTGTTGTGATGTGGCCGTGCCTCGACGATGTCGTGGCCGGCGATGCCGATCGTCGCGGGATCGCGTCGCCGTGGCATCGGCACATGTCACCCCCCAGATCGCACAAGCGACGGGATGGTGCGTGTGCTAGCCGGCCCCCGAGGGCGGGATTTCCTGGATCGCCGGGACACCCCGCTCTCGGTCACAGTGACGGGCCATGGAACGCTCCCGCTCCCGCTCCGCTGCTTCGCCCTCGCCGGTGACGACGAACCCCGGGGGCCGTCGATTGCACCTCGGGCGCAACGGCTTCCTCTACGCCGGCGCCATCGACGACACCACCACGCAGCGGAACTCGGTGGTGCTGTGCGTCGCGCTCACCGGCCACCCGTTCACGGTGCACACGCGCAGGGAATCGCTCGCGGTCACCGACGCCGTGCTGGTGGCCCCGGGCTGGCTCCGGATCGACACGTGCGGTGCACCCGTCGCCCTGCTCGACGTCTGTCCCACCGACTACCACTTCCGCGCGCTGGCGCGCGCCGTCGTCGGGACCCGGGTGTGGCCGTGCGCGCACTTCGCGGAGCTCTTCGACGACCTCGCGTCGTTTCGCAGCGGACGCATGCCCCGCGGGGAGGCCGACGCGCTCCACGTGCGTGTCCTCGAACTCGCCATGCAGCGGGTGCCGCCGGTTCCGCCCCTGGACCCGCGCATCCGCCAGGTCATGCGGCGGATGCGCGAGGAACCCGGCCTGCCCGTGGCCGACCTGGCCGCGGCGGTGGACCTGTCGGCCGATTGGCTCCGCCGCCTCTTCGCCGCCGAGGCCGGCCTGCCGCTGGGCCGGTACGAGATGACGCTGCGTCTGCAGACGGCCGCGGCCCACCTGCACCTCGGCGTCAGCCTGACGCAGGTGGCGGCGAACGCGGGCTTCGCCGACCTCGCCCATTTCTCGAAGTTCTGGAAACTGCACTACGGCTTTGCGCCGAGGCGTGCCTTCGCCGGCTCGGAGGTGGTGATCGACGAGGTGCCATGGCCGTGCATGGAGACGACCCATCCGGGGACCGAACAGCGGGCATCTCCCGGATGGGCGCGACTCAGCGCCGAAGCACCTTGATCAGCGCCGCCAGCTCCTCTCCCTCCAGCCCTCGGGCCGACGCTTTCGCGAGCCAGCCGTCCACCAGTCCCGGCAGTTCCGTGTTGATGCCCAACCCGCGCGACGTGTCGAGGATGCGCCGAACCGCCGGCACCGAGATGCGCAGCGGGCTTTCGGTGGCGCGGAAGTCGCCGCCCGCCACCACGCCGCCCTGGTGCTCGAAGAAGGCGCCGAAGCTCGGGGCGATCGCGTGCACGAGTCGGCCGTACGTGGCGACGTCGATGCCGGTCACCTCGGCGATGTGCGCGCCGTGCAGGAAGCCGGCGTACGCGCCGTAGACGTACGACAGGGTCGCGAGGTCCATGAACGCGGCGGCGTCCACGGCGTCGCCCAGGTGCAGCAGGTGGCCGGCGACGATGCGCAGCAGCGGCTCGGCCTGCGTGAAGGCGGCCGTTTCGCCCGACACGAACAGCGGGGTGTCGGGGCGGCCCATCTGGCTCGGTGCGGCCTGGATCGCACCGTCGAGGTACCGCGCGCCGTGCGCGTGGGCCCAGGCCTCGGCGCGGCGGGCGTCCTCCGGGCTGCCGGTGCCCAGGTTGACGACGAGCCGGCCGCGCACGGCATCGGCCACGCCGTCCTGCGCGAGGATCGTTTCGGCCGCCGCGTAGTCGAGCACGCAGACCAGCGTCGTGCCGCTGGCGGCGATCGCCTCGGCGGGGGACGCCGCGAGCACGGCACCGCGTGCCACGAGCGCGTCGGCCTTGCCGGGACTGCGGTTCCAGAGGGTGACGGTGCGGCCGGCCTTCAGCAGCAGGTCGGCGAGGGCGAGGCCCATCGGGCCCAGTCCGATCACGGTGACGTCGGTGGTGGTGTTCAAGCGCTTCTCCAGGGTCTGCCACATGGCGGTGCCATGGTTGCGCGCGGGCCGCCGCCCATCAATTACCTCGCTGTTCAGTCCGGGTTCGCGGCGGCGGCCGGCGGACGGCGCGGGCAACGCCCACAATCGCGCGATGCACCATGAACTCGCCGCGTTGATGAAGACGGCCCGCGAAGCGAGCCAGCTGAGCCAGATGGCCCTCGCGCTGCGGCTCGGGGTGTCGCAGCGCCACGTGAACTTCATCGAACGCGGCCGTTCGCGGCCGAGCCGCGTGCTGCTGCTCGACTGGCTCACGCACACGGGCCGTCCCGCGTCGATGTTCAACCCCGCGCTGCGGCTGGCCGGCTTCTCCGCCCTGGACGGCGGCGACCACGTGAACCCCTGCACGCTGCCCTGCGACGCCGCGGCGCGCCGCACGATCGAGCTGCACCACCCCAACCCGGGCCTGCTGTTCGATGCCGACTGGCACCTCGTGGCAGCCAACGACGCCGCCGGCTGGGTGCTGCCACCCGCGGAGGACGGCGCACCGCTCGACCTGATCGCCGCGTTGACCCATCGCGAGGGCTGGCTCGCCCGGGCCGACGACCCGGTCCCGGTGGCCGGGGCGCTGCTCGGGCAGCTGCGAGCGGAGCAGTGGGCGCGGCCGTCGCTGGCCCCCCGCGTGGACGCGTTCGAGGCGGCGGTGGTGGCGGCCTACGGTACCGGCGTGCGCCAGGCCGTGCGCGACCCGTTCTCCACCGTCGTCGAGGTGACGCTCCGCAGCGAGGCCGGCCCGTTGCGCTTCTCGGCGGTGCAGACCTGGACGGGCCTGCCGCTGGACCAGGACATGGCGGCGGTGCGGGCCGAGCTCTGGTACCCGTTGGACGACGCCACGGCCCGGGCGGTGCGCGATCGGCTATGACCCCGGCGGGCGGAGACGCTCGAGGAACGGGCGCACCAGGCCGACCACGTCGTCGAGGTGTGTCTCCAGCAGCCAGTGACCCCCGTCGAGCAGGTGCAGTTCGGCATCGGGCAGGTCGCGCAAATAGGCGCGTGCCGATGTCTCGGGCATGTAGTGGTCCTGCGGCCCCCACACGATCAGCGTGGACGGCCGGTGCTCGCGAAGGTACCGGCGGTGCAGCGGGAACCACGCGCGGTTCTCCTTCAGGCCCAGCGCCGGGCGCATCTCGGCGGGCGGCAGCGACCAGGTCTTTTCGATCTCCGCGTACTTCGGCCCGAGGGCGTCCTCGTAGGGGATGTCGCCGTTCTGGATGATCAGCGCCACGATGGGCTCCGGCGCCCGGATGGCGAGCCGGGTGCGACCAGCCGCCAGCGGTCCGCCAGCCGTGGCATGAAGTTGCGGAACTCGAAGGACGAACACGGGTAGCCGTGCGGCAGCAGCACGACCGGTGCGTCGTGCGGCCCCGCCTCGCGGTAGAAGGTGTCCACCGGGCCGATGGTGATGCGCCGGTGCCGAACGCGTGTGTCCATGGGGATCTCCTGCTTCGTCTCCTGGGCAGGGGATCCTGCCTTCAACGGGCAAGACCCGCGCGTGAAAGCGGTTGATGCGGGAGGCTCACGGCACCTTGCGCACCTCGTTCAGCACGGCCGACACCGGCTGCGACGAGTGTGTCGTGAAGGTCAGCACCGGGCCGTCGGCCGCACGCTCGAGCTTGAAGCGCATGCCGGGGTCGGGGCGACCCGTGATGCCGGTGGTCACCTTCGGCAGGCCCAGCACGCCGTCGACGATCTGCGGCGTGTCCTCGAACGCGAGGTTCTCGAACTGCGACGTGCCGGGCACGTACCAGTTCATGACCCCCGCGACGCGTGTGGCATCGGCCTGCTTCACGTCCATCGTGAAGCGGCCGCTGGCGCCGCCCTCGGCGAGTTTCCACGTGCCACGCCAGCGGCCGGCGAATTCGCCCAGGCGCTCGGGGACCCAGGCCTCGGCGGTGCGCCGTTCCGCGCCGGGCGCGGGCAGGTCCGGCTTCGCGAACGCGAGTTCGCGCGAGTTGACGGGCAGGCGCCGGCCCTCGAAGAAGTCGCTGGCCTGCGACAGCATGCGGGGCGTCAGTCCGCTCCAGTAGTGCCAGTCGTGGCCGCCCTGCGTCTGCGAGTAGAAGAAGCGCTTGCCACCGGCCTTGAGCAGTCCGGCGAGGTCCTGGCTGTTCTGCAGTACCGCGTCCTCCGTGCCACACAGCAGCTGCAGCTGGAACGGCGGGTTCACGGGCTGGGGCAGCGCCGCGAGGTAGTCCACCGGGAACGGAGCGGACATCGCGTGGACGAAGCCGAAGCGCGAGGGCGTCTGCAGGCCCAGGTGAAACGCGCCGAACCCGCCCATCGACATGCCGGCCACCGCGGTGTGCTCGGGCCGGAGCGTGACGCCATGGTCCTTCCGCAGCCGCGGCAGCAGTTCGTCGAGGATGAACTGCTGGCTCTTGCCGGTGTAGGGGACGGCGCCGCTCGTGGGCATCGCGACGACGAACGGGCGGATGCGGCCCTTGGCGATCAGCGTGTCCATGTAGCGGTCGATCAGGCCGGTGCGGAGCCACTGGTCGGCGTCCATGCCGCGGCCATGCAGCAGCAGGAGCAGCGGCGCGGGCCGTGCGGCGTCGTGCCCCGGCGGCAGGTACACGTGGTAGCGCGACGGCGTACCCCAGGCGGCTGACGGCAGGTCCACCGTCACCACCTTGCCGCGCGGTGCGCCGTCGGGCACCTGCCAGTCCCCGTTGCCCAGCAGCAGGATGGAGTGGCGTCCACCCTGGCCATCGTTGTCCGACAGCGGGTTGCCGGGGTCGGCGATCCACTGGCCATCGACGACGAGCTTGTAGAGCCACAGGCCCTCCGGCACGTCGAGGGACAGCGTCCAGCGGCCCGACGCATCGCGCGCCAGCGGCTTCTTGCCCGTGTCCCATTGCGTCATCTCACCGGCGAGGAACACCTCGCGGGCCTGCGGTGCGTCGAGCTGCACCGTCCACGGCACGGCCCAGGCCGCCGAGGCGAACCACCCCATCGCGAGTGCCAGCAGCACGCGCCCGAACGTCACGATCCTCGATTTCATCTGTACGCTCCCTTGTTGTATCGGTCGGTACAATATCGGGGTGAGCTTGATCGGTCAAGTCCTCTCGGGAAAGCACTCAGCGGGGGCGGGGCAGGGGCGCGTCGGGGGCGAGCAGGCCGGGTGTGTCGGCGGGCGCGAGCAGGTAGGTCGGCATGCGCGCCATCAGCGCGCGGTAGAGGCCCTGGTCGCCCAGCACGCGGGTGCAGACGAGGGCGCCTTCCCACACCACGCGGAACTCCCACGCGCGGCGCAGCGCCACGTCGCGCGGTATGCCGCATGCCGCCATCAGTTCGCTCATCATCTCGACGAGGCCGTGGAAATGGTCCTGCACGTGGCCGGTGTACTGGTCGGCGGCGTCGCCGATGCAGAACGCATTGGCCGGGCTCAGCTGCGAAGGCCGCGCGTGCAGCGCGTCGAGGTTGCCGACGATGCGCAGCAGCCGCTCGGATGCCGGGCGGGCGCCGTCCTGCACGACACGCATCAGGTGGTCCACGCCCCACTGGTCCGACGCGACGAGCACGGCGCGCGCCATCTCGGTCTTGCCGCCGGGAAAGTAGTTGTAGAGCGAGGCCCGCCCGAGGCCCGTCCGCGCCTCGATCGCCTTGAGCGACGTGCCTTCGTAGCCGAGCTCGAAGAAGAGTTCGACCAGCCGCGAGACCGCGGTCTCGCGGTCTTCCATCTTCCTGTTCGCCAATCGGGTTCCTTCGGAGCGGGGTCCGTGATTATCGGGAATCGAGGCCGGGCCGCTCACGATTCCACACAGAACCGACGTTCGGCGCACGCGGCGCCACGTGCGCGCGCCACATCCGGCCGCGTTTTGTCATCGACCGGGGCTCCCGCGCACGTTTCCCGCAGGGCGCACTTCCTGCTTCCCGTCGCCCTCGCGGCACAGCGGGTCTTTCGAAACGACGTGGGGAGAGGACAGATGAGGAACAGCACGCTTCGGCGCGCCCGGTGGTGGTTCGTGGTGTCGTGCATGGCGCTCACCGCCTGCGGTGGCGGCTCCGACAACGTGGCATCGACAGGCGGGACCCCGGCTCCCGCATCCGCGCCTGCGCCAGGACCTGCACCCGCCCCCGGCCCCGCGCCGTCGACCGGGTCGCTCACCTTCCCGATCGAGGTCCTCGGCCCCGGTGCCCCCGACGCGCCCACCGTGGTCGCCACGAACCTCACGCTGGATGCGGACGCCGTCACCCAGGCCACCCGGCTGGCGGTGCAGTGCCATCGGTGCGGGCAGTACAACTCGCCGGAGTTCCAGGCCCTGAGCAAGCCGCTCACGAAGGTGACCGGGAGCCTGCGCATCGTGGGGGCACGCGACGGGAACAACGCGCCCTGGATCGACATCACCGACGCGAACGTCACGCTGCCCGACAACGAACGCGCGCACGGCGGCATCAATGGCGGCCTGCTGACCCTCCGTTTCAGCGTCCCGGTGGACGCCGCCACGCGCGCCCGGCTCACGGCCTCGGGCGACAACCGGGTCGAGTTCCGGTTCAACGGCACGGACGGCAACTCGAACGGGTTCCGCATCCTCGACCTGCAGCTGCAGGACGCGGGCGGCCGTGACCTGCTGTCGATGCCGCGCACCTGGGCCGACATCGGGGCCGAGAAGACGGCGGGGCGGGAGGCCTCCTCGGCCGACACGGCCGCCGGCCAGGCGTTGTGGTCCGGATCCAACCTGCTGCGCAAGTCGCCCATCGTCGACATGAAGCTGCGCGCGTCCTGTTCGTCCTGCCATGCCAGCGACGGGCGCGACCTGCAGTACTTCAACTACTCGAACCACGCGATCGTCCAACGCTCCCGGTTCCATGGCCTGACCGAGGCCCAGGGCCGGCAGATCGTCGCCTACCTCCGGTCCACGCTCTTCAGCAAGGTGCCCCATGTGCCTCAGGCGGCGCCGTGGAACCCGCCGTACCAGCCGGGGCCCGGCCTCGATGCCCGGCCCATCGCCGAATGGGCCGCCGGCGCCGGTCTCGGTGCGGTGCTCCCGGATGCAAAGGCCTTCGTCAACGTCTTCACCGGCAAGGCAGCGAACAGCACGGCGTCGGTCACCCAGGCCCAGCTGGATGCGGCCATGGACCCGGGCCCGGGCAAGGTCCTCAACACGCGGGAGATGCCGGTGCCGCTGCAGTTCCCGGACTGGAACGCGTGGCTGCCCATCGAGCACCCGCTGGACATCTGGACACCGGAGCCCGGCCAGGCCCAGGGCCTGTTCGAGACGCAGGGCAACGACGGGACCAATCCCATCAAGGTGGTCAAGCGCATCGACGACTTCCTGAAGGCGAACCGGAATCCCAACGGCGCCTACGGTGACTGGAGCCACCTGAATGCCGAGCTGCGCGAGCGCGCGCAGGCGTGGCTGAACGACGTGGGCAGCAAGACGATCGACTTCGCCGGGGGCGGCCGCGGTTCTCGCGTCTCGGGGAACCCCGCCCAGCCCTTCGGCGGTGAAATCGGCGGACGCAAGCTGCAGGCGCTGATGTCGAGCCAGACGGCCGCCACCGCGGGCCTTCCGGCCGCCTTCACCCAGGAGGCCTTCATCGAACGCGCGCTGTTCGGGGTCATCCGGTGGATGGGCGTCAAGCAGTGGGAGCTGGCCCACACGCACGGCCTGGAAGGCCGGCAGGACTGGCTGCACGGCACGCGCAACGGCAACCAGTGGACCGGTGTCGGGGAAGCGCGGGGCTGGCCGTTCAGCTGGCCGAGCGTGTTCTACATGGCGCCGCACATCCTCTACGTGCCGGCCAACGGCCGCGAGAACTACTTCTCCTGGGAGCCGCGGCTCGTTTCCTTCTACCGCACCAACCAGTGGTACCAGCTGCAGATGACGGTGAACCCGGGGTGGCCCGGTGCGTCGGAGGGACCGATGGACTGGCCGTATCACCTGGGCTTCACCACCGCGGTGGTCGACGACCTGATGGCGGCCAAGGCGCCGGAGGCGGTGTCGGCCACCCACCTGGCGCGCTACTTCCAGGTGCGCACGAAGCTGGCCCAGCTCGCCAACACCGACCTGCCGTTCAACCAGCCGGACCCCGCGGCACCGACGGACCTCTTCCGCAACAAGGGACACCAGAGCCGGGCGTCGCTCGCGATCCACAAGCTGGGCGTCGGCGAGGTGGTGGACCGGGGGCCGGAGAGCTGGGAGAAGACGCGCTTCCGCCTGCTGGACTCGGTCACGCCGGGCCTGCACCTGATGTTCGTCAACAGCTCGATCTCGCTCTACAACACGCTCTACGCCACCACGACCTACGAGCAGTGGCGCCGGTGCGATCCGAACGTCCTGTTCGGCAGCGACCCCGAACCGAAGTCCGGCTTCCGGTTCTGCCTGGACGCGAAGCGCACGCCCCTGCCCACCACCAGCCAGGGCAAGCCGCACCTGGTCGGCGGCTGGGTCGACTGGACGGGCGAGCAGTACATCACCTGGAGCGTGCTGTCGGCACGCAACCACGGCGCGGAGACCCAGCGCCTGAAGACCTTCTCGGACTGGGCCGACCGCATGTGGCGCGAGTAGGGGATCGGCCCTCAGCGCGGCGGCGCCAGCGGCTCCCCCAGCATCCGCCGGCCCAGCCACGGCAGCACGCGGCCCATGTCGGGCCGCTCGACGATCTGCTCGGGCACGTCCAGCGGCACCGCCGCGCTGTGCCGCTGCGCCACCGCGAAGGTGAATGTGTAGAAGGGCTCCTGCCCCATGCGCAGGTCGCTGATCAGCACCTTGCCGCCGGCCTCGCTCAGCCGGTAGAAGCCCTGGCTGAACGCGGTGATGCGCTGCACGGCGTCGATGTCCCGCGTCTCGGCCAGCAGCGCGTTGCCCCGCGGGAAGCGGTCGAACGCGATGCGGGGCGATTCGTCGAGCAGCGAGTGGAAGCCTTCGTGGTACGAGTCGCCCGACATCGCGACCACGCGCCACAGCAGTGTGTTGAAGGGCGCCGGTGTCACCAGCACCCGCTCGGCCGCGATGCCCTCGCGGGCCAGCGAGTCGCGTGCGAGGCGGTCCACGTGCCACTGTGCCGCCACGCCCCAGGCGAGGTAGCCGGTGCTCAGCACCAGCCCCATGGCGTTCGCGAACAGGCCGCGGGGGCTGCCCTTCGACCGGAGGGCCCACGTCGTCCCCACGAGCAGGGGCACCGTGTAGAGCAGGTCGATGATGAAGACGCTGCCCACGCCGTAGGGATGGTTCGTGAACGGCAGGCCGAGCTGGGTGCCGTAGACGGTCATCGTGTCGAGCAGCGGGTGGGTCACGAGCGCGAGCCACATCGCGAGCCACCAGCGCCGCCACTGCGGCCACTCGCCCAGCAGCCGCGCCAGCGCCGCGGAAAACGGCAGCGAGAACAGCGTGAGCCAGAAGAGCGAATGGCTCTCGGCGCGGTGCAGCACCATGTCGTGCACCGGGTTGCCGTGGCGCACCAGCACGTCGAGGTCGGGCAGCGTGCCCGCGACGGCGCCCCACAGCGCCGATTTCCAGAGGGCGGTGCGGCGGCCCATCACGGCCACGCCCACGGCGGCCCCGAGGGCGATCTGGGAAAGCGAGTCCATGCGCGGTGCGGGTGGAAGCGGAGACGGGGGCATTGTCGCCCCGGCGGGCCGGCGCGGAGCGCGCGACCTCGTCCTACAGCACGCTCTGCGCCATTGGTCTACGCTCTGACCTCATCCAATGAAGGGGAACGGTCCATGGAAACCACCAACCACGAGTTCCACGAACTCTTCGAGCAGCTGGGACTGCCTTCGTCCGAGCAGGACATCCGGGCCTTCATCGACAGCCACCGCCCGCTGGCCGGCGACGTGAAGATCACCGAGGCGCCGTTCTGGAGCCCCGCGCAGGCCGGCCTGCTGAAGGAGCTCCTGCTGCAGGACGCGGACTGGGCCGAGGTGGTGGACCAGCTGAACGTCGCGCTGCACTGACGCGCGGCTACCGGGTCATCCCCATCGCCTCGAAGCGCCGGATCGTCGGCGTCAGCGTGAGCGTGTCGGACGAGGTCCGGCACTTCACGAGCGCCACGCGCCGGCCTTCACGCGTCACCTCGATCTCCCCCGCCGCTTCCATCGCTTCGCGGAGTTCGTACGAGTAGGCCCCGTTGGCGAAGCTCACCTGCGCGCTCTTGTTGAAGAGCTGGTACAGGAAGAGCCCGGCGGGCGGCCGGGGCTGTTCGGGAAACACGAACTCGGTCCGCTCGCCCTGCCGCACGCGGTACTGCACGTGGCCCCGGTCGCGGGCCGCGTCCTTCGACGCGCACAGCGCGTAGGTCTTCGAGCGGGTCTCGCAGGACCACAGCACGTCCTCGCCCGCGGGGCAGGTTTGCGCCCACGCGGACGAGGCGGCGAGCAGGCCGGCCGCGGCGCCGGCGATGAGACGGCGGTCCGGCATCAGGCCGGCACGGGCGGCAGTTCGGGGGCGGTCAGCCCTGCGAACGGATCGGCCCAGGCCGGCAGCGCCATCAGCCGCTGGTGCCAGGCCGCCACGGCCGGGTAGTCCGACAGGGGCAGCTTCGCCACGTCGTTGAAGGGCAGGAACGTGGCCATGCGGAAGTCCGCGTGGCTGAGCCCGCTGGCCAGCAGCCAGGGGCGCTGGCTCAGCCGGGCCTCCAGCACCGCGGCGCTGTCGCGGAAGAGGGCCAGGCCCTGGGACAGCACGCCCTCGTCGAGGGGGCCGAGACCGTAGCGCTTTTTCGTGCCGCGCTCGAAGTGCACCATGTCGCAGGCGCGCATGAAGTGGTCGCGCGCCCAGCTGATCCAGCGGACCATGTCCGGCTGGTCGGGGCCGGTGCGCCAGAAGTCCGAGCCCTGCTGGTGCGACAGGCGGCAGGCGATGGCGTCGGCCTCCCACAGCGAATCGCCGCCCTCGGCGAGGATGGGCAGGCGCAGCGACGGGTTGAGGTGCCGGTAGCGGTCGGCCTGACCGGGGGCGAGCGGCTCGGCGAACTCGAACGTGACGGGGGCCTGCAGGTGCCGGGCGACGGCGACCGCGAGGCGCGGGTTGGGATTGCGGGAGAAGTACAGCGTGCCGGTCATGGGGGCCTTTCTCTGGATGCATTCGGAGCCCGGCGAGTATTGGCACCGGCTGGCCACGCGTCAATGTGGCGGTGCCGTCCGGATCGGACCGGGTTTCTCCTGACGCAGCCGGGGCCGGGGCGTGCCGATACACGATGGGTGCGCCGCCGTTGGCAGGCACAGCCGTTGCCTGAACACGATCCATGGAGCCACCGAAGATTTTCACCCGCTGGCGCGACATCCGCATCGGATACCGGCTCGGCCTGGGTGTGTCCGTGCTCCTGGTGCTGATGGTGGCCATCGCGTTGGTGGCGGTCATGGGACCGCGCCAGCCGCGCCTCGAACTGGCCGGCACCATCCGCCTGTCCCACGAGCGCGCGACGCTGCTCGCCGACCTGCGCTCGCAACTGCTCCAGCAGGAACTGATGGCGCGGCGGCTCACGCTGCCGATCTCGTTCGACGAATCCGTCGAGACCATCGCCCGGCTGGACGTCGAACGGAAGGACTTCGCGCGCACGCTCGGCCAGCTCGTGGGGCTGCGGTCGCACGACGCGGACCGAGACCGGCTCGACGAACTGATGGCGCTGGCGGGCAAGACCGCGCCCGCGGTGGCCGAGGCGCGCGATGCCGTGATGGCATTCAACCCGGCGATGGCCGGGCTGCACCTCGCGCGTGGCCTGTCGCCGCACGACGCGAGCGCGCTGGCGGCCATCGACCGGATGTCGCGGCGCCATGCGGCGGCGATCCAGGAACGTGTCGCGGAGCTGGAGGCCATCGCCGAACGCACCGAATGGGCGGTGCTCGGCGCCAGCGCGCTCGCCGTGGTGGCCGCCGCACTGATCGCGTGGTGGCTCACCCACGGCATCACGGAGCCGCTGCGCCGGGCGGCCGCGTACGCGGACACCCTGGGCCGGGGCGAACTCGATGCGCCCGCGCCGGCGTCGTCCGGCGACGAGACCGGGGCGATGCTGGATGCGCTGCGCGGCATGGCCGGCCGGCTGCATGCCGCGCGTCGCGAGCTCGAGAAGCTCTCGACCGAGGACGCGCTCACCGGACTCGCCAACCGCCGGCGCTTCGACCATGCGCTGCGCGAGGCGCGGGGCCAGGCGGCCAGTGCGTCGGGGCCGGCACGGCGCGAGCCCGACGACGGCCTGCCACTCGCGCTGGCGATGATCGACGTCGACCACTTCAAGTGTTTCAACGATCGGTTCGGTCACCCGGCCGGCGACGAGTGCCTGCGGCGCGTGGCCCGCGCCCTGCGCGGCGCGCACCTGCGCCCCGGCGACGTGGTCGCGCGGTACGGCGGCGAGGAGTTCGCGGTGGTGCTGCCGCGGTGTTCGGCCGACGGCGCGCTGGCCGTCGCCGAGCGCATCCGCCGCGCCGTGGAGGCCGAGGGCATCCCTGGCGCGATGCCGGGAGCGCCTTGGGTCACGGTGAGCATCGGCGTGTGTGTCGCGCCCCACGCCGCGGACGTCCACGACGAGGACCTGGTCCGCTGCGCCGACAGGGCGCTCTATGCGGCGAAGCAGGCGGGGCGCAACCAGGTCCGCGTGTCGAGCCTGTCGAGCGACAGGTCCGAGATCAGGCCAGCAGCCGCGCCCGCAGCGTCTCCTGCGTCGCCGCCGAGATCCCCGGCCCGTTCGTGAGGCAAACGGTCATCCACCCGTGGCGGTTCAGAGCAGCGGCTTCTTCGGCAGCTTGTTGCCGTAGTTGGCCAAGCGTTGAGTTCCGTAGTCGTCCCACCCGGCCTTCTCCGCACTGATGGTGGTGCGGCGTGGGTGGCATGTGGCCACGTCCTTCCAGTCCGACAGCCACGGCGCGGCGACCGGATTGCCATTGACGTAGAGGATCACCGTGTTCGACAGCTTGCCCCAGTTCCGGTACACGTACCGCAGTTCCGAGATGGTGATGTTGACGGACTCCTTGGTTTCCGTGCCAGGCAAGAGCCAGGAGGACGTGTTGGTGTTGTTGCCCACCACCTCCTTCATCACCAGGCCGTCGAGCAGGAAGTGGACCTTCGCGTTGTGGAACGCCTTGCTCGTGGCGACGAGGCCGATGCCGAACTTGCAGGCACGGCGGATCGCGAGCTGGGTCACGTTGACCGAAGCCGCTCGCAGTTCCCGCTCGGCCTGCTGCGATCTGGCCGGCAGTTCGTCCGCCCAGTGGTCCGGGTTGGCGCCTTCCTCCGCGAGCTTGTCTTCGCTCGCACCCAGCGCCTTGACGGGCGAGAACCGTGAGTCCTTGAGGTCCTTCGCATAGGCTTTCATGCGCTTCTGCTGCGTCGCATCCATGACCTTGTGGTCGTAGGTGGTGCTCGTGAGCTTCGCCTTGTCCCCGAGCTTGCCCTTGAGCAGCTTCTTCTCGGTGTAGCTGGCCGGATCGGCCAGTTCGAACTGGTTGTTGAAGTGGTCGCACGTGGTCAGCACCTGCGCATTGATCATCTGCTGGGCCGGCACGCGACGGGGGTCGTTGGCATCCCCGGCGATGGGGCCCCAGTGGTCGGTCCAGCGCTTCATCATCACGCTGCGGCTGGTGGTGACGCCATAGACGAGGTCGCCTCGCGAGGGATCGAAATCTTCGATGAAACCCGGCATGGTGCGCTCCTCGTGTGCGTTCGAAGGCCGGAGCATACGGGCGTCTGGTGTCCGATGCACATCCCGCACTTGCCAAACTGGGACAATGGCGGAATGTCTTTTCCTGGAAGTGCCATCGTGGAGGTCTCGTGGTCGAGCCTCACGTGATCCCGGTCCCCTCGGGCCACCCGACGTCCCGCGGAGTCGTGCTGTCGGTGACCTCCACCACGCTGTTCGCGGGCCTCTACTTCTACGCGACGCTGCTGCGCCCGCTCACCGGCATCGAGATCTTCGGCTGGCGCATGCTGCTCACGCTGCCGTGCGTGACGCTGTTCCTGATGCTCACCGGCCAGTGGGGCCGGGTGGTGGACGTCTTCGCGCGGGTCCGGCGCAACCCGGCGCTGATCCTGGGCCTGATGGCCAGCAGCGCGCTGCTCGGCGTGCAGCTGTGGCTGTTCCTGTGGGCGCCGCTCAACGGCGCGGCGCTGCAGGTGTCCCTCGGCTACTTCCTGCTGCCGCTGTCGATGCTGGCGGTGGGCCGGTGGCTGTACGGCGACCGGCTGACGGCGCTGCAGACGGCGGCGGCGCTGGCGGCCGCGTTCGGCGTGGGACACGAGATCCTGCGCATCGGCATGCCGTCGTGGCAGGCCCTGCTGGTGGCGATCGGCCTGCCGGTCTACTTCGTGCTGCGCCGCAAGCTCGGCACCGACCACCTCGGCGGCCTGTGGTTCGACATGGCGTTCACGGTGCCCGTGGCGGCGTGGTGCGTGCTGGGTCACGGCGACGTGGCCCGGGACTTCGCCGAGGCCCCGCGCCTCCTCGTCCTGATCCCGCTGCTGGCGGTGATCAGCGCCACGGCCTTCATGTGCTACACGGTCTCGAGCCGGCTGCTGTCGTTCAGCCTGTTCGGCCTGCTGGGGTACGTGGAGCCCGTGCTGATGCTCATGGTGTCGCTGGTCCTGGGCGAACGGGTGCAGCCGGACGAGTGGCTCACGTACGTGCCCATCTGGGGCGCGGTGGTGCTGCTGGTGGTGGACGGCGCGCTGCACGTGGCGCGCACGGCGGCCGGGCGGGGGTGACGGGTCAGCGCCCGCGGCTCGACAGGGCCGCCCCGGCGCTCGCCCCGATGACCAGCGCCACCGCGAGCCACTGCACCCCGGTGAGCCGCTCGCCCAGCAGCAGGTAGCCGGCCACCGCGCCGATGGCCGGTGCCGCGCTCACGACCAGCCCGAACACGCGTCGCGGCAGGTGGCGCAGCGCGCGCATCTCCAGCAGGTACGGCAGCATGCTCGACAGCACCGCCACGCCGAGCCCGGTCACCAGCACGGGCCCGGACAGCAGGGCCGCACCCGCCCCGGCCACGCCCACGGGCACCGTCACGATCGCGGCCACCGTCATGCCCCACGCCACCGCCGTGCCGCCGCGCAGCGAGGCCACCCGCTGGCCGAACGCGATGTAGAGCGCCCAGCAGAGCGCGGCGCCGAGCGCGAAGGCCACGCCCGCGGTATCGAGCGGGCCGGCGTGCGTGTGGACCGGCAGCAGCAGCGCGAGGCCGCCGATGGCCAGGGCCGCCCACGCGAAGTCGGCAACGCGGTGCGACGCCAGCAGCACCACGGCCAGCGGCCCCGTCACCTCGATGGCGATCGCGATGCCGATCGGGATGCGCTCGAAGGCCTGGTAGATCAGCAGGTTCATCAGGCCCAGCATCGCGCCGTACACCACGAGGTTCCACCGGTCGCGCGGCGGCAGCGGCTCGCGCCACGGCCGGACCCAGGCCAGCAGCAGGACGGCCGACAGGCCCACGCGCAACGCGGTCATGCCCGTGGTGCCCACGAGGGGGAAGAGCGACTTCGCCCACGCGGCGCCCACGTTCTGCGCGGCCAGCGCGAGCAGCACGAGGCCGGTGTTCAGCGGGATGCGGGAGGGTTCGGACATGCCGGGTCCACTTTAACTGCCGCCACAATGCGCACACCCGCCACCCGGACTCGCCCATGACCATCGCCCAGCTGTGTCTCCTCGTCGCCGTGTTCCTGCCGTTCGCCACCGCCTGGATCGGGAAGGCCGGTGCGTTCCGCCTCTCCGACAACCACGATCCGCGCGGCTGGTCGTCGCGCCAGTCGGGCTGGCGTGCCCGGGCGATGGCGGCGCAGTCCAACGGCTTCGAGGCGCTGCCGATGCTGATCGCCGGGCTGATGGTGGCGTGGCAGCGCGAGACGGCGCAGGCCACGGTGGACGCGCTGGCGCTGGGTTTCGTCGGGCTGCGCGTCATCTACATCGGGCTGTACCTCGCCGACCTGGCCACGCTGCGCTCCATCGTCTGGACCGGCTCCGTGCTCTGCGCGGCGGCGATGTTCGTCGTGGGCCGCTAGCATCGGCCCCATGGCACACGGTCCTGCTTCCCTGCTGCAGTTCGGCCCCTTCGCGCTGGACCGCGGCGACGGCCGGTTGCTGCGCGGCGGGCGTCCCGTCGAACTCAAGCCCAAGGCGCTGGCGCTGCTGCTCGCGCTGATCGACCACGCGGGCCGGGTCGTCGCGAAGGACGAGCTGCTCGACGCCGTGTGGGGCACGCGGTACATCACCGAAGGCGTCATCAAGACGCAGGTCGCCGAGCTGCGGGCCGCGCTGGGCGACGACCCGAAGGCGCCGCGCTGGATCGAGACCGTGCACGGCCGCGGCTACCGCTTCGCCGGGCAGGTGAACGCGGACCCCGCGCCGGCCGACGATCCCGTCGACAACAGCCCGCTCGTGGGCCGCGGCGAGGAACTCGCCGTGCTGCGGCAGGCCTTCGAACGCGCCCGCGCGGGCGAGCGGCAGCTGGTGGCCGTGGCCGGCGACCCCGGCGTGGGCAAGAGCACGCTGCTCGCGACCTTCATCGCCACGCTCGACGGCGCGCGCGTGGCCTCGGGCCAGTGTGTCGAGCGCTGGGGCGGCAACGAACCGTACCTGCCGGTGCTCAACGCACTCGACCAGCTGTGCGCTGCCGAGCCGGGCCTCGTGCCCGCGGTGCGCGACGTGGCCCCGATGTGGCTCGTGCAGATGCCGTGGCACCTGCCCGATGCCGACCGCGTGGCGCTGCAGTCCCAGCTCACCGGCGCGTCGCCCGAGCGCATGCTGCGCGAGTTCGGCGCGCTGGCCGAACGCCTCGCGGCCGAGCGCCCGCTGGTGTGGCTGGTGGAGGACGTGCACTGGGCCGACCCCGCCACGGTGCACCTGATCGCGGCGCTGGCCCGCCGCCGCGGCCCGGCCGCGCTGATGCTGGTGCTGACCTTCCGCCCCATCGACCTCGCCTTCACCGACCACCCGTTCGGTGACCTCCGCCGCGAGCTGCGCCTGCAGCGGCAGATGCACGAGCTGCCGCTCGAAGGGCTGTCGCGCGACGCCATCGGCCTGCTCGTTCGCCGCCGCCACGGCGAACGCTGCGCGCCGGACGCCTTCGTCGACCAGCTGCACCGCTACACCGAGGGCCTGCCGCTCTTCGCGCTGGGTGTGCTCGACGAGCTGGTGGATGCCGGGGTCATCGCCCCCCTGGCCGACGGGTCGGGCAACGGCCTCGCGGCCGACGCCACGTCTCGCCTGGCCGTGCCCCGCACGCTGGCCGACATGTTCGACGGCCAGCTGCAACGCCTGCCGGCCGACGTCAACGAACTGCTCGAGGTGGCCGCGCTGGCCGGCCACCCGTTCGACCACCTCACGCTGGCCGACGCGCTGGGCCAGCCGCCCGACGCCGTGCGCGCGCACCTCGACGACCTGGTGCGCCGCCGCATCTGGCTGCTGGCCGCCGGCGTGGCGCAGATGCCCGATGGCCGCATCGCCACGCGCTGCGCCTTCCGCCATGCGGTGATCCGTCACGTGCTGGCGGCGCGGGCCGGCACGCTGACCCGCATCGAACGGCACCGCGCGCTCGCCGCCGCCGTGGAGCGGCAATGGGGCGCGACGGCCGAACTCGCGCCGCAGCTGGCGCTGCACCACGAGGAGGGGCAGCAGCCGGTGGCCGCGGCCCGGCAACTGGCCGTGGCCGGCACCACCGCGCTGCAGCGGCAGGCCCCGCGCGAGGCGCTGGCGCTGGCCGAGCGCGGCCTCGCGCTGCTGGCGCCGCTGGGTGCCGCAGCCGATGCCGAACGGCTGCCGCTGATCTCGGTGCGGCTCACCGCCACGGTGCTGTCCGAGGGCATGGCGTCCGCGGCCGCGCGCGCCCAGGTGGGCGACCTGCTGGCGCGGCTCGACACGCTGCCCGCGGGGGCGGCCACGATGCCGCTGTGGCAGGTGGCGATGCTCACGCACCTCACGGGTCGGCTGCCGGGCACGAGCGCGCGGGTGCAGCGTTTCGGCGCCATCGTGCGGGACCTGCCTGGCGATGCGGGCGAAGTGGGGCGTGCGGTCGCGGGCAATGCCGCCGGGGTCGACGCGCTGCACCTGGGCCGGCTCACCGACAGCCTGCACGCCTTCGAAGCCACGCTCGACCTGCCCGACCGCGCCGCCCACGCCATCCTGCTGCTGCGCAGCCCGCGCGACGAGGCCTGGGCCTACCTGTGCCTCGTGGCCGAGACGCTCGCACGCCCCGCGCTGGCGGCCGCGGCCCATGCCCATGTCGATTCACTCGTGGCGCGCGGGTCCGACCTCATCACCGTCGTGATGGGCCGCTGGTTCCAGGTCTATGCCCACTACTTCCGCGGCGACGCCGTGCGGGCCCAGGCGCTCGCGGGCGAGTGCGTCGCGCTGCTGGAGTCGCTGCGTGCGTCGCCGTTCCTGCAGCCGCACCGCATCGCGCTCGGCTGGGCGAACGCGGCGCTGGGCCGCGTCGACGAAGGCCTCGCGATGGCCGAGGACGGCCTGCGCCGCTACGTCGACCAGGGCAGCCAGCAGGGCCTCGCCGGCCTGCACGCGGTGGTGGCGGAGACGTGCCGGCTCGCGGGCCGCACGGACACGATGGCGCGGCACGTGCGCGAGGGGCTCGCGGTCGCCGAGCGCAACCGCGACGGGTTCGCGCTGTCCGAACTGCATCGGCTGCAGGGCGCGGCCGAGGCGGCGCCCGCGGACCAGGAGGCCGCGCTGAGGCGCGCCCTGGCGCATGCCCGTGACCAGGATGCCGGCCTGCTGGAGGCCCGTGCCGCAGTCGCGCTGCGGGACTGGCTGGTCGCGGCCGCGCGTCCGGAGGACGCGGCGGAGGTGGTGGCCGCCACCCGGGCGCGCCTGCCCGAGGGGGTGGACGCGCCCGTCGTGCGCGCCCTCGGCACCTGACGCCGGGTCAGGCCCGGCCGCGCCGCTCCGTCGGCCAGTAGAGGGGCTTGGCGCTCCGGCGCCGCTCCACGCCGGACGGGCTGCCGGCGAGGCCGCCATGGCGCGCCGCCAGCACGTGTTCCCCCAGCGCCGCGAGGCACCGGGCGACGAACGCGTGCACCCGCGCCTGTTCGTCGTCGTCCGCCGCCGGGCCGGTCAGCAGCGCCTGCCCGGCGACGAGCGCGTCGGTGTAGCTGCGTGCGCCATAGAGGCGCTCGGCCGCCGCGAGCCGGCTGGGCGGGCACTCAGCGCAGCTGTTCATCGGGCACCTCCGGGATCGGCCGCACCAGGGCCGCGGCTTCGGCGTCCTGCGCCGCGCGGGCTTCCTCGCGGGCGATGCATTCGAGCAGCGACGCGCCGTCGTGGAAGTCGTGCCGGCGCCCCGAGCCGACGTGTTCGAGCCGCCCGGACGGTCCCGGGCGGCCGGGGTGGGCCTGGTTGAGTTTCAGCACGTAGACGTGGTCGAGGGGGCGGAACGGTTCGGTCATGGGGCGGCACGGTGGGCGGCGATCGATGAGCGGCAGTCTCCCGCGGCGGCTCCGCCGAGTCGTCAGGGGCTGGTCAGCGATTCGTCAGCCGCGTGGCTGCGGGCCGCCGTGACATCGCACACGCCACCGGCCGCCTGCCGGTGTGCCGGGTCGTGTAGCATCCGTGACCAGAACCTCGCGAAAAACGGGCGCCTCGCCCGCACACACGCCACCCAGCCCTTCGGGCCGGCCGGCCAGCGTTTCCCCCGACCTCCGTCGGACGCCTCCGGAACGCTCGCCATGAACCGCTCTCTCGCCGTCATCTACCTCTGCGTCGCCCTCGACGCCATGGGCATCGGCCTCGTCTTTCCCATCCTCCCCGCGCTCGTGCGCGACGTGGCCCCGGCCGCGGACGTGGCACCCTTCATCGGGCTGATGGCCTCGCTGTACGCCGCCATGCAGTTCGTCTGTTCGCCGGTCCTGGGCGCGCTGAGCGACCGGCTGGGACGGCGGCCCGTGATGCTGCTGTCGCTGGCCGGGGCCACCGTCAACTACGGGCTGCTGGCGTGTGCGCCGAACCTCTCGCTCCTGCTGCTGGGGCGGGCCGTCGCGGGGCTGACCAGCGCCAACCTGTCGGTCGCCACCGCGTACCTCACCGACGTCTCGCCCGAGGACACCCGCGCGCGCCGCTTCGGGCTGTTCAACGCGATGTTCGGCGCGGGGTTCATCCTCGGGCCGGTGCTCGGGGGCCTGCTCTGCGATCACGGGGTCCGGCTGCCGTTCGTGGCCGCGGCCGTGCTGACCGGCGTCAACTTCGTCCTCGCCTGCAAGCTGCTGCCGGAGTCGCGCGCACCCGGGCGCGGCCGGATCGACCGGGCCGCGCTGAACCCGCTGAGGCCGCTGCGCGAGGCGATGGCGTCGAACCACCGGGCGCCCCTCGTGCTGACCTTCTTCCTCCTCGCCGCCACCGGCGAGGCCTACGGCATCTGCTGGGCGCTGTGGGGGGCCGACGCGTTCCACTGGAACGGCACGTGGATCGGCCTGTCGCTGGGCGCCTTCGGCATCTGCCAGACCGTCGTGCAGGCGCTGCTGCCCGGACCGGCGGCGCGGGTCCTCGGCGAACGCCGGGCCGTGTTCGCGGGCATCGCCTGCGCGTGTGCGGCGCTGGCCGCCATGGCCTTCCTGCAGGAGGGCTGGATGGTCTTCGCGGTGATGCCGCTCTTCGCGCTGGGCGGCATCGGCACACCGGCGCTGCAGGCGCTGGCCAGCCGGCAGGTGGACGCCGCGTCGCAGGGGCAGTTCCAGGGCGTGCTGGCCTCCGCCGTCAGCCTGGCCTCGGTGGTCGCGCCGCTGGGGTTCTCTGCGTTCTACGAGGGCGTTCGGCGCGACTGGCCCGGGGCGGTCTGGCTGCTGGTGGCCGCGGTCTACGCCGTGGCCGTGCCGCTGGTGGTGCTGGGCACCCGCGTCAGCGCGAAGCCAGCCGTGCGGTGAGTCCGTCGACGCAGCGCGCGTGCCGTTCGTTCACGCGCGTCGCGAACCATTCCGTGGTGAGCTTGCGCGTGATCTTGGGACTCTTCAGGTCGATGCGGGGCACCACCGCTCGCGGAAGCGGGCGGGCCTCCAGCGCCTCGACGTGGGCGAAGACCCGCTTGTAGAGCGTCGTCTGCTCGAGGCCCGGCTGGTCGCCGGCCTGCAGGTCGCGCCGAACGTCGGCTTCGCTCATCTTGAGCCGGTTCGCCAGCGTCAGCGCCGCACGTTCGGTCTCGCCCAGGCGGGCCGACCCCGCGGGCGGAACCAGGTCGCCATCGAGCGCGAGCGGCAGGCCCGACGCGAGCGACAGCGCGTTCTGGAACGCGGCGTTGCGGCTCGCGTAGCGGCCGGCGTTGAAGTCGGCGAAGCGGTAGACCGGCGCGTCGTACGGCGCCTCGTAGCCGAGCAGGTGGGCGGTGCCGAAGTAGACACCCCCGCGCCGCGTGAACACCTCGTGCCGGATCGACCCGGCCACCTCGTAGGGGTAGCGGTGCGCCTGGGCATGGGCTTGCGCGAAGGCCACGCTCACCTGCATCGGGCCGCCCGTGCGCACCGGGTTGCGGTCCGCGAGGAACCGTTTGCCCAGCGGCACCATGCCGATGAAGTCCTCGAAGATCTCGCTCAACTGGCCCTCGGTCTTCACCGTGTCCAGGCGCTTCGCGTAGCTGCGGCCGTCCGGTGAATCGACGGCCAGTGCGGCGCGCACCGCCAGCATGGGCACGCCGGCCTCGTCGGCGCGGCGTTCGATCTCCTTCCACGCGATGGCGGGCAGGCCGGGCACGGCCGGGTCGGCGCGCCAGCCCGACTCCTGCTCGATGACGGCCATCACGGCGCAGAGGTTCTGCACGGTGGCGGGCAGCTCCTGCGTGGCCAGGGCCGCATGGATGTCGGTGGCCCAGCCCGCGGCGTCCGTCGCCTTGCCCTGCAGTTCGGCGGTCACCACGCGGCGTGCCTCGGTGGGTCCGAGCCCTTCCGGCCGGGCGGGCGCCGGCGCGGGCCCGGCACAGCCGGCGAGGAGGGCGGCCAGCGACAGCAGGAGCGCGGACAGGCGGCGGATGAAGGAATCGGAGGACATGGCAGCGGGAATCACGGGATGCGGTTCCGCCGACGATGCCATACAGTGCCAGGCAGACCAAGGGCAAGACCGAAAGGGATGCGGGTCATGTGCCGATGCCTGCCGCGGACCACCGGAACGATGCTCCTGCTGGCGCTGGCCGCCGTGCCCGGCGCGGCGGCGATCGTCGAGGAAGTGATGGTCGTCACCGCGACCGTCGAGAGCATGTACGGCAAGCCGGTGACCCAGCCGATCACCGTGACGGTCTTCCGCGACGACGACCGGGCGCGTGCGCCGTTCCTCGTGCTGAACCACGGCCGTCCGGCACAGCCGGACGAGTACGCGAAGATGGGGCGCGTGCGGTACGCCGACAACGCGCGCTGGTTCGTGTCGAAAGGGTTCGCCGTGTTCGTGCCCACGCGCATCGGCTATGGCGTGACGGGTGGGGAGGACATGGAATACAGCGGCATCGGGTCCGCGCGCAACTACCCGCCGGGCTTCGAGGCGGCGGCGCAACAGACGTTGCGCGTGATCGACCTGGCGCGCGGCCTGCCGTACGTGGACGGCGAGCGGGGCGTGCTGGTGGGGCAGTCGTTCGGCGGGAGCGCGACGCTGGCCGCGGCCGCCAGGCGACCACCGGGACTCGTGGCGGCCATCAACTTCGCGGGCGGGGGCGGAGGCAACCCGACGTCCCGCCCGGGCGAGCCGTCCCGCCCCGACCTGCTGGAGAAGACCTTCGCCGGCTACGGCCGCACGACCGCGGTGCCGTGTCTGTGGCTCTACAGCACGAACGACCGGTACTTCGGTGCCGAATACCCGAAGCAGTGGTTCGAGGCCTACCGGCGCGGGAACGCGGCGGCGACGTTCGTGGCGCTGCCGCCGTTGCCGGCATCGCTCGGCCCCGACGGGCACGCGACCTTCACCCGCAACCCGGCGGCCTGGCAGCCCGCGGTCGAGACCTTCCTCGACGGGCTCGGGTTCGGCGGCTTGAAGCCGCCGCCCTGACCCGGAAAAAAAATCCGGACGGGTTGTCGAATCCGAGGCGGCCCGTTCGTCGTCCTGATGGCGGGGCTGTTCCCGCGAACGAACGGAATCGACATGGCGACACCCGACAAGGTCAAGGGCCCGGCGTCCTACTTTCCCTCCATCGAAAAGACGTACGGCCAGCCCATCCCGCACTGGATGGGCGTGATCGAGGCCGCCGGCCCGCGAAAGCACATGGAACTGGTGGCGCACCTGAAGGCCGACCACGGGCTGGGCCATGGCCATGCCAATGCGCTGGTGGCGTGGTTCCTGGCGCAGAAGCGGTAGGGCCGGGCACCCGCGGGCACGGCACAATCGTGCATCGTCCCTCCGGCAGATCGGCAATGAGCAACCCTCTCCTCGCGGCGTATCGGTACACCACCAACAACTGGACGATGATCCAGGAGAGCCGGTTGTGCGGCTGCTGCAACTGCATGCAGACCTTCCCGCCCGACGAGATCGTGGGCTGGACGGGTCTGGACTTCAACCAGGTGGACGACCCGGTCGCCGTGGCGAAGCAGACCGCGATGTGTCCGCGCTGCGGCAGCGAGGCGGTGCTCGGCGACAAGTCGGGCTACCCCATCGACCAGCCGTTCCTCAGCCGCATGAACGAGGCGTGGTTCCAGCGCACGCTGATCCGGCCGTCGAAGCCCAAGGCATGAACTGGCGGGCCCTCGCGGCCGGCGTCGCGCTGGCGGGGCTGGCCGCCTGTTCGCCGCGTGCCGCACCGGAGGCGAAGGTGGAACCGCCGCCGGTGGTGCCTCGCGCGGGCCCGGTCTTCGACGAGGCCTTCGCCGACGGCTTCGAGGCCACGGTGGGCGACACGCGCTACCGCTTCCGCGCGCAGTCTGCGGGGGACATCGTCCTCACGTCCGGCAAGCTGGTCGCGTGCGACGTGATCGTGAGCTGCGGCGGGCCGTTCACGGGGGCGGTGCCGGTGGGCACCTTCCCGCTGCGGTTCGCCATCGCCGCCCGCGACGACGACGAACGCATCGCGCTGGCCCGGATCGACTTCGCGCCGGGGCCCATCGTGCGGTGGGAACTGGCGGTGACCGAAGGGCAGGACGTCGCCACGCTGAAGAAGGGCGAGTTCTTCGGGTACGGCGTGGACAGCGGCACCGGGGCGTTCATGGACGCCGAGGCCTTGCGCGCCTTCGAAGCCGAACGCGACCGCGCGGGCGAGGCGTTCGACGACCGCCTGTTCGCCGAGATGGACAAGACCTACCGCCACACGCGCAGCTGGCTGCTTCATCCCACACCGAAGGGCACCGTGGCGCTGTTCTCCAGCGGCTACGGCGACGGCAGCTACCCGACGTACAAGGCGTACGACCAGGACGGCACCCTGGTGGCGGTGATCACCGACTTCGGCATCGTCCCTTGGGAGTGACTCACCCCCACGTGGCCTGCGGCACCTCGATCCACACGGCCCGCGCGAACGCGAGCACGCGCCCATCTTCCGCATAGACGGCCGTGCCCGCGAGGTGCTTGCGGCCGTCCTGTCCGAGCGACCAGCCCGCGACGATGTGGGGCTCGTCGGCGCGCACGTCCTCCTTGAGTGAGGCAGTGAGTTCACCGAGCACCACGGCCACGCCGTCGGCCAGCCGTGGCATCACCGCGAACGCGCCGGGGCAGTCGAGCGCGGACCACACGAACTCGGGGCGCACGGCGCCGGTCTCGTCGGCGAGCGACGGGGCCGGTGTCCACGGCGACGCGATCAGCGGCGTGCCTTCGACGGGGCCGGGGAAGATGCAGAGGCCGTCCTGGGGCGGGCGCTCCGGGCCGCACACGAAACAGCCGGGGAAGCTGTGGCGGCGGAAGCCGATGAAGGCGGGCACCGCCTCGCGGGCCTGCGCGAGCGTCGGGGCGGGTGGCACCTCGAGGTCGAGGGCCGCGGGCTTCGCCTCGCCCACGAGCGTGTCGCCGGCGAACAGGCGCGCAACGCCTTCGGCGGTGTCGAGGCGGAGCGGCGAGCCGAGCGGTGGCGGCGCCTTCAGGCGCGCGGCCACGGTGCCGTCGAGGTGCGCGGCGAGGCGGCCGCAGGTGTATCCGCCGTTGCCGGAGCGCGGCGGGCCGCGGAAGCGGGAGACGATCTCGAAGTGTTCGGTGGACATGGGGAGGTTTCCTTCGTCAGATGCCGGGGCCGGTGACGCGCGCGGGCAGCGCCGCGAGGCGGGTCCAGCCGGCGGCCTCGATGCCGCTGGCGTTGGGCAGCCACAGGGTCTCGAGCGGCAGTTCGGCGAGGGGCTCCACCGAGGCCGAGGTGAGCTTCGATTCGCCGGGGCCGGCCGCGATCGTCAGGTGCTGCAGCGACAGGCCGGCGAGCAAGGCCACGCCGGCGTCGGTCAGCCACGGGCTTTCGTACAGGCTCAGGTGGCGCAGCGGCAGTTGCCGCACGTGCGCGAGGTCGGTGTCGCGCAGCACCAGGCCGCCGAGGTCCAGCCGTTCGAGCGGCAGCTTGAGACCGGCCAGCACGCGCAGGGCCTCGCCGTCGATGCCGTCGCAGAAGTCGAGGCGCAGGCCCTTCAGCGGCAGGCCCGCGAGGTGGCGCAGGCCGTCGGCCGTGACGGGGTTCAGCGACAGGTCCAGCGATTCGAGGGGCAGGCCCTTCAGGTGCACGAGTTCGGCTTCGTCGAATCCGCGCAGGTCGCCGAGGACCAGGCGCTTCAGGGGCAGGCCGCGCAGGGCCTGCAGCGTGCTGCCGAGGCCGTCCAGGCGCGCGGCGCCGTGCAGGTCCAGCTCGGCCAGCGGCAGGCCCGCCAGGCCGGCGAGGCCGTCCTCGGTGACCCAGCCGCCCCGCAGCGACAGCCGTTCGATGCGCAGGCCTCGCAAGGCCTCCAGCACGGCGTCGTCCGCGTGGCACTGGTCGAGGCGCAGGGACCGCAGCGACCGCAGGCCGCCGAGGCACGACGGGTCCTCCGACACCGCACGGGTCGACACGAGCCCCAGGTGTTCCAGCGGATGGCCCCGCAGCAGGGCCAGGCCGCGCGCGGTGATGCCGTCGGGGCTCTCGAGCGACAGCGACCGCATCGACAGCCGCGACAGCGCGCGCAGCCCGTCGTCGGTCACCTCCTCGCAGCCGTTCAGCGCGAGGTCTTCCAGCACGCCGCCGGCCAGCTGTTCGATGAAGGTGTCGCCGAAGTCCTCGCTGCGCGTGCGCAGCGAGAGGCGGCGCAGGCGTTCGAGCGAGGGCAGGCCGCTGCCGTCGTCGGCGCGCCCGAAGCCGTCGATCTCGAGCGACTCCAGTCGCAGCGCGGGCAGCCGGCGCCACACGGCACGGCCGCACGCGAACCGCGGGCTGTCGAGCTTGAGCGAGCGCAGCGGCAGGCCGGCCAGCGCGTCGAGCCAGCCGGCCTCCGCGTCGGGCAGGTCGAGGTGGTCGACGGGGAGGCCCTGCAGGTGCATGAGCCACGGCTCGATGCGGTTGGCGCGGGCGGTGGCGTTCAGCGTGGCGAGGGCCGCGACCGCGGCCGGGTCGCGCAGGCCGGCGGCCACGCGCAGGCCGTCGAGCGAGGCCTCGCCGGTGTCGAGCAGGTGGTGGTACTGCTCCGCGCGGACCGAGAGGGGGCGGAGGGAGTCGGTGGACATGGAGACTTCAGCGATGGGGACGTCGGACAGTGCATTCTGCCCGGGCCCGTCACGGCCTGACGCCGCGCACCGCAGTGGCCCGCGCGGTCACCGTCACGGGGCCGCCGTCCGCCTGCAGGCGCAGCCGCACGTTCGCCTTCAGCGTCGCCTGCTGTTCCGCCGTCAGCACCTCCGCCGCGGTGCGCAGCGCCTGGCTCGAGGCGGCGCTGTGCCAGTAGTCGTCGAAGCTGTCGAACGTGCGCTGCACGGTGATCGACCGCGTCTCGACGTCGCGCAGGCCCGCGCCGGTCCACAGCGCGGCCGAGGCTTCCAGGGTGGACGCGTCGGCACTCGGTGGCATCGGCGGGCGCGCGCCCAGCTTGACCATCTCGGCGCCGATGTCGGCGAGCGGGAAACCGCGGTTCAGCATGTCCCAGTGGTAGGCCGCGACGACACCGCCCGGGCGCACGGCGCGCACCATCTCCGCCACGCCGGCCGCCGGGTCGGGCACGAAGAAGAGCACCAGCGCCATCGTGGCGGCATCGCAGGACCCGTCCGCGACGGGCAGCTGCTGCGCGCCGCCTTCGAGCCACTCGACGGGCGCGCCGGCTGGCAGGCGGGTGCGGGCGAAGGCGAGCTGCCCCGGCGACGGGTCGACGGCGACGACGTGCGATGCGCGGGTGCGTTCGACCAACTGCTCGGTGAAGGCGCCGTTGCCGCAGCCCACGTCGACCCAGCGCAGCCCTTCGGGCACGGCCAGCCAGTCGAGGAAGAGGTCTCCCGCGAGCCGGCTCCACCGGCCCATCATCACTTCGTAGCTGGCGCCATCGTTGAACTGGACGGTCTGGGTCATCGCGGGATCGTGTCGAGGAGAGAGGGCCTCCAGCCTGCCACGATCCCGGTACCCGCACGACGGGTCAGGGCAGCGCGGTGCCTCGTGCGGCCTCGTACAGCGCGTACCACTCGCCGCGGCTCAGCCGGACCTTCAGCGCGTCGCCGCAGGCGCGGATGCGCGCGGGCTGGCTCGTGCCCAGCACGGGCTGGATGCGGGCGGGGTGGCGCATCAGCCAGGCGAGCACGATGCCCTCGGGGCTCACGCCGTGTTCCTGCGCGAGGCGGTGCACCAGCACGCGCGCGGGTTCGTCTCGCGGGTCGACCGTGGTGTCGCCGGTGAAGCGACCGCGCGCTAGCGAACTCCACGCCTGCAGCTGGATGCCGTTCGCCTGGCAGTGTTCCATCGTGCCGCCCCACGCCAGCGCGCCGGGCAGGGCCGCGGCCTGGCGGTCGTTGAAGCAGGTGCCGGCCTCGATCGGTTCGAGGTGGCCCAGGCCCAGCTCCAGCTGGTTGGCCACGAGGGGCTGGTCGAGCGACCGCGAGAGCCACGCGATCTGACCGGCGTTCATGTTGGAGACGCCGAAGTGGGTCACCTTGCCCTGGGTGTGCAGCTTCGAGAAGGCTTCGGCGATCTCGTCGGGTTCCATCAGCGGGTCGGGACGGTGCAGCAGCAGGAGGTCCAGGCGCTCGGTGCCCAGGCGGCGCAGGCTCGCCTCCACCGCATCGAGGATGTACGCGCCCGACAGGTCGTAGCGCTTCGGGCCGTGCGCGTCCTCGAAGCGGATGCCGCACTTGCTCTGCAGCACGATGCGGTCGCGCAGCGACGGCTGGCGGCGGAACAGCTCGCCGAACACCGACTCGGCCTTGCCGAACGTGTAGATGTCGGCATGGTCGAACACCGTGACGCCGATCTCGAGCGCCGCCTCGACGGCCGCCTGCGCATGGTCGGCGTCGGCCGGCCCCCAGGGGGTGTCGTTCCAGGAGCCGCCGAGGCCCATGCAGCCGAAGGCGAGGGGACTGGCGGAAGGGAGGTGCTTCGCGAGGGGCAGGACGTTGGCGCTCATGGCGGGACGGTGCGTGGAAAAGTGGAATCGGTTCCGCATTGTGCGCGACAGCGCGGGGGCTTGGGGGCACCGGGCAGAATGTCCGGCATGTCCATCCGCCTCGTCCTCCTCGCGTTGCTGGCCTGGTGCACGGCTTCCGGCGCGCTGGCGGCGGAACAGGTTCGGGTCGGCTCCAAGCGCTTCACGGAAAGCTACATCCTCGGCGAGATCGTCGCCCGCACGGCCGCACGTGCCGGCGCCGAGGCGGTGCACCGGCCCGGCCTCGGCAACACCGCGGTCGTGCTCGAGGCGCTGAAGGTCGGGGCGATCGACGTGTACCCCGAGTACCTGGGCACGCTGCAGAAGGAGATCCTGCAGCTGCCCGACGGCGCCACCGAGGCGCAGATGCGGCAGGCGCTCGCCGAACGCGGGCTCGCGTACGGCGTGCCGCTGGGCTTCTCGAACGGCTATGCGCTGGCCACCACCGCGGCGCAGGCGCGTGCGCTGTCGCTGCGGTCCCTGGGCGACCTGAGGAACCACCCGGACCTGGGCATCGCGCTGTCGCAGGAGTTCCTCGGCCGTGCCGACGGCTGGCCGGGCCTGGCGGCGCGCTACGGCCTGCCGCAGCGTCCCGCGGGCATCGACCATGGCGTGGCGTACGACGCCCTCGCGAGCGGCCGCATCGACGTCACCGACATCTACACGACGGACGCGAAGATCGCCGAACTCGGCTTGGCCGTGCTGCGGGACGACGCCGGCTTCTTCCCGCGCTACGACGCCGTGCTGCTGTACCGCGCCGACCTGCCCGAGCGTGCGCCGGCCGCGTGGCGGGCCATCGGCGGGCTCGCGGGGCGCATCGACACGGACCGCATGATCGCGATGAACGGCGACGCCGAGTTGCGCGGGCAGCCGTTCACCACCATCGCGGAAGCCTTCGTCGCGGGCGATGCATCGGCCGCCGCGCCGGCCTCGCGCGCAGGCCTGTGGGCGCGGCTGACCGGTCCCGACCTCGGCCGGCTCACGCGCGAACACGTGGGGCTGGTGGCCGCGTCGGTGGCCATCGCGGTGCTGCTGGGCGTGCCGCTCGGCGCCGTGGCGGCGTCGCGGCGGCGGCTGGGGCAGGGCATTTTCGCGGTGGCGGGTGTGCTGCAGACCATCCCGTCGCTGGCGCTGCTCGCCGTGCTGATCCCGCTGCTGGGCCGCATCGGCGCCGTGCCCGCCGTGGTGGCCCTGTCGCTCTACGCGGTGCTGCCCATCGTGCGCAACACCGCGACCGGCCTGCTCGAAGTGCCCGAGGGCCTCAAGCTCGCCGGCACGGCGCTCGGCATGACCCGTCTGCAGCGCTGGCGCCTGGTCGACGTGCCGCTGGCCGCGCCGGTGATGCTGGCTGGCATCAAGACCGCGACGGTGCTCACCGTGGGCACCGCGACGATCGCGGCGTTCATCGGGGCCGGCGGGTATGGCGAGCGCATCGTGCAGGGACTGGCCCTCAATGACAGCGCCGCACTGTGGGCCGGGGCGATCCCGTCGGCGGCGCTCGCCTTGCTCACGCAGGGGCTGTTCGAACTCGCCGAGCGGTGGCTGGTGGCCCGCCGCTAGGTCACTCCACCTCGATCTTGGCCTTGCGGATCACGTCGGTCCACCGCTTGATGTCGCCGGCGAGCAGCGCGCTTGCCTGTTCAGGCGACCCGGCCTGCAGCCGCATGCCCATCTTCTGCAGCTTCTCCACGAGGGCCGGCGAGGCGATGGCCTCGCGGATGGCGCGGTTCAGCCGTTCGATCACGGCCGGCGGTGTGCCGGCGGGGGCGGCGATCGCGTTCCACGAGCTGACGTTGTAGTTCGCGATGCCCGACTGCTGGAGCGTCGGAATGTCCGGCAGCGCGGGGTTGCGTTGCGACGACGTGACGGCGAGCGCCTTCAGGCCACCGCCGCTCAGCTGCGGGATCACCGGGCCGGTGATCTCGAGGGCCACGTCCACCTCGCCGCTGCGCACGGCCATCAGCACGGCGGGCGAGGTCTTGTACGGCACGATCAGGAATTCCGCGCCGCTGTCGGTCTCGAAGAGCTTCGCGGCCAGGTGCTGCGTGCTGCCCACCGCGATGGTGCCGAGCTTGATCTGCCCCGGCGACGCCTTCGCCTGCTGCATCAGCTGCGCGACCGACGTGTACCGGGATCCGTGGTCGACGACGAGGGCGAGGTCGAAGAATCCGAGGGTCGAGACGGGCGCGAGGTCCTTCACGGTGTCGTACGGCAGCTTCTTGAAGAGTCCGGCGCTGACGGCGTGCCCGTTGCTGATCAGCAGGAGGGTGTGGCCATCGGGCTTCGAGCCGATCACGGCCTGGGTCGCGACGATGCTGCCGGCGCTCGGGCGGTTGTCGACGACGATGGGCTGGCCGAGGTTCTTCGCCATCACCTCGGCCACGGCGCGCGCGGTGACGTCGGCGATGCCGCCCGGGGCGAACGGCACCACGAGCGTGATCGCGCGGCTGGGAAACTGCGCTGCGGCGAGGCCGGGCAGAGCGAGGGCGAGTGCGGCGGCCAGCAGCGGGCGGCGGGGCAGTCGTGGAAACATCGTGCGATTCTCCCGGGCGATCAGAAGGTGTGGCGCACGTCGACGGTGAAGGCCGTCTGGTCGCCCGTCGTGCCCATGAAGGCCGGCTTGGCGTAGCCGCCCTTGACCTGGTTGCCATCGATCGTGGCCGCGATGTCCGTGCGCTTGGAGAAGCGGTACGACGCCGAGAGGTAGCTGACCTTGCGCGAGCCGTCGAGCGCGGAGCTGCCGCCCTGGTCGTCGGACAGGTGGGCGACGCTGAGCGTGACTTCCGGGAGCACCTCGATGTTCGCGCCGAGCGTCCACACCGTGTTCTCCTGCGGGCTGACGGCGTTCGTGCGGCGCATCGCGCCGCCGTAGAACGTGAACATCGGCGAGGCCTTCCAGTTGCCGCCGAGGCCCACGATCTTGCGCCGCTCGGTGTCGGACACGTTGTTCATCTGCTGCACGTAGCCGCCGACGAAGACGGGGCCCGAGGTCCAGGTGGCCGACAGGGCCCACGCGTCACTGCCGTCGTTGGCCGCCACCTCGCCGAAGGTCTTCGAGACCGACACCTCCACGCCGGCGACCTTGCCGTCGACCCGCATCAGGTTGTCCTGCCGCGCGATGTGGTGGCTGCTGAAGATCGACAGCGCGAGGTTGTTCGGATTCCCCTGGGGCTGGAAGCGCGCGGCGACCGCGTGTGCGAGGGTGTACTGGTGGCCGAACAGCACGCTGCCGTACGGGGCGGAGAGGCCCATGAAGACCTGGCGGCCCCAGAAGCGCGTGGGAGCCTGCACCTGGCCGTAGTCCGCGGTGGCCGAACCCTGCAGCGGCGTGCCGGTGCTCGGGTCGAAGCCGTGTTCCATCGTGAACACCGCGGCCAGGCCGCCGCCCAGGTCTTCGCGCCCGCGGAAGCCGAGGCGGCTGCCGGTGAAGGTGCCGTCGTCCATCGACGTGTCGGAGTTGCCGGCCGCCGTCACGTTGGTGGCGCGGCGCACGGCGACGTCGACGAGACCGTAGACGGTGACGCTGCCGGTCGACTGCGCGGCGGCGGCGAAGGGCGTGCACAGCACGGCGAGGAAGAGCGGGGTCGAGCGGAAGGTCCTTCGGGTCAGGGTCACGCGTGTCTCCTGGGGAGTGGGGTGGAGCGGCCGGACGACGTGCACCTGGCCGCGGGTGCGAGCGGTGGAGCGGGGATCAGTGCGGTGCGGCCTCCTCGGGCCAGTACAGGCGCATGGGGTTGTCGACGAGGAGCCGCTGGCGCACGCCGGCGTCGGGCGCCACCTGCGCGAGGTGGTCGACCAGCAGGCCGTCGTCGGGCATGTGCTGCGTCAGGTTCGGATGCGGCCAGTCGGTGCCCCACAGCGTGCGGTCGGGGGCCACCTCGAGCACGCGGTGTGCGAAGGGCACCACGTCGCGGTAGGGGCGCGGCTCGCCGTCGCGGGCCGGCGGACCCGACACGCTCAGCCGTTCGGGGCAGCTGAGCTTGGTCCACACGTTCGGGTGTTCGCGCAGCAGGCGCAGGAACAGCGCGAACGCCGGGCCGTCCGCGGGTTGCGAGACATCGGGCCGGCCCAGGTGGTCCACGACCACGGGGGTGGGCAAGGTGGTGAAGAAGTCCCACAGGTCCGGCAGGTCGGCCGCCTCGAAGTACACGACGACGTGCCAGCCGAGCGGTGCGATGCGCCGGGCGATCTCGGCGAGTTCCTCCTTCGGCGTGAAGTCGACGAGGCGGCGCACGAAGTTGAAGCGCACGCCGCGCACGCCGGCGGCGTGCAGCCGCTCGAGTTCGGCGTCGGCGACGTCGCGGCGCACGGTGGCGACGCCGCGCGCGCGGCCATCGGCATGGGCCAGCACGTCGAGCATCGCGCGGTTGTCGGCGCCATGGCACGTGGCCTGCACGACGACGTTGCGGCTCACGCCCAGGTGGTCGCGCAGCGCGAAGAGCTGCTCACGGCTCGCGTCGCACGGCGTGTACTTGCGCTCGGGGGCGAACGGGAACTGCGCGGCCGGGCCGAACACGTGGCAGTGCGCGTCCACCGTGCTGGCCGGCAGCGCGAGCCGCGGGCGGCTGGGCGCCGGATGCCAGTCGAGCCAGCCGGGGGTCTTCTCGGAAGAGGTCATGGGCCGTGATTCTGGGAAGACCCAGCCCATCGTCCTAGGGCCTGCAGACGCTACCTGCTATGCCGGTTCGGCATGGCTCGGGCAGAATCCGAGCGTGGACCTCAAACAGATCGAGTACTTCGTCGCGGTCGGCCAGGCGGGCAGCTTCAGCCGTGCGGCCGACACCCTGGGCATGACGCAGCCCGCGCTGAGCCGGCAGATCCGGGCCCTCGAGGTCGAGCTGCGCGAGACGCTGCTGGAGCGCAACGGCCGCGGCGTGTCGCTCACCGAACCCGGGCGGCGCCTTCTTGCACGAGGTCGCGAGGTGCTGCAGCTGATGCACGACACGCGGCAGGAGCTGGGTGCGTTGCGGGGCGAGGCGGTGGGCCAGATCGTCGTCGGGCTGCCGCCGAGCCTCGCGCGGCGCATCACCGTGCAGCTCATCGAGGCCTTCCAGGCGGAGCTGCCGCATGCGAAGGTCGCGGTCGTCGAAGGATTCTCGTCGCACATCGCCGAGTGGCTGGCGGCCGGCCGGGTCGACCTGGGCCTCGTCTACAACCCCGAGCCGCACGCCCAGCTGGCGCAAGAGCCGGTGCTCGAGGAGACGCTGTGCCTCGTGGGCGCGCCGGGGTCGCTGTCGCGTGCGCAGGTGAGCCTCGCCGACGTCGCCGCGCTGCCGCTCGTGATGCCGCAATGGGGGCACAGCTTCCGCCGGCTGATGGAGTCGCGCGCGATGCTCGCGGGCGTGCGGCTGCAGGTGGCGTGGGAGGTGTCGAGCGTGCCCACCATCCTCGACATGGTCAAGCGTGGCCACGGTTTCGCCGCGCTCACCGGCAGTGCGGTCGCCGCGGGCACCGCGCCCGGCGAGGTGGCGCTGGCCACCATCGTCGAGCCGGTGATCATGAGCACGCTGTGTGTCGCCTGGAACCACCAGCGGCGGCGCGACGCGCTGCACGTGCGGACGACGGAGATGCTCGCGGCGCTGTGCCGCGCCGGAGGCTGATCACTTGCGCCGTTGGCGCCGCACCGCCGGCTGCAAGCCTTCCGTCGGGCCCGTGTATCGCCCGCGCGGCCGGATCACCGAGTCGACGCCCAGCTGCTCCATGCCGTGGGCCAGCAGGCCGACGCTGCGGGCGATGGCGAACATCGCGAACGCGGCATCGGCGGGCAGGCGGTGGCGGGCGGCGAGCGAGGCGAGGGCCACGTCCATGTTGGGCGGCAGGCCGGTCAGCGCGACCACGCGGTCGATCAGCCGGGCGACGTGGGCCGGCGGCTTGAAGTCGGCCATCAGCGCGGCGGCGCGGGGGTCGCCGTCGGGGTAGATGGGGTGGCCGAAGCCGGGGATCGGGATGCCCGAGGACAGGTAGCGGTCGACCACCGCGTCGGCGCCGTCGCGCTCGGCCTCGCCGAACAGCGTGCGCACGCGGCCCGACGCGTCGCCGTGCAGCGGCCCGGAGAAGGTGGTGAGGCCCGCGAGCAGGCAGGCCGGCAGCGAGGCGCCGGTGGACGCGGTGATGCGCGCCGAGAATGCCGAGCTCGTGATCTCGTGGTCGGCGAGCAGCACCAGCGTCTTGCGCAGCAGCGTGGCGACGGGACGTGCCTGGCCCCAGCCCTTCGCGAGGCGTTCGTGCAGCGGCAGGGCCGCGTCGCCGGCCGCACCGAAGGCCGACGCGAGCCGGCCGACGAGGCCCGCCGACTCCTCGAGCAGCACCCGTGGCAGGCGCCCGCGTGTCGAGTGGCCGGTGGCGGTGAGCGAGGCCAGCTCGGTGAAGGCGCGCACGCGGCCCGGAGGTGTCGCGGACGCCGGTCCCGCAGGGAAGTTCACCGCGGTCTCCATGTCCCACAGCAGCCCCGCGGCGTCCTCGAGGCCCGCGGTGGCGGCGAGCCCCACGGCCTCGACGCCGCGGTAGTACAGGCGGCCGCCGGAGAACGTCGAGATCGACGTGGGGATGCTGGGCTCCGAGCCGAAGAGCGTGGTGGCCGCGAGCGTCTCCCGCGTGCGGCCGGTGGCCTTGCGCTGAACGAGGCCTTCGACGTCCTCCGCGCGGTACAGGCTGCGCCGCGAATCCGCCGGGTCGGGGCTCACGCCGATGCGCCCGCGGCTGACATAGGCATAGATCGTCTGCGGGCGGACGCCCAGCACCTGCCGGGCTTCGTCGAGGGTCAGCCAGTGGGCCATCGGTCGCGCTCCTTCTTCCCGTTCGTCAATGTGTGGATCAACATGTTCGAGTGTAAACCCTAGGTTTGATCGAAGGATGCACTCGTGTTCATCGGGTGAAACATCGGAAGTTGATCTTGATGATCAATATTGACCGATGTCCAGGCCGCTGCCCAGAATGGCTTCACGCGATCTCGAAGTGAGCGGTCGACCCGGTGCACCTCACGAACACGTCGCGCTCCCGATGACTCCTTTCAACGGAAGTACCGCCATGCATCTCGTCCGCACCTTCACCCTCCTTCCGGCGCTCGCGCTGGCCGCCCTGTCGGCCGCCGCGAACCCGTACCCCTCGAAACCCATCACCATCGTGGTCGGCTCCAGCGCCGGCAGCACCACGGACGGTCTCGCCCGCGCCATCGGCCAGGAGATCACGGTGGAGACGAAGATCCCCGTGATCGTCGACAACAAGCCCGGCGCGAGCGGCGGCATCGCCGCGCAGGCCGCGGCCCGCGCGCCGGCCGACGGCTACACGATCTTCATCACGACGAACACCACGCAGGCTGCGAACCCGCACCTGTTCCGCAAGCTGGGCTACGACCCGGTGAAGGACTTCGCGCCGGTGGGCGCCCTCGTGAAGGGCTGGCTGCTGCTGGTGACGAACCCGTCGGTGAAGGCGCAGAACGTCACCGAACTCGCGGCGCTGGCGAAGAAGCAGCCGCTGACCTTCGGCGCGGGCAGCTCGTCGGCCCGCGTGGCGTCGGAGCTGTTCCAGCAGATGACCCACACGCAGCTGACCTACGTGCCCTACAAGGCCAACCCGCAGGCCATCATCGAACTGGTGGGCGGGCAGACCGACATGATGATCGTGGACCTCACGACGAGCCTGCCCCAGGTGAAGGCGGGCAAGCTGAAGGTGCTGGGCATCAGCAGCCCGAAACGTTCGGCGCTCGTGCCCGACGTGCCCACCATCGCCGAGGCGGGCCTGCCCGGCTACGAGATCAGCTACTGGAACGCGGTGTACGCGCCGGTCGGCACGCCCGCACCGGTGGTCCAGCGCATCAACGAGCTGATGCAGAAGGCGCTGGCCACCGAAAACGTGCGCCGCTTCGTCGAGCAGAACGGCATGGAGCCGTTCACGTCGACGCCCGCCGAACTCGCCACCTTCCAGGCCGCCGAATACAAGCGCTGGGGCAGCGTCATCAAGACGGCCGGCATCCAGCCCGAGTGATCCCCCTTCTTCGCGAGACCGCCATGAAACCGAACATCCTCCAGCTCAACCCGATCCTCGTTCCGTCCGTCAACGAGCGCCTCGACTCGCTCTACACGATGCACCGCCTCTTCGAGCAGGTCGACCCCGACGCCTACCTCCGCGAGCACGGCGCCACCATCCGCGGCGTCATCACCGGCGGCCACACCGGCATCCAGCGTTCGATGATGGAACGCCTGCCCGCACTCGAGGTCGTGGCCGTGAACGGCGTGGGCACCGATGCCGTCGACCTCGACTACGCGCGCTCGCGCCAGCTGCCGGTCACCGGAACGTTCGGCGCGCTGACCGAGGACGTCGCCGACCTGGCCGTCGCGCTGCTGCTGTCGACCTGCCGCAACGTGGGGGCGGTGGACCGCTTCATTCGCGCGGGCGCCTGGGTGCGGCATCCGCAGCCGAGCGCACTGCCGCTCGCGCGGCGCTTCAGCGGCATGCGGGTGGGCATCGTGGGGATGGGCCGCGTGGGCCGTGCGGTCGCGACGCGCGTGGCCGCCTTCGGCTGCCCGGTGCGCTACACCGACCTGCGCGAGATGCGCGACGTGCCGTGGACCTTCGAGCCCGACCTGCTGCAGCTGGCCCGCAACAGCGATGCGCTGATCGCGTGCGCGGCGGCCGACAAGGCCGAAGGCCTCATCGACGCAGCCGTGCTCGATGCGCTCGGGCCGCAGGGCTACTTCGTGAACGTGGCGCGCGGCCGGCTCGTGCGCGAGGCGGACCTGGTGCGGGCGCTGGTGGAGCACCGCATCGCGGGCGCGGGGCTCGACGTGTTCGTCGACGAACCGAACGTGCCGCCGATCCTCTTCGAACTCGACAACGTGACGCTGCAGGCCCACCGCGCGAGTGCCACGGTGGAGACGCGCACGGCGATGGGCGAGATGGTGCTGGAGAGCCTGGCGCAGGCCCTGGCCGGCCAGCGGCCGACCCACAGCCTCACGACCTGAGCAGGGGGCTCAGAACCCGGCGGTGAGGAACAGCGTCGGGCCCTTGAACTTGTAGTTCACTTCGCCGCGGAAGTCGCTCTTGTTGGCATCCAGCTGGTAGTCGACGTATCGGTAGCCCGCGCCCACGCCCCAGTTCTTCGAGAAGCGCCAGTCGAACGCCACCAGGAAGTTGACGAGCGAGCCGTCGTACTCGTCGTACTTCAGCGTCAGGTAGTCGATGCGGCCGCGGACCTGGAACTGGTCGGAGAACGCGTAGGCGCCGTAGAGGCCCAGCGTGGGCAGCGGCACCAGGGCATCGTTGCCCTCGCGCTGGAACGAGGTGGTACCGCCGGGGCCGGAGGCCTGCCCCGACAGCGCGGTGGCGAAGTCGGTGACATGCAGCCCCAGGGACCCGCCGACCTCCGCCACCGGGGTCTTGTAGAACGAGTAGCCGCCCGTGAGGCGGTACACCGTGGTGTCGAACGTGCTGTTGACCTGCACGCCCACCGGGTAGGTGCTGTCGCCCCAGTCGATCTGGCGGGAGAGCGTCTTGCTGGAGGAGCGGTCGAGCTTGTAGTACTCGAACTCGATGCGCCAGTTCTGCGCGATGCGCATGCCCAGCGAGAAGTAGGGCGTGCCCTTGCGGTCGGCCAGGTCCAGTTCGTCCTCGAGCGTGATCGAGGAGCCCGGCCGGGCGGTGGCCGTGGCGTCGAGGCGCGCCGTGGAGTTGATGGTGGGGTAGAAGTAGGACAGCTCACCCCAGAACTGGTCGTGCAGACCTTCGGCGAACGCGCTGCTCGACAGGGTGGCGAGCGTGATCGCGGGGATGGCGACGAATTTCCTCATGGCAAAGCTCCGGTGGTTGAGAGAGCCAGGGATGACCGCACGACTGGCATGGGGTGGAGGCACGATATCCCCGAGTTCTCCGGTCCGTCAAGCGGGTGGGACTTCCCTTTGGTGCGGGGGGGCGCCCTGTGGCTGGGGCGGGTATTTGCCTACTGACACGGGCCGCTGCTAGCCTGACTCCGTCGTACTCTCGAAGGATCACACCATGACATTCGGAACCAGCCACGCAGCGCTCCTCGCGGAGTACCAGAGCCTGATGGACGAGGAGGCCGTGCTGTGGGAAGTGATCTCCACGCAGTTCGCCGGGGTCGCGGGTGGCGCGTCCGGGGAGTTGCCCGTCGATGCGGATCTCGAGCGCTGGGCCGAGGTGCGCCGGCGCCGGGCCAAGCTCGACGCGGTCTTCGAGTCCCTCGTTCGCTCGAGCGTGCCCGCCGCCTGACGCGTGGCCCGGCCGGCGCCAAAGGTTCGTCGAGGCGAACTGCAGGAATTCCTGCGGCACGTCGTGACCCAGGGTTTCGCGGTGGGCGACTTCCAGGTGTCGGCCCACGAGTCCGTGAGCGCCACCGGCCGCGAACCCGAGCGGGTCATCAGCATCAGCCGCCTGCAGTTCGGGCGCGACTTCGCCGTGACCGCGCGCGACGGCTGGGTGAGCGCCGCGGTGCAGGCGCTGCGCCAGGGGCACTTCGGGCGCCCCTGAGCCCTCGGGGTTTCAAGGCCAGGCCTTGGCCACCCAGTCGTTCCAGGTTTTCAGGCGCGCCGCGTCGCCGCCCATCTGCGTGACCTTCCAGATCCCGTACTGCTGCTTCTGCTCGGCCGTGGCACGGTAGTCGGTGGTGTTCATCGCGTAGCCGCCATTGGCCGCGGCCGCGAGCGGCTGGCGCGCGCGGTCCAGGCAGAAGCCGAAGCCGGCGGTGGGTTCGGGTTCGCCGAGGTCGGTGTTGGCCGGGTCGCACCGGCGCCACGCCGCGGGGTCGGTGGTGGCGTACAGCTGGTTGAACTGCTGCATGGCGCCGTTGACCAGCTTCAGGTGCAGGCCGGGCTGCAGCTGGTCGAAGTCCTTGAACCGCGCGACGCCGTTGCCCTGCGTGGTGGCGGTGTCGACGAAGTTGACGAGCGACAGGTGCTTCATCGCGTTCCCGCGGCTGTACCGGCCGCGGTTGAGGATGATGGAGCGTGTGTCCGCGGGAACCCACAGCGGCACCGCGTTGTTGACGAACTGCGCGCTCTTGATGCGCGCCTGCAGCAGCCGGATGTGCGAGAGCCTCGTGGCGGTGAGGTGCGCCGGCGTCGAGGTGCCCACGGTGTTGGCCAGCACCTCGTCGAAGCCCGTGAGGTAGGGCCAGTCCACCGAGAAGTTGACCCAGTCGCCCTGGCCGCCGGGGTTCACCGACACCTGCATCTGGTACCACGCGTTCGTGCGGTAGTACGAACCCACCGTGTTGTTGCGTTCCCAGGCCAGGTACCACTCGCGGGTGACCTTGCCCGATGCATCGCGGTCGGTCTGGTACAGCATGTGCGGCGCGAGGAAGAACAGGCTCACGGTGTTGAACGGCCAGCCGCGCGCCTCGCCGCGGCCCTTCCAGGTTTTCGCGGCCGCGTCGTAGTCGCCGATGAACCACTTCTGGTCGCCCTCGAGGCCGTGCGTCTGCGCCCACTGCCACTGCTTCACCGCGTTCCAGTGCAGCAGGCTCATCACCGCGCGCTCGATGAAGGCGTTGGTGGTGAACGACGCGGGGTCGCCCGCCGTGGTGGCGGTGGACGCCAGCGCCGCGAGGTTGCGGGCGCCCACCTGCGCGCCGTAGTCGCCCGTGGGGCCGATGTGGTCGCCCCGGCCGCCGCCGAGGAAGTTGTAGGCCTCGAAACCGGACGGCTGCAGCATCCCCTGGATCTCGTTGCGCTCCGCGGGGGTGAGGTGGCTCCAGTCGCCGAAGACGCCGTTCGGGTTGCGGTGCGACGTGAACCACGTGTCGATCTTGCGCGCCGTGGCCGCGGGGTTGAACGTCCCGTTCGAGAACTTCACGCCGGCCTCGAACGACCCTGCGGCGCCACCGGCGGGCCACACGTCGAGCGGGTGGATGGTGGGCAGCCACGCGTTCCAGTCCGGGTACTGCAGCGGCATGGCGACTTCGCGTGCGTTCAGCGTGGCGCTGGCATCCATCACGCGGTCGACCTCGGCCTGCGTGAGGGCGAGTGGTGTGCCGTCGACCGGCTTGCCGAACAGGGCCTTCAGCGCATGCGCCGGTGTTTCCAGCACGGCGTCCAGGCCCGCGCCGGCGGCCCACTCGGACAGCGGTTTCGTGTCGAGCCCCGCACCCGGCTGGTAGGGCGGGTTCCACGGCGCCGCGGCGGCCACGTGCGGCACCGCGCGCTGGCTGTACCGCAGGTACGCCGCGATCTGCCGGCCCTGGGCCGGCGTCAGGCCGTGGAAGCGCGAGCGCTGCACGATGGCGTTGTCGGAGTAGTTGAAGTACTGCAGGTCGCGGCCGTCCTCGGCGTGGCAGGACGCGCACGCGGCCTTCATCCTGCGCGGCACGATGCTCGATTTCGCCAGCAGGCCCTGGCCGTGCCACAGCGATTCACCGGCGTCCGCGTCGGCGGTGCGCACGGCGCCGGCCGCCTTCTCCGCAGCGATGTCGGCGCGTTTCACGGGGTTCGTGGCGAGGCTGGCGCCGGCGGTGTCCTGGAGTTGCAGGTCGATGATGCGGTAGCCGTTCGACTCGCCATCGGTGCCGTTGAAGCGGAACTGCACGCGGTTGGCGCCCGCGACCAGGCGCGCCTTCGTCGCTGTGTCGAGCGCGAGGCTCATGCGGGTGGTGTAGAGGCCGCCGCGCGTGAGCCCGCCCTGCACGCGTTCCGCGTCGGCGAGGATCACGGTGGTGTCGGTGATGTCGACCCACGGGATGCCGCCCGCATCGGCCGCTGCCGTGCCGCCGAGCACCCGCACGCTGGCCTTGACCACCGTGGGCTTCTGCGTCGTGGCCTCGAACTCGGGCGCGCCGAAGAAGCCGCAGCGGTGGCAGCGGAACCACAGGCGCGCCGCACCCGCGACGTTCGCCGCGTCGAGGTCCAGGCGGGCGTCGACCACCAGCGGGGCCAGCGGCGAACCGTCGCCCAGCACCTCGAGGGGCAGCGTCAGCACGTTGCTGTCCGGGGTGGGAGAGGGGACGTCGGGCGACGGCGCGGGGGCCGTGGCGGGCGTGTCGACGGCGGGGCGGTCGCTCCCGCCTCCGCCGCAGGCGGCGAGCAGCACGGCGGCGGCGAGGTGCACGAGGGCCCGCGAGGTGCGGTGGCGAGGGGACGTGTCCATGGGGCGATTCGTCGGAAGGCGGCCGATTACAGCCGAGCCGGACGACGGCCACAACCGTGGCGGGACCGTTTCCACAAAGAGTTACCGAGGTGACCAGGCCGGTCGGCCCCGCGGCGCGAGGTTCGCACCGATGCACCAAGGTGCCGACCCTTTCCGGGGAGCCGAACCGGCAGCCCCCCTCTCACGGTGCGTGTCAGGCGCCCATGCGGGCCAGTCGCTCCGCGATGAGGCCGTGGGCCTCGGCCATGATGCGGTCGATCAGCACCTTCACCGGCGGCACGTCGTGGATCAGGCCGGCCACCATGCCGCACGACCACGCGCCGGCGTTCATCGCGCCCTCCTGCATGATGCGCGGGTAGACGCCCGCCACCTCGGGCAGGATGTCCTCGAACTTGATGTTCGCGCCGAGTTCGCGCTCCTTCACCAGCAGGCGCTCGACGGCGGCGTTGGTCAGCACACGCTCGGTGTTGCGCAGCGGGCGCATCACGAGGCGGGTGTCGAGTTCGGTGGCGGCCACGATGGCCTGCTTGACGTTCTCGTGCACGGGCGCTTCCTTCGTCGCGATGAAACGCGTGCCCATGTTCATGCCTTCGGCGCCGAGTGCGAGCGCGGCCACGAGCGAGCGGCCGTCGGCCATGCCGCCCGACGCCACGAACGGGATCTTCAGCGCCTCGGCGGCGCGGGGCAGCAGGATGAAGTTGGGCACGTCGTCTTCGCCCGGGTGGCCGCCGCACTCGAAGCCGTCGACGCTCACCGCGTCGCAGCCGATGGCCTCGGCCTTCAGCGCGTGGCGCACCGCGGTGCACTTGTGGATCACCTTGACGCCGGCCTCCTTCAGCGCGGACAGCCACTTCTGCGGGTTGTTGCCCGCGGTTTCGACGACCTTCACGCCGCCGTCGATGATGGCCTTCACGTAGCCGGGGTAGTCGGGCGGCGTGACCGACGGCAGGAACGTGAGGTTCACGCCGAAGGGCTTGTCGGTCATCTCGCGGCAGCGCGCGATCTCCTTCGCCAGCAGTTCGGGCGAACGCTGCGTGAGGCCGGTGATGATGCCGAGGCCGCCGGCGTTCGACACGGCCGAGGCGAGTTCGGCGAGGCCGACGTAGTGCATGCCGCCCTGGATGATCGGGTGCTCGATGCCGAAGAGTTCGGTGATGCGGGTCTTCATGGGAGTCCTGTGCGGTGGGTGGGTCAGCGGCCGTTGAACACGGGGTCGCGCTTCTCGACGAAGGCGCGTGCGGCGTTCTTGTGGTCTTCCGTCTGTGCGCAGTGCACGTGGTGGGTCACCTCGAGGTCGAGGCATTCGTCCACCTCGCCGCCCATCGCGCGGTTGAGGTTCTCCTTCATGTAGCGGTAGGCCACGGCCGGGCCTTTCGCGAGCCGCTGTGCGAGTTCGCGCGTGCGTCCGGCGAGCTGTTCCGGTTCGCAGGTCCAGTTGGCCAGGCCCAGGCGCAGCGCGTCCTCGGCCGACACGCGTTCGCTCAGCATGTAGAGCTCGCGGGCCTTGGCCGCGCCGATCAGCTGGGTCATGAAGTAGGTGCCGCCGTAGTCGCCCGCGAAGCCCACCTTCGCGAACGCGGTGGTCAGGAAGGCGCTGTTCGACATCAGCCGCAGGTCGCACGACATCGCGAGCGACAGGCCCGCGCCGGCGGCTGCACCGGGAATCACGGCCAGCGTGGGCTTCGGCATCTTGAACAGGCGCCCGGCGGTCTCGCGCTGGCTGTGGCGCTGCTGGTGGATGGCCTCGTCGATGGTGCGCGTGGCCGCGGCGCCGGAGGCCATGGCCTTCACGTCGCCGCCGGCGCAGAACGCCTTGCCGGTGCCGGTGAGCACGATGCAGCGCACCGCGGGGTCGAACTCCGCGGCGACGAGCTGCTGCTGCATCGCCTGCAGCATCGGGCGCGACAGCGCGTTGCGGGCGTCGGGCCGGTTCATCGACAGCGTGAGCACGCCGTCGTCGAACGAGGCCAGCAGGTCTTCGGTTCCGGTGTCGATCTGGGGCATGGTGTCGCGTCCTTGGAGAGTCATTGGGTGAAGCCCAGCTCGCGGGCTTCGGCGTCGTACCTGGCGTAGGAGTTCTTCAGCGTCGCGCCGTTGAGGATCATCTCGGCGGCGAGCGTGCGCGTGCCGGCTTCGAACACCTGCGTGCGCACCCAGATGGATTCGGTGCGGGCGCTCTCGCTCAGCGCGACGACCTCGCGTTCGAGGTCATAGGCCTGGCCCACGAAGAGCGGGCCGCGCACGAGGCGGATCTGCTGGCCGGCGAACAGGCCCACGGCGGGGCCGCGGCCGCGCAGACCCGACAGGTGCGATGTGCTGCCGAGCAGCACGCTGATCATCTCGATCGGGATGATCGCCCGGCCCCACGGCGACGCGGCACCACCCTCGGGCGTGTACCAGGGCGACGGTTCGGTGATGACCTTGAGCTTGGCCGCGAGCGTGAAGGGATAGTGGTCGCCCATGTGCTGGTCGAAGCCCATCGCGATCGTTTCCTTCGCGGCGCCGCGCTGGCCCACGCGCAGGTCGCGGTTGATCACGAGTGTGGTGGCGGGGCGCAGCTTCGCGATGCGCCGGGGGATCTCGTGGTCGGTGTCGGGCACGTCGCCCACCGACGCGGTGCCCGTCAGCACCGGCGTGCCGTCGCGCTTCTCCGCGTGGATGCGCGCGACCCGTTCGCCGGCGGCCGGCGGCGTCACGTAGGCGCGCACCTCCTCGCCCTCGACCACCATGTTCTGGTAGTGCGCGCTGATGCAGCCCGTCTCGAACCACGCCTGTCCGAACAGCTGGAACAGCAGCGGGTCGAACTGGCTGAAGTGCGTGGGGCCCTCGATGGGGCCGGCGCGCAGGCCGAGGTCCTCGGCCATCTTGTCGTCGTGGATCGACAGGTGGCCGTCGTAGGTCTGCTCGGCGAGCATCTGGCGCGGCTGGCGCAGCGGGCCGCACAGCGTGGCGGCGGGCATCTGGGGGAAGGCCGTGGACATGGGTGCGTTCTCTCCTGGGGCGAGCTCTCGAGCTTAAGCGCGGGCTTTCCTCGCCGCTGTCACGAGAGTGGCAGCGCGCGGCGGCTGGCTGCCGCACGATCGAAGGCTCCATCCACCCCCGCCTTCCACCATGCAGATCGAAGCCACCAACCCGCCTCCCCTCCACGGCTGCATCGACACGCAGGTGGTCGGCCACGTGCTGCTGATCGGCATCAACCGTCCCGCCAAGCGGAACGGCTGGACGCCGGAGATGTTCCGGCAGCTGGGCGAGGCCTACACGCGGCTCGACGACGATCCCGAGCTGCGCGTGGGCGTGCTGCACGCCTTCGGCGACCACTTCACCGCGGGCCTCGACATGCCGTCGGTGCAGGCCCACCTCGAACGGGGCGAGCGGCTGATCCCGGAAGGGCTCGTCGAGCCGCACGACTTCGGCAAGCCGAACTACCGCCGCCGCACGAAGCCGGTGATCGCCGCGGTGAAGGGCATCTGCTTCACCGTGGGCATCGAGCTGATGCTCGGCGCCGACATCGTTGTGGCGGGCGAGGAGTGCCGCTTCAGCCAGAAGGAAGTGCAGCGCGGCCTGATGCCGGGTGGCGGGGCCACGCTGCGCATGTCGGAGCGCGCGGGCCTCGGCAACGCGATGCTGTACCTGCTGACCGGCGACGAGTTCGATGCGGCCACGGCGTACCGGCTCAACTTCGTGCAGAAGGTGGTGCCGAACGCGCTGGTGCTCGACGAAGCCGTGGCCATCGCGCAGCGCATCGCCGAGCAGGCGCCGCTGGCCGTGACGGCCACGCGCCTGAACGCCATCAAGGCGGTGGAGGAGGGCCCGGCTGCCGCGGTGGCCGACTTCCCGGCGATCAGCAAGCGCATCTTCGCGAGCGAGGACTGGGCCGAGGGCGTGCGGTCGTTCGTCGAGAAGCGGGCCGCACGTTTCAAGGGGCGCTGAGCCGGCTCAGTGGCGCCGGCGTGACGCGGCGACCACCCCGGCCAGGCCCAGCGCCATCAAGGCGAACGCCGCGGGTTCCGGCACGGCGGGTGCGACGTTGAAGACCAGCGCCACGTCGTAGACACTGGTGGGCCCCGGGAACGCCGACGTGGGCGTGCCCCACAGGTGCAGCGCGTAGCTGCCCGCGGTGAGCAGCGTGGAGGCGAACGTGACGTCCTGGCGCGGGAAGGGCGGCATCCACACGGTCTGCGAATCCCCTTCGAGCACGGTCACGTTGCCGCGGTCGAGCCGTCCGTCGAGGTTGAAGATCCAGAAGCGGTTGCTGAACGGCGTGGAGGCCGTGCCGTGGAACTCGAACGCGTCTCCGGCGGCGATCGTGAACGTGAAGACGTCCTCGAACGGTTGCGAGCGCGTGAGGTCGCTGAACGGGTGGAGGCCAGGGGCCGAGATCGTGCCGAGGTCGAACGTGTCGGCGCGGGCCTGCGCGGCGGCCATCAGGGCCACGCAGCCAAGTGCGGCCGCGTGGCGGCGCAGCGGGGTCGATGTCATTGGAGTCTCCCTGTCGATGCGGCGGGGCGCCGCACCGGCAAGGTAGGAGACCTCCCCCGTGAAATCAACCGCGGCCGCGAAGCCCCTCGGGGCCTCGCGGTCGCGTCGAGCCCGGACGCGTCAGTTGCAGCTGATCGTCGCGTACGACTTGCCGGCGCCGGCCGCGTTCGGCAGTTTCTGCTTCACGCACTCGGCCGGGTGGGCCGTGTAGGTGTACGGAATGCCGACCGGGAACGCGCCGGTCGTGGTCCAGTCGGTGGCATCGCGCGACGGCGACGAACCGCTCGCGACCCACTTGATGCCGTACTTCGCGAAGTCGGCGGCGCTGCGCACGTTGTTGTTGCGCAGTTCCCAGTAGCCGATGGCCGAGCTGTCGCGCGACGTCACCGGGTTCTGCGCGTCCTCGAAGTAGTTGGCCTCGATCAGCGAGAAGCCGCCCATGCGCACGTTGATGCCCGAGGTCTTCACGCCGCTGTAGAGGTTGTTGTAGAGGTGCGTGTAGCCACCGCGCTGCAGCGGCAGGCGCGAGTTCACGTCCTGGTAGTGGTTGTGGTGGAACGTGATGTAGCGGTCGCTCGCGTCGCTGTCGCTCGACCCGATCAGCCCGACCTTCTGGTGGTCGTGGATGAAGTTGTACGAGTACGTGATGTGGTGCGCGCCGGCCTTGCTGTCGATCAGGCCGTCGAACTCGAGGTCGCCCGCGCCGGAGCAGTCCTTCGTGCTGCTGAACAGCGTGTTGTGGTCGACCCAGATGTAGCCCGGGAACTTGCCGCTCTGGCCTTCGATGCCGATGGCATCGATGGAGCCGGGCAGCAGGCCGATCGTCATGTTGCGGATGATCACGTTGGTGGCGCCGCCCTTGATGGCGAGGCCGAAGTTGGCCGCGGAGCCGTCGGTGCCTTCGATGGTGACGTGGCTCTTGTTCTTGACCTCGACGATCGCGCCCGCGGGCTTCTTCCACTGCGCGCAGGTGTCGGTGATGGTCGAGAAGTCGAACGTGCCGTTGTAGCGGATCACGAGGCCGCCGGTGCCGCTGTAGGCGTCGATCGCGGCCTGCATCTGCGCGGCGGTGGAGACGGTGACGGCCTTGGCCGAGCCGCCGCCGGTGACGGTGCCGCCGAAGCCGCCACTGTGACCGGCGGGAGCCGGAGCGGGCGTGGGAGCAGGGGTGGGGGCCGGGGTCGGGGCGGGCGTGGGTGCGGGCGTGGGTGCGGGAGTCGGCGCAGGCGTCGGAGCCGGCGTCGGTGCGGGCGTGGCGCTCACGGGACCCAGCGCGCATTTCTTCGCGATGCCCGGATTGGGGTCCGAGCCGAACGTGGCCGTCGTGCAGGCGACGGGGCCCGCGAACGACTTGATCACCCACTTGTCCTTGATGCCGTACGACACCTGGCGGGGGACGGAGCCCACCTTGTCGCAGACCTCGCCCTGGTCGGCGCACTTCGAGAAGCCGGACGGCCAGTCGCGGGCGAGGGCGGGAGTGGATGCGGCGACGGCCGCGGTCAGGGCGGCCAGGCGCAGCAGGTGGCGCTGGCGCCGGGTGTCATTGGGGTTCGAGCTCATGGTTTCCTCCTCTGGGTTTGGGACGGCATCGCATGTCGAACCCTGGAAGATCCACGGTCGGACGACACCAAGTGGTACGACGTCGTATTTCTTGACGTGCGACCGACCGGGGTTGTAGCGGCCCAAACGCCCTGAAAGTTTTTCCGGATGTAAGGGACGTACCCTGAGTTGTCGTACCACCTAACCCTAGGGGGTGAGGTCAGCGGAACCGCGGCGCCCGCTTTTCGAGCCCCGCCAGCGCCGCCTCGCGCTGGTTCGGACTGCCGATCAGGGCCTGCTGCTCGCGGGCCTCGGCGAGCAGCACGTCGGCCGCGCGGACTGGCGATGCGCCGTTGAGCAGCCGCTTGGCCGCGCGGATGGCGTCGGGGCTCTTTGCTGCGATCTGCGCCGCGAGCGCGCGGGCCTCGGCCAGCGGGTCGTCGGCCACGCGGGTGGCGAGACCGATCGCCTGCGCCTCGGTGCCGGAGACGATGCGGCCGGTGAAGGTGAGTTCGCGCAGCACGTCCGCACGCACGAGTTCGGTCATGAAGACGCAGCCGGACATGTCGGGCACGAGGCCCCACTTGACCTCCATCACTGACAGCTTCGTGTCGGGATGGACGATGCGAACGTCGGCGCCCAGCGCAATCTGCAGGCCGCCGCCGAAGGCGACGCCGTGCACCGCGGCGATCACGGGCACCGGCAGCTCGCGCCAGCCCCAGCCCACGTGCTGCGCGGCGTTCGCGAGGCCGTGGCTGCGGGCGAGCAGGTCGCTGCCCATCGTGCCGCTGGTCTGTCCCTGGCCCATCTGTTGGAAGCGGCCCATGTCGAGGCCGGCGCAGAACGCGCGGCCCTCGCCGTGCAGCACCACGGCGCGCACGCGTTCGTCGCCGCGCAGGGTGGCGATGGTGTCGTTGATGGCATTGAACATCGCGGCGTCGATGGCGTTCATCTTGTCGGCGCGCACGAGGGCGACCTCGGCCACGCCCTGGTCGTCGACGGACACGCGCACGCGCGAGGTGGAGGTTTCGTTCATCGCATCACCAGGGAAGTCGGAGGTCGCGCCATTCTGGTGGATCGCGTCGGCGCCGGCCGTCACCTGGATGACGGGTGGCCTGCTGGTTTGCCCCACTTCGAAACCGGCATGTGCGTCGTAAAAATATCAGATCAAGCAATTGATACATGAAAAACCAGGAGATGGCATGAAGAAGTTCCTCGCACCCCCCGCGGCGGCCGCGCTGCTGGCCCTCGCGCTGTCCGGCTGCGGCTCCGACGACACGGTCGACGGACCGCAGGCCGGCACGTTCGGCGAGACCCCCGTGGCCGGCCTCGACGTCGCCGGCACCACCACGGCGGCCCGGCGCACCGATGCCTCCGGCCGCTTCGAACACGCCGCCGGCGAAACGGTGCGCTTCTCGATCGGCGCGCTGGCCCTCGGCAGCGCCCCCGGCGCGGCGATGGTCACCGCACGCGACGTGACGGGCGGTGCCGCCGCGTCCGACCGCCGCGTCACCAACAAGCTGATCCTGCTGCAGACGCTCGACGTCGACGGCAACCTCAACAACGGCATCGAGATCACCGAGGCCATCCGCACGGCGGTGTCCAACAGTGCCGCGTCGATCGACTTCGACCAGGACACGGCCGCCTTCCGCACGAGCCTTGCGCCGCTGCTGGCCACGCTGAACACCGCGTCCGTCTTCACCGACCTCGACCCACGCCCCCGCACGGCACGCACCGCCGCGGCGGCCGTCGAACACTTCACGCGCGCGTCCAGCCCGAGGCACGTCGTCACCACCGCCGCCGGCTCGCTGAGCGGATTCGAAGCCGATGCCTCCACATGGCAGTTCCTCGGCGTGCCGTACGCGAAGCCGCCGGTGGGGGCGTTGCGCTGGCGTCCGCCGCAGGCGGTCACGCCGTGGACCGGCGTGCGCCACGCCACCGCCTGGGCCGACCAGGCCGCGCAGACCACGGCGCTCGAACGGTTCGGCGAAGGTGGCATGAGCGAGGACAGCCTGTACCTCAACGTGACCACGCCGAAGAACGCGGCCAAGCTGCCCGTGATGGTGTGGTTCCACGGCGGCGGTTTCACCTCGCTCACCAGCAACACCAAGGCCTTCAACAACGCGAAGGGACCGGTCACGAAAGGCGTCGTGCAGGTGTCGGTGAACCACCGCCTCGGGCCGTTCGGCTACCTCGCGCACCCGCTGCTCTCCGCCGAGTCGGGCTACGGCGGCTCGGGCAACTACGGGCAGATGGACTTGATCATGGCGCTGCAATGGGTGCGCGACAACATCGCGGCCTTCGGCGGCGACCCCACGAACGTCACCATCTTCGGCGAGTCGGGCGGCGGGCGGAAGGTGCTGTCGCTGATGGCCTCGCCCGAGGCGAAGGGCCTGTTCCACCGCGCCATCAGCCAGAGCGGCACGCTGATCCCGGACACCCGCACGCTCGCGTCCGCCGAAGCCATCGGCACGGCCCTCTCCACGAACCTCGGCGCCACCACGCTCGAGCAGCTGCGCGCGAAGCCGTGGACCGAGGTGGTGACGGCCGCCGCCGCGCTCGTGCCGTACACCAACATCGACAACCGCTACCTGCCGCACAGCGAACGCGCGAGCTTCGAGGGCCACACGCACAACGACGTGCCGTTCCTGATCGTCACGAACACGGCCGACACCGTCGACCCCATCGAGACGGTGAAGAACGTGTTCCCGTGGATGACGACCCACAGCGCGCAGCCGCACTATGCCGCGGTCTTCAGCCGCGTGCCGGCCGGGTGGACGCAGCGCGGGCTCAAGGCGTACCACGGCGCCGAGCTGACGTACGTGTTCAATGCGCCGGAGAGTGTCGTCGCGCACTTCCAGTTGAACCTCGTGCTGGACCCGGCGACCAGCGCGCGCGTGGTGATCGGCGACCTGAACGGCAACGGCGTCAGCGGCACCGCGGGCGACACCGCCGACGTGCTGGCCTCCGCCGGCTTCGACACGACCGACGCCGCGGTGGCCGATCGCACGATGACGATGTGGACCACCTTCGCGAAAACGGGCAACCCGAGCATCACCGGACTGTCCTGGCCGGCGTACACGACGTCCAACGACACCTACGTCGAACTCGGCGCACAGGCGGTGGTGAAGACGGGCCTGTCGGCCGTGTTCCCCTGACGGGAAGCCCGCGGGCGTGACGGATGCGGCAACCGGAAGTTCCGGACAGTGAAATACCTGGACCGAAGGTTGATACATTCATGCCATGAGCATCGACCCGGCCACCCCACGCCCCCTCGGCGGCAGCATCCAGGACCGCATCCGCGCGGCCGTGGAGGCCGAGATCGTGTCGGGTGAACGGCCGCCGGGCAGTGTCATCGACGACCGCCAGCTCTCCGAACGCTTCCAGGCCTCGCGCACTCCGGTGCGCGAGGCCTTGCTCGTGCTGGCGGCCCAGGGGCTGGTGCACATCGCGCCCCGGTCCGGCATCTACGTCCGGCGCGCCAGCATCGACGAACTGGTGGCGTCCCTCGAGGCGCTGACCGAGGTGGAATCGGTGCTGGCCGGCATGGCTGCGCGCCGCGCCACCGCGGCCCACTGCGCCGAGTTGCGCACCGCCATGGCCACCTGTTCCGAGCGCGCCGCGGCGGGCGACCAGCCCGGCTACGAGGCGGCCAACCGCGACCTGCACCAGGCCATCTACCGCGCCAGCGGCAACCCGGTGCTGGTCGAGACCGTGCGGTCGCTGCGGCGCACGCTCGCGGCCTACCGCCAGTGCAGCATCCGGCATCCGGGTCGCCTCGGCGCCTCGGCCGAGGAGCACCGCGCCATCGTGACGGCCATCTGCGCCGGCGACTCCCTCGCCGCCTCGGCCGCGATGCGGCAGCACATCAACCTGGGCGGCGAAGCCCTGGTCGAACTCGTCGTGACCGCCCAGACGATGGGCGCGCGGCACGACACGGCGGCCTCGCCCGAGGCGGCGCCGGCGCGGCGGTCCCCACGCCGCGCGATGTCGCGCCGCTGACACCCCTCCCGCGGGTTGGTCCGCATGCGGACCGGGTTTCGAGTCGTAAAAATATCAGATCACGAGTCTGATACGAACATGACGATCCCAACCCAGGAGACCCCCATGAACCGAAGCGACAACCGGCGGCGCCTCGCGGCCGCCGCCGTGGCCGCCGTGCTGGCCCTCACCGCGTGTGGCGGCGACGACGTCGAGGAACTGTCCGGCGTCTTCGTCGACAGCCCCGTGTCGGGCCTCGACGTCACCGGCTCCGCCGGCCCGGCCCGTTCCACGGATGCGAACGGCCGGTTCACCTACGCGGCCGGCGAGACGCTCTCGTTCGCCATCGGCAACCTCGCCCTCGGCTCGGCCGCGGGCGGCGGTGTGCTCACGCCGCTGTCGGTCACGGCCGGCGCGGCGTCGGCCGCCGACGTGCGCGTGAACAACAAGCTGATCCTGCTGCAGACGCTCGACGCCGACGGCGACCTCAACAACGGCATCCAGATCACCGCGGCGATCCGGGCGGTGGTGTCGCCGCGGGCCGCGGCCATCGACTTCAACCAGCCCACGGCGGCGTTCCGCACGAGCCTCGCGCCGCTGCTCGCCGCACTCAACGACGCGGCCGTGTTCTCGGACCTCGACCCGAGGCCGCGCAGCGCGCGCACGGCCGCCGCGGCGCTCGAACACTTCGGCCGGTCGATGGCCCCGCGCAACGTCGTCGCCACCACGGGCGGATCGCTCAGCGGCTTCGAGGCCAATGCCACCACGTGGCAGTACTTCGGCATTCCGTACGCCCGCCCGCCCGTCGGTGAGCTGCGCTGGCGTCCGCCGCAGCCGCCGGTCGCATGGACCGGCGTGCGCCAGGCCACCGGCTGGAGCGACCAGAGCGCGCAGAACCCCACGTTCGAGACGCTCGGCGAAGGCGGCATGAGCGAAGACTCGCTGTACCTCAACGTCACGGCGCCGAAGAACGCGTCGAAGGCGCCGGTGATGGTGTGGTTCCACGGCGGCGCGTTCGCGATCCTGACGGGCAACTCGAAGCAGTACAACAACCCGGAAGGCGTGACCACGAAGGGGGTCGTGCTCGTCACCGTCAACCACCGCCTCGGGCCGTTCGGCTACATGGCCCATCCGCTGCTGAGTGCCGAGAGCGGCCACGGCGGCTCGGGCAACTACGGCCAGATGGACCTCGTGATGGCGCTGCAGTGGGTGAAGGACAACATCGCCCGCTTCGGCGGCGACCCGGCCAACGTCACGCTGTTCGGCCAGTCGGGCGGCGGCGGCAAGACGTATGGCCTGCTGAACTCGCCGCAGGCCGCCGGTCTCTTCCACAAGGCCGTGGTGCAGAGCGGGGCCAACCCCATCGCGACCACCGGCACGGCCGCGGCCTCGCTGGCTGCGGGCGAGGCCATCGGCACGGCGATGTTCACGCGCCTGAACGTGACGACGCTCGCCGCCGCGCGGGCGCTTCCGTGGACCGCCTTCGTGCAGGCCGACCTCGACGCGGGCATCCCGCGCGAGATCTACCGTCCGAACGTCGACTACGCCCACCTGCCGAAGACCTACGGGCAGAACATGACCGACGGCATGCCGAGCGACGTGCCGCTGATGGTGGGCGCCACGTCCGGCGACTACCCGTCGCTGCGCGCCGCACTGCCGGTCTTCATGGCCCAGCGCGCACCCACCTACAAGTCGCCGCAGTTCGTGTACCGCTTCAGCCGCGTGCCCGACGGCTGGGCCGCGATGAACCTCGCGAGCGGCCACGGCGGCGAGGTGCCCTACCTCTTCAACTACCCGCTCGGCCTGGCGAGCAACTACGGCCTGGGCCTCGTGCTGACGGCGGCCAACACGAAGCCGCCCATCGGCGACCTCAACGGAAACGGCGTCACGGGCACCGCGGGCGACGTGGCCGACGTCTATGCGTCGATGGGCTGGGGTGCGGGCGACGTGGCGACGGTGGACGCGGTGATGTCGATGTGGACGCAGTTTGCGAAGACCGGCAACCCGAGCACCCCTGCGTTCACGTGGCCCGCGTACACGCTGGCCAACGACACCTACGCGGAGATCGGCCCGACGGCGTCGCCGAGCGTGCGAACGGGTCTCGCCACGGCGTTCCCGTGAGCGCCCGACGGACTCAGCCGAACTCGGCCGAGTCCGTCACCACCTTGCGGATCTCCGCCATCAGCGCCAGCGCGCCGGGGGAGGGCAGCGCGCCGAGGCGCTGCGACAGGCCGATCTGCCGCCGCGTGCGTTCCAGCGGGAAGTCGAGCGCCACGAGGCTGCCGTCGCGGATCTCGTAGCGCAGCTGGTGGGCGGAGATGGCCGTCAGCATGTCGCTTTCGAGCAGCAGGCCGCGCAGCACCGCGAGGTCGCCCGTCTCCACCGCGGGCACGGGGGGCGGCTGGCGGGCGTCCGAGAAGAACGACTCGAAGAGTTCGCGCGACGGCGACCCGTGCCGCGACAGCACCCACGTGGCGCTGCGCAGCGTGTCGAAGTCGATGCGATTGACCCGCGTGAACGGATGGTCCGCACGCGCGATGACCGAGAGCCGGTCCTCGAAGAGGGGCGCCTGTTCCAGCTCTTTCGCCTCGGCCGGGCCGCGCAGCGCGCCGAGGATGAAGTCGACGTCGCCGCTGCGCAACGAGGCCGCGAGGGCCTCGTACGGGCTCTCGACGGTGCCCACGTGCAGTTGCGGATGCCGCGCGAGCAGCGAGGCGATGGCGCGCGGCAGGATGTGCGTGCGCCCGAGCGGCAGGGCGCCCACGTTCACGCTGCCCTGCAGCGTGCCTTCGCTCGCGGCGAGGTCGGGCACGATGTGCCGCAGCTCGGCGAGCACCCGCTTGAAGTGGAACGCGAGGATCTCGCCGGCCGGCGTGGGCACGAGCCCGCGCGCGGTGCGGTCGAACAGCGAGGTGCCCAGGCGGGCCTCCAGGTCCTTCACCGCGGTGCTGATGGCCGGCTGCGTGATCGCGAACTCGCGTGCCACGGCCGCCATGCTGCGCCGTTCGACGAGGCTCGCGATGACGGCCAGGCGCCGGCCGTTCATGATCGACGCGAACAGCGAGTTGACGTCCGCGGACGACTGCACGCCGCCGCGCGCCATCAGCTGCTGACGTGCGGCCTCGAACATGCCTTCGATGCGCCGGGCGCGCACGAGCACGATGTCCCCGTACCGGTTGATCACCATCCCGCGGGAGCGCCGCTCGAAGAGCGGCACGCCGAGCACCGACTCCAGTTCCGAGATGGAACGGGCCACGGCCGAGGAGACGCGGTAGAGCCCCTCGGCGGCGTGCGCGATGCTGCCGGCGTCGGCCACGGCGCACAGCACGTGCAGGTGACGCAGGTTGGTGCCGAGCGCGCCGGCCGGTCGGGAGTCGATGAATTTGTCTGGCATGGTCCCTGCGATTCTTCTCGATCGGACGGCGCTGAAGTGCTCGGGGATTACCCGTCCCTATAAAAAAGTTCGGTGTCGACGCAAGCGCTAGTCGCTCCACGATGACCCCGAGCGCGGGACACTGCCGGCACGACGAACCGAACGCACGAGCCGCAGACCATGATCATCGATTGCCACGGCCACTACACCACCGCCCCGAAGGCGCTCGAGGCCTGGCGCGACCAGCAGGTCGCGAGCCTGTCGGGCGCCACCCCCGCCCCGTCGGTGTCGTCGCTGAAGATCAGCGACGACGAACTGCGCGAGTCCATCGAGACCAACCAGCTCGCGAAGATGCGCGAGCGCGGCATCGACCTCACGATCTTCTCGCCGCGCGCGAGCTTCATGGCCCACCACATCGGCGGATTCGACACCAGCGCCACCTGGTCCGCGATCTGCAACGAACTGATCGCCCGCGTGGTCGGCCTGTTCCCCGGCCAGTTCATCGGCGCGGCCATGCTGCCGCAGTCGCCCGGCGTCGACCCGAGGACGTGTGTCGCCGAGATCGACCGCTGCGTCAACGAGTACGGCTTCGTGGCCATCAACCTGAGCCCGGACCCCTCCGGCGGCCACTGGACCTCGCCGCCGCTGTCGGACCGGCACTGGTACCCGGTGTACGAGCGGATGGTCGAACTCGACATCCCCGCGATGATCCACGTGAGCACGAGCTGCAACGCGTGCTTCCACACCACCGGCTCGCACTACCTGAACGCGGACACCACGGCCTTCATGCAGTGCCTCACGTCCGACCTGTTCAAGGACTTCCCGACGCTGCGCTTCGTGATCCCGCACGGCGGCGGCGCGGTGCCGTACCACTGGGGCCGTTTCCGCGGCCTGGCCCAGGAGATGAAGAAGCCGCCGCTCGGCGAGCACCTGCTCAAGAACATCTTCTTCGACACCTGCGTGTACCACCAGCCCGGCATCGACCTGCTCACGAAGGTGATCCCGGTCGACAACGTGCTGTTCGCCTCCGAGATGATCGGCGCCGTGCGCGGCATCGACCCCACCACCGGCTTCGCGTACGACGACACGCGCCGCTACATCGAGGCGGCCTCGCTGTCGATGGACGACCGCCGCAAGATCTTCGAAGGCAACGCCCGCTGCGTGTACCCGCGCCTCGACGCGGCGCTGCGCGCCCGCGCCGCTGCCTGAACCCGCTCGCAGGAACACCATGAACACGCTCGGAATCGTCAAGCGCACCATCCCCCGCCCGCCCCGCGAGGCGGTCGAACACCTCTCGAAGTTCGGCGTCGCCACCGTCCACGAGGCCATGGGCCGCGTGGGCCTCACCAAGCCGGTGCTCAAACCGATGTACGACGGCGCCCGCCTGTGCGGACCGGCGGTCACCGTGCTGCTGCAGCCGGGGGACAACTGGATGTTCCACGTCGCGGCCGAACTGATCCAGCCGGGCGACGTGGTGTTGGCGGCCTGCACCACCGACAACGTCGACGGCTTCTTCGGGGACCTGCTCGCCACGTCCTTCCGCGCCCGCGGCTGCGTGGGCCTCGTGATCGATGGCGGCGTGCGCGACGTGCGCGTGCTGCGCGAGATGGACTTCCCCGTCTTCGCCCGCACCGCGCACGCCAAGGGCACGGTCAAGGCCACGCTCGGCTCCGTCAACGTGCCGGTGGTGTGCGCCGGTGCGCTGGTGCAGCCCGGCGACGTGGTGGTGGCCGACGACGACGGCGTGGTGATCGTGCCGTGCGCCGACGTGGCGCGCGTGGCCGAGGCCGCCGCCAAACGCGAGGCCCTCGAGGAAGGCAAGCGCCAGCGCCTCGCCGACGGCGAGCTGGGCCTCGACATCTACCAGATGCGGGAACGCCTCGCCGAGGCGGGCCTGCGCTACATCGACTGAGGAATCCCCATGGCCAGCATCATCGGCGCCATCGCCTGCTCCCACACCCCCACCATCGGCTTCGCCCACGACAAGCACAAGCAGGACGACCCGGTCTGGGCCCCCATCTTCGAGGCCTTCGCCCCCATCAAGGGCTGGCTCGCCGACAAGAAGCCCGACGCGGCGATCGTGATCTTCAACGACCACGTGACCTCGTTCTTCTTCGACCACTACTCGCCGTTCACGCTGGGCGTGGGCACGCAGTTCAAGGTGGCCGACGAGGGCGGCGGCCCGCGCGGCCTGCCGGCCGTCGCGGGGCATCCCGCGCTGGCCGCGCACATCGGCCAGTCGGTCGTGGCCGACGAGTTCGACCTGTCGTTCTTCCAGGACAAGGGCCTCGACCACGGCGTGTTCTCGCCGCTGTCGGTGCTGTGCGACCACGACCCGGCGTGGCCGTTCCCGATCATCCCGCTGCAGGTGGGCGTGCTGCAGGCCCCGAGCCCCAGCGCGCGCCGCTGCTACGCACTGGGCCAGGCCGTGCGCCGCGCCGTCGAGAGTTTCCCGGAAGACCTGCGCGTGGTGATCATCGCCACCGGCGGCCTGTCGCACCAGGTGCACGGTGAACGCGCGGGCTTCAACAACCCGGCGTGGGACGCGAAGTTCCTCGACCTGATCGAGAAGGACCCGGTGCGTCTCACCGAGATGACCCTCGCCGAACTGGCGACCATCGGCGGCTGCGAAAGCGCCGAGGTGGTGATGTGGCTGATCATGCGCGGCGCGCTGTCGTCGCAGGTCACGAAGCTGCACCAGTCGTACTACCTGCCGTCGATGACGGGCATCGCGACGCTCGTGTTCGAGAACCACGCCGAACCGCCGTCGGCCGCCGCGTTGCAGCGCCACCGTGACCACATGGCGCGCGAGATGCGCGGCATCGAACTGCTGGAGGACACGTACCCCTTCGACCTCGCGCGCAGCGTCAAGGGCTACCGCATCAACAAGTTCCTGCACGAGCTGGTGGAACCGGCGCACCGGGCGCGGTTCCTCGCCGACGAGGTGGCGCTGATGCGCGAGGCGGGCCTCACCGACGTCGAGCGCGACCTGATCCAGCGCCGCGACTGGCGCGCGATGATGCACTACGGCGTCATCTTCTTCCTGCTCGAGAAGCTCGCGGCGGTGGTCGGGGTGTCGAACCTGCACGTGTACGCCGCGATGCGGGGCCAGTCGCTCGAGGAATTCCAGAAGACCCGCAACGCGCCGGGTGCCCTCTACTCGGTCTCGGGTGGTTCGGGGCCGGCGGGCAACTGGGACAAGAAGTGAGCAACGGGCTGCGCGTCATCTCGTCGATGGCCACGCGGGCCCTGCTGGCCGACCTGGCCGCGGACTGGGCGGCGGAGGGGGGCGATCCCGTGCGGGTCGAGTCCGTCGGTGGCGTGGACGCCGCGCGCCGCGTGGCCGCCGGCGAAGCCTTCGACGTGGTGGTGCTGGCGTCCGACGCCATCGACCGCCTGCTCGCCGCGGGCCACCTCGTGGCCGGCAGCAAGGTCGACCTCGTGCGCTGCGACGTCGCCATCGCCGTGCCGGAGGGGGCGCCGCATCCGTCCGTGGCGGACGAAGCCGGCCTGCGGGCGGCCGTCTCGGCCGCCTCGCGCATCGCGCTGTCCACCGGCCCGAGCGGCACGGCCCTCGTGAAGCTGTTCGAGCGCTGGGGCCTGGCCGACGCCGTGCGCGACCGGCTGGTGCAGGCGCCTCCGGGTGTGCCGGTGGGCCGGCTGCTGGCCGAGGGCGCGGCCGATATCGGTTTCCAGCAATTCAGTGAACTCCTCGGCTTGCCAGGCATCGCCGTGCTGGGCACGATGCCCCCCGGCCTGGAGATCGTGACCACCTTCAGCGCCGCGTGCTGCATCGCCGGCCGATCCATGGCCGACGTGCAGCCGCTGCTGGCCCGGTGGCGGTCCGCCGCCACCGATGAGATGAAACACCGCCACGGCATGATCGATGCCCGTGCGTGACCCCGACCTCGAACCCGATTCCTCAACCGTGAAGGAGATCTCCATGACGTCCATCCCCCGCCGGGCCCTCGGCCTCGCCATCGCGCTCGGCCTGCTCGGTGCCGCGGCGATGCCGGCCGCCGCGCAGGACTGGCCGACCAAGCCCGTGCGCATCCTGACGCCGTTCCCGGCCGGCGCCGGTCCCGAGGCCGTGGTGCGCGTGCTCGCCGAGAAGCTGCAGAAGAAGTGGGGCCAGCCGGTGATCGTGGAGAACCGTCCGGGCGGCAACGGCTTCATCGCCATCGACGCGTTCAAGCGCGGCGCCACCGATGGCACCGACCTGATCCAGCTCGACAACGTCCACCTCGTCGCGTACCCGTACCTCTTCAAGAAGCTGCCGTACGACCCCGTCAAGGACTTCGACCCGCTGACCCCGCTGTTCCGCACGTACTTCTTCGTCGGTGTGCCGGCGAACAGCAAGTACCGCACGGTCGGCGACATCGTCGCGGACGCGAAGGCCCGTCCCGGCGCGCTGAACTACGGCAGCTGGTCGGTGGGCAACCCGGTGCACCTGGGTTCCGCGCTGCTCGAGAGCATGACCAACACGCAGATGCAGCACGTCATCTACAAGGAGACGTCGATGCTCTACACCGGCGTGGCCACCGGTGAACTCGACTTCGCTCTCGGTTCGCTGGCCACCGCCGGTCCGCTGCAGCGCATGGGGCGCATCAAGTTCATCGCGGTGACGGCGCCCAAGCGCCACCCGGCCTTCCCCGACGTGCCCACGGTCGCCGAGTCCGGCGGTCCCGCCGGCTACGAGATGACCGGCTGGACCACCATCGCCGCGCCGAAGAACCTGCCGAAGGCGGTGGCCGACAAGATCCAGCACGACATCGAGGCCGCGCTGGCCGAGCCGGACATCAAGGACCGCTACGCCACGTTCGGCTACGAGACCTTCCCGACCACCCGCACGCAGTTCAACGCGTTCATCAACGCCGAGTCGGCCAAGTACGCCGACGTGATCAAGCGCGCGAAGGCCTCGCTGGACTGACCCCATGACGGCCCGACCTCTCCGTCGCATCGGCCTCGTCGGTTACGGCGAGGTGGGGCGCATCCTCGCCGAGGACCTGCGCGCCCAGGGCGTGGCCGTCTCCGCCTTCGACCTGAAGTTCGCGAAGGCGGACGAGGCGGCACCACTGCGTGCGCACGCCGAAGCGCACGGGGTGGCGGTGGCTGCATCCGCCCGCGCGCTGGCCGAAGGGGTGGACCTCGTCGTGTGCGCGGTCACCGCGAGCCAGACGCTCGCGGCGGCCGAGGCCAGTGCCCCGGGCTGCGCCGGCGGCACGTGGTTCCTCGACTTCAACTCGGCGTCGCCCGGGGCCAAGGCCCGCGCGGCGGCGCGCGTGAACGAGGCCGGCGGGCGCTACGTCGAGGGTGCGGTGATGACCAGCGTGCCGCCGTACCGCCTCCGCGTGCCGATGCTGCTGGGCGGCCCCGACGCGGACGCGCTCGCCGCGCTGCTGGACCCGCTCGGCTTCGCCGCGCGGGTCGCCAGCGACCGGCTCGGCGTGGCCTCGGCCACCAAGATGTGCCGCAGCGTGATCATCAAGGGCATGGAGGCGATGATGATCGAGAGCCTCGTCACCGCCCGCCACTACGGCGTGGAGGACAGCGTGCTCGCGTCCCTCGCCGAGACCTTCCCCCAGATCGACTGGGAGAAGCAGGCTGCCTACTTCTTCCAGCGCGTGATCGAACACGGCCGCCGCCGCAGCGAGGAAGTGCGCGAGGTGGCCGAGACCGTGCGCGAGGCCGGCCTCGTGCCCTGGAGCGCCGACGGCACGGCCGACCGCCAGGCCTGGGTGGCGAACCTGGCCGACGACGGTGTCTTCACGCCGCGCGACTCACCCGGCTTTGCCCGCAGCGCCGACTGGCGCACCGAGGCCGACCGGCTGCTCGCGCGGCTCCATCCCAGCCCCTGACCCGGAGATCCCGATGGTTTCGAACGACTTCCTGCACATGCGCAGGACGGTGATGCTCGCCCTCGCGGCAGCGGCCTGGCCCGCGGCGCGAGCCCAATCGACCAGGCCGCTGCGGCTCGTCGTGCCCTTCCCGCCGGGCGGTTCGACCGACATCCTCGCCCGCGCCATCGGCGCGAAGCTCGGGCCGGCGCTGGGCCAGACGGTGGTCATCGACAACAAGCCGGGGGCCGGCGGATCGCTCGGTGCGTCCGAGGTGGCCCGCGCGGAGCCGGATGGCCAGACGCTGCTGATGGGCCACATCGGCACGCTCGCCGTGAACCCGGCGCTGTACCCGAAGCTGCCGTACGACCCCGTGAAGAGTTTCGCGCCGGTGGCCTGGGTGGCGCGGGTGCCCAACCTCCTCGTGGTGAGTGCGCGATCGTCCATCAAGACGCTGGCCGACCTGGTCGCCCAGGCGCGTGCGACGCCGGGGCACCTGACCTATTCGTCGGGCGGCAACGGCAGCGCCGCGCACATCGCGTTCGAGTACCTGAAGCTGCAGGCGAAGTTCCCGATGCTGCACATCCCGTACCGTGGCACCGGTCCCTCCGTGACCGACCTGATGGGCGGCCAGGTGGATGCCACCTTCACCGGTTCGCCGGTGGTGCTGCCCCACGTACGCAGCGGGCAACTGCGCGCGCTGGCGGTGTCGAGTGTCAAGCGCCTGCCGTCGTTGCCCGACGTGCCCACGGTGGCCGAGTGCGGGTTCCCCGGCTTCGACGCCGACCAGTGGTACGGCGTGGTGGCACCGGCCGGCACGCCCGCGGCGGTGGTGACGCGGCTCAACGCGGAGATCAACAAGGCGCTGCAGAACCCGCAGGTGGCGCAGCAGCTCGACGGAGAGGGCGCCGTGCCGGTGCCCGGGTCACCGCAGGCCTTCGGCGAGCTGATCGCGCGGGAGATCCCCCGCTGGGCGAAGGTGGTCCGGGCCGGGAACATGCGCGCCGACTGAGGCGGTGCCGGCGCGCCGCCGGACGAGGCGGCGCTGCATCGCCCGCGCGGCCTCGCCCGCGCGCAGCGAGGCGAGCAGGGCACCCAGCGCGCACAGGGCCGCAAGCGCGAGCGGACCGAACGCGAAACGCTGCTGCGTCACGGTGTCGCGCACCAGCGCGGCGGTGCCGGGCTTGGAGAACGCCTCGCAGAGGGACTGCAGTTCGTCCGCCCGGAACGGGCCCAGGGTCGCCGGTGTTCCCGCCGCGCAGTTCGCAGCCGTCACCCGCGTGCCGTCCGACATCGCCCGGGCCGAGTCCGGCCCCAGCAGGAACCACACCTTGCTCGTGCGGAACTGCAGCAGTGCGCGGTCGGTGGCGAAGCCGGCCGCGAGCAGCATCAACGCGAAGATCGCGCACGCGACCAGCACCGTGCGCACGAACTGCAGGCCCGGCGTCGGGAGCTTGTCCTCCGCGATGCGGCACTGCTCGTGGTCGAACAGCGGGCCGCATGCGTTCACGTCCGCCAGGTCCTCGTCGTGGGCGACGGACCACCGCCCGAGCCGCCGCGCCTGCGCGAGCGTGCGCACTCGCGTGACGAAGAGGAACCGGAACTTCAGCAACCGGTCGCGCGCCTCGACGAGGGCGCCGATCTCGCGGTCCGCCATCGCCGCCCCACCCATCAGCAGCCGCCACACCCGCACCAGCACCGGGTGGGTCGACCGCGTGCGCCAGCAGAGCCAGCCCACGAGCACGCCCATGATCGCCGCGCCGACGAGCGGCACCGGCACCGAAAGCCATTCGCCGATGCCGGCGGCGAGGTCCGTGATCTGATCCATCCGTGTCCTTTCTCGTTGTTGTCCCAGGATGGACAGGATCGCAGGTTGGAGGCTCAGGGCATGAGCCACACCGAAGCGAAATCGCGTCACCCCGATGAACATCGGGGTCCACCCTCCGCTGGCGTGCCGCGGGGCAGTGGATCCCGGCGTTCGCCGGGATGACGGTTTGTTTACGATGCGGAGTCCCGTTCACGAGGTGTCCGCCATGACCCGCATCGCCACGCTCCGTCACCGCTTCCGCGAACTCCACGCCACTGGCTGCTTCGTCCTGCCGAACCCCTGGGACCGCGGCAGCGCCCGCTGGCTCGCGGGCCACGGCCACGTGGCGCTCGCCACCACCAGCTCGGGCTGTGCCTGGTCCCTCGGTCGGCCCGACGGCGGGATGGCCCGCGACGAGGTGCTCGAGCACCTGCGCGAGATGGTCGCGGCCACGGACCTTCCCGTGAACGCCGATTTCGAGAACGGCTTCGGGGCCGACCCGGCGGCCGTGGCCGAGAGCGTGCGGATGGCGGTGGACACCGGGGTCGCGGGCCTGTCGATCGAAGACTCGACGGGCAACCCGGCGCAACCGCTGTTCGACCTGGACATCGCGGTGGCCCGCTTGCGCGCCGCCCGCGCCGTGATCGACACCGCCGGCGGCGACACGCTGCTGGTGGGCCGCGCCGAGAACTTCTTCGTGGGCCGGCCCGACCTCGACGACACGCTCGTGCGCCTGAAGGCCTACGCCGAGGCGGGCGCCGACTGCCTCTACGCGCCGGGCATCCGCACCCGCGAGCAGATCGCCGCGGTGGTGGCGGCCGTGGCACCGAAGCCGGTCAACCTGCTGATCGGCTGGGCCAGCGACCTGACGATGGCCGACATCGCCGCGCTGGGCGTGCGCCGCGTGAGCGTGGGCGGCGCCCTCGCGCGCTCGGCCTGGGGCGGCTTCATGCGCGCCGCCCGCGGCCTGTCGGCGGGCCGCTTCGACGGCTTCGCCGACGCGGCCCCGGGTGTCGAACTCAACGCGTTCTTCGCAGGGCCGCCGTCGTCCACGTGACAGGCAAATCGCCTGGAACGCCTAGGATGGGGGCATCGTTGTCTTTCCCGCTGTGCCCATGACCCCCTTCGACAACGCCGTCGCGCTGCAGCCCCGGCCCGACGGCACCCAGACCGGCCACACCAGCCCCGCCTACGCCAACATGGTGGGCCCGTTCGGCGGCATCACCGCGGCCCAGGTCGTGCAGTCCGTGCTGAACCACCCGCAGCTGCTGGGCGAACCCGTGTCGCTGACGGTGAACTACTGCGCGGCGCTGGCCGACGGTGCGTTCACGGCCGTCGCGCGTCCCGTGCGCACGAACCGCTCCACGCAGCACTGGACGGTGGAACTGCAGCAGCAGGGCGAGGTGGTGGTGACGGCCACCGTGTTCACCGCGCTGCGCCGCGAGACCTGGCGGCACGACGAACACCGCATGCCCGACGTGCCCGAGCCCGAGACGCTCACGCCCATCCCGCCGCAGAACCGCGTGGCCTGGCTCGACCGCTACGAGATGCGCCTGCTGCAGGGCGGCATCCCGCAGAAGTGGGACGGCTCGGAACTGGCCGACAGCGTCACCCGCCTGTGGGTGCGCGACCAGCCGCCGCGGGCGCTGGACCACGCCTCGCTGACCGCACTGTGCGACGTGTTCTTCCCGCGCGTGTGGCGCCGCCGCGCGACGCCGGTGCCGGCGGGCACGGTGTCCATGACCATCTACTACCACGCCGACGGCGCGCTGCTGCGCGAGACCGGCGACGAGCCGCTGCTGGGCCAGGCGCAGGCCCAGGGCTTCCGGGGCGGCTACTTCGACCAGACCGCGCAGCTGTGGAACCGCCACGGCGAACTGCTCGCCACCACGCACCAGGTCGTCTACTACAAGGAATGACGGACCCTTGGTCCGCCGTGCCGGGGCCCTCGCGGACCCCGGCACGGCGCCTCGACGACACCGGCGGCACCTCGCCGGCGAAGACGGTCAGACCACCGCGATCGTGAACGTGTAGCTGCTGGTGGTGCCGCCGTCCGGCGACACCACGTCCACCTTGACGATGCTGCCGGCCGACACCGCGACGGTGGTGGCCGCGCCCGGCGTCACCGACGTGCCGTTCACCTTCAGCGACGACACCTTCGTCGACAGCGGCACGGGCTTGAACGACACGCTCGTGGTGCCGGCGGGCACGTTGATCGTGTACGCGTAGGTCCACGGGTCGAACTTGTCCGGCAGCGAGTTGGGCACGCCGTTGGCCGGCGCCGCCCAGAACACGTCCGTGCCCACGAGCTTGCCGCCCGTCAACTCGACGTGGCTCAGCACCGAATACTTGCGGTAGCCGTCGGCCACGTTGTAGTCCACGGCCGCGGCCGTGGGGTACACCGCGGTGGGTTTGGTCAGGTAGTCGACCGCGGCCGCGTACTTGCCGATGGGGCCGATCGCGATCCAGTTCTTGTTGCGCCACATGTCGCCCACGATGCTCATGCGGTCGCCGCCCTTGCTGCCGCCGCGGATCGACGGCAGCGTCACGGCATTGCCCTGGTCGATGATCTGCTGGAAGCACTTCACGAAGTTGTTGACGGCCTCCATGCCCACCGGCGTCTCCTGGTGGGCGTTGGTGACCTCGACGATCTCGCCGAGCGTGCTGCTCTTCCGGTAGTTGGCGACGAGTTGCTGGGTGAGCGACAGGAACAGGTCGACCTTCACGCTCTGGTACTGCGTGGTGTCGGCGGTGTGCGGGCGGTTGCAGGCCCACATGTCGGAGCCGAACACCCAGCCGGTCTGGTTGACGATGAAGGTCACCGTGCCGTTCGTGTGGCCGGGCTGGATCCACACCGTGCCCTGCACGTTGCCGAGGTCCAGCACCTGGCCGTCGGCCACGGCCACCGCCGACGTGCCGGCGGCCTTGAAGTCGGTGCGGCTCGATGCCATGAACGCGGCCTTCTCGATGGCCGATGCGTACAGCGTGACCCCGGCCGACGTGAAGTTCCAGATCTGCTCGGCGTGGTCGGGGTGGTTGTGGCCCACGATCACGTCGTACGGCTTCGTCGCGATCGTGTCGATGAAGGTCTTCAGGTTGGCCTTCTGGTAGCCGTACTCGCCGCAGTCGAACACGAGGCCGCGGTCGGAGCCCTCGATGTAGAACACGAAGGCCTGGTAGTACTCGGCGGGGTTGTGGATCTTCCACACGGTGGGCGAGGTGGCCGTGCCGGGGTGCATCAGCTTCGCCTGGAACGCGCCCACCTGCGGGCGCACGATGTTCCACATGAACTCGCGCACCGGGCTCGACACGAGGCCGTTCTTCTTCGCCACCGTCTTCAGCCGGTAGAGGCGCGAGTCGGTGGTGGAGGAGAGCGGGTTGACGAACTGCAGCACGCCGTCGGCGGTGAAGTCGTACACGGCGCCGGCGGTGGTCGGGTCGGCGGGCTCCTTGCCGTCGAAGGTCACGGTGTAGTAGATCGTCGCGCCGTCGGTGGGCGTGGAGATGCGCACGTAGCGGCGCGGGGCCGTGGTGCCGGGCTTGCACATCACCTGCGTGGGCGACACGAACTTGGCGGTGATGGCCGCGAGGATCGCCTTGGCGTCGGCCTCGGTGACCGTGCCGGACGGCGAAAACGCCGTGGCGCTGGTGCCGGCCATGCAGCCGGCTGCCACGAGGGCGTTGACACTCGCGCGGCGCGCGGGCGTGATCGACGCGGCGTCGGCGAAGCCGGCGAGGGCGTCGGCGGCAGACGCGGGGACCAGGAAGGCCTTCACGTACATCTCCGCCGCTTCCTCGCGCGTGACGTTGCGGTCGGGGTGGAAGTAGCCCTGCGAGTTGCTGACCACCGCCTCCTCGAGCGCGGTCTCGATCTGCTTCGCGTACGGCGTGGCGCCGATGAACACGTCGACGAACGTGGGCTGCACGGCCTTGTACGCGTCGTTGTACTCGGACGAATGCACCCAGTCGAAGTGGTTCGCGATCGTCGCGACGAACGCGCCGCGGGTGAGGGTGGCCGACGAGGCGGGCGAAGGTGCGGGTTCGTCGTCGTCGCTGCCGCCGCAGGCCGACAGCGTGGCCGCGGTGGTGGACGCGAGCAGGGCCGGCACCCCGATCAGCTTGCCGAAGAGGCGGCGGGTCATGCGCTCGGGCGCATCGGGTGTGGCGGTGCGGCGTGCCACGGGAATCTCGTTCTCGGCCTGGGTCTTGTCGCTCATGAAGTCCTCTTGCTCGGCGTCTTCTCGATCGGTGCCGGGGCCGGCGGCCCTGGCGAACGCAAAATGTACGATCTGGTACGTTCGTGAATTTCGGGGACTTTCCCTGATGGACGGATCGCTGCCGAAGACGCGGCGCGGTGGGGGTCAGGCCGTGCCCACGGGCCACTCGAGCACGACGGCTGCGCCGCGCCCGACCCCGGGTTCCAGCCACAGGCGGGCGCCGATGGCTTCCGCCCGCGTGCGCATGTTCGCCACACCGCGGCCATGGTTCGGCGACGGGGCCGAGGGTGCGAGACCCACGCCGTTGTCGGAGAGCCGCAGTTCGATCACGGGCGCGGTGCCGTCGCTGCAGTGCGCGTGCATCACCACCTGCGTGGCCCGCGCGTGCTTGAGCACGTTGGTGAAGGCCTCGAGCAGGATGCGCTGCACCTGCAGCACCGACTCGGGCGACAGCTGGGGCAGCGGCGGCAGGCGGTCCACGTCCCACAGCACCTCGATGCCGGCGGCCTTCAGCCGTGGCTGCAGGCGGTACCGCAGGGTCGCGAGCACCGTCGCGAGGTCGCTGTGCACCGGCTGCAGCGAATCGACCGCGAGGCGCATCTCGTCGAGCGCCATCTGCACGTGTTCCGTGAGCTGGTCCGGGTCGGTGTCCCGGTGGGTCACGAGGTTGAGCAGGCCCACGAGCTGCGAGCCGACCCCGTCATGGATCTCCCGCATGATGCGCTGGCGCTCCTTCAGGACGGCCTGCTCCTCCTTCTGCCGGCGCAATGCCTCGAAGGCCTCGCCGAGTTGCCGCTCGCGTTCGGCCACGCGGTGCACCAGCTCCTCGTTCAACGCCTTGTGTTCGCGCTCGGTGCGGCTGTAGCGCTCCACCACGAGGCCGGCGAGGATCAGCAGGAAGAAGAACAGCGCATGCGGCGTCAGCGGGAAACCGAGGCCCGTCGCGTGGGCCGAGCGCACCGTGACCAGGTCGTGGAGACCGGTCGCGAGCAGCAGGCTGCCCGCGCCCAGCACGACCCACGCGATGGCACGGCGCTCCACGAACGCCGAGCGCAGCACCACGGCGAAACAGACCATGCCCGCAGCCCACAGCAGCCACAGCGCGCCGTCCCAGGGCCAGCGGCGGCCCAGCGCGAAGGACGACGCGGCCAGCACCGCGACGATCCACACGACGGCCCGCTGCACGGTGGCGAGCCACCGGGGCTGCCGGTCGAGCGCGAGCAGTACGAACCGGGCGATCAGCGCGAGCTGCACGCCGTAGCTGACGGCCATGAGGCCGCCCCACACGGGCCATGGCAGCGGGGCCGTCGGAAGGAGGCGGTCGAACTGGCGCAGCGACCCGAGCAGCACCGCGGTGCCGAAGCAGCCGTAGAGGGGCACGCGCTGGCGCCACCACAGGCCGAGGGACAGTCCGCCCATCAGCAGCATGCTGGTGCCATAGGCCGCGGCGGCGTACTGGTCGCGCTGCAGGCGCGACGCGCGCTCGGCCTCCGCCGCCGCCAGCGGCCCGAGGCCCACGGGCGACAGTCCGCCCCCGCGCAGGGCCTGCGCCGTCACGTCCAGCTGCAGCAGGTTGGGGCGGTCGGTGTGCAGCAGCGCAGCGGGCAGCGGCACCAGGTGGCCGAACTTTCCCGCGTCGTCGAACGGGCTGCCGGGCCGGCCCAGCTGGCGCACCAGGGTGCCGTTGACACGCACGGCGACCTGGTTGCCGACCGCCTCGAGCCACAGCGCGTGGTCGGTGCCGGCGGGCAGGGCCGGCAGCGCGATCCGGTACAGCGCCTCGCCGGACACGCCGGGTGAGGCGCTGTCCCAGCGGTGGCGCAGCGAGACGGTGCGTGGCGGCGCGGGTGGTGCACCGTCGGGGCGAAGCGTCACTTCGGCGGTGTCGAACCGCTGGATCGGCGCGGCGTTGTCGTCGGCGTGGCAGGCCGCCAGGGCCAGGGCCAGGGCCAGCAGCGCGGCACACGCCGCCCGCCAGGTCACGGCAGCAGCCCGATCTGGCGCGCCTCGTAGACGGCTTCGGTGCGGTTGTGCACGTCGAGCTTGCCGTAGATGTTCCGCACGTGGGTCTGCACCGTGGTGACCGACACCGCCATGCGGCCCGCGATCTCGGGGTACGTGAAACCCCGGGCCACGAGGTCGAGCACTTCCAGTTCACGGCGGGACAGCGTGGGCGGCGTCTCGTGCACCGCAGGCGCGGGCGCGCTGGGCGCGGCGGGGCGCGCCGGCTTGTCGGCCTGCCACCGGGCGAGCAGCTGCCGCGCGATCAGCGGCGACATCGGCGACCCGCCGGCGTGCAGGCTCAGCACGTGGGTGGCGAGGTCGTGCTCGGTGCCGTCCTTCAGCAGGTAGCCGCGGGCGCCCGCGGCGAACGCGTCGAGCATGTTGGCCTCGTCGCCGAACATGGTGATCACCATCACGGCGCACGCCGGCTGCATGCGGCTGCAGCGGCGGATCACCTCGCGGCCCGGCAGGTCGGGCAGGCCCAGGTCCACCAGCAGCACGTCCACCTGGTTCTCCGAGAACCAGGCGAGCAGCTCGCCCGCGTTCGCCGCGCCCATGACAAACCGCAGCGACGGCTCCGCGCAGATCACGCGGGTGAGCCGCGCGCGCATGCCGGCGTCGTCCTCCACCAGGGCCACGGAGACCGGTTCACTGGCCATTGAACGGCTCCGGGTGGCGGTAGGCGCAGTTGCCCCGCGGCGGGCTGCGCCAGCGGCCGTCGCGCAGGGGCAGCAGGATCGACTCGTCGACGCGGTCCTCCTTGTGCAGGTCGACGCGCACGGTGCCGTTGCGCAGGCCCGCATCCAGGCCTTCGAGGTGCAGCATGCCGAACTTCTCCGACTTGTTGAACCAGAACGGGAGTCCGATGGGGACCGCGTTCTTGAGCCAGGGCTGCGCCGCGCCGGAGGACACCACCTGGATGACCGGCGAGCGCGGCTCCACGGGGCCGCCGTAGCGGTTGCGGTGGATGTCCCCCGCGAGGTACAGCGTGGGCCGGCCGGCCTGGGCCGCGGCGTCGAGGAATCCCCGGTACTCGGGGAATGCCCAGGACTGAGGGACCGGCGCCAGCGGATCGACCTTTTCCCAGCCGCCGTCGCGCCCGTGGCGCATGGGCGTGGACCCGGCCACGATCAGCAGCCCGTCACCCTGCGCGACCTGCCCGTAGAGCCATTGCGCCTGGGCGGCGCCGAGGAGGCTCGGCGCCGGGTCCTGCAGGTCGGTGCGGGCCGACCGTTCGTCGAGCATCAGCACCGGCACGCCCGCCACGGCCCAGGCTTCCTGCCACACGGGCGTCGCGAGCTGGCGGTCGGAGGCGTCGAGCGACGGGTAGACCTCCGGCGGATCGACCAGGGCCGCGAGGAACTGGCGGAACAGCCGGTGGGACACCGCCTGCAGCGCCGGCGGGACGTATCGCCCGCGGTCCGGGTCACCGGCGGCCGTGCAGTCGTTCCAGGCGAAGTCGTGGTCGTCGCGCACGGCACGCACGTTCCCCTTCACCGACCGCACGAGCGCCTGGAAGCCAGGGTGCTCCCACTGGGCCTTGTAGCGCGCGTACATGGCCTGGCGGAACTGCGCGAGTCCTTGCACGGGGTCTCCGAGGAAGGCCGTTTTCCAGGTCGGCACGCGGGTCTGCGTCTCGAGGCCCCAGTCCATGTAGATCGAGTCGCCGAGGAGCAGCAGCGCGTGGGGCTGCTGCGCCCGGATCCGGTCCCACACGGGCTGTTCGTGCCCGAAGGTGGTGTCGAAACACGACGTGAAGGCGATGCGGGTGTCCGGCATGGCGAGGCTCCTTCGAGGGGGGTCAATATGGCACGAACGGTGCCGTGATTCGGGACCGGCCGCCTCCTGCATTCAGAGGATGCTGTCGCCGGAGCCTCCTGTGTTTTCGGGATTCCGGGGGGCGGGGGCGCGGCGAAGAATCGGCCCGATCGTCCCGCACCACGGAGTCCGCCATGACCGTCGAGCACGCCGTCCTTTCCGTCCCCGCCCACTTCGCGCCGACCCTCTGGAGCGAACCGCGTCCCGCATGGCCCGGCGCGTCCGGGCTCCACGAGCTGCTGCTCGCGATGCTCGACGAGGTGGACCACCCGATGCTGCTGGTGTCGGCCGGACTGCGGCTGCTGCACGCGAACCGGGCCGCGTCGCGGCGGCTCCGCGCGGGCGATGCGCTGCGTGTGGAGAACGGCGCCGTGCGTGCGGCGAGCGACCGGGACACGGCCCTCGTCGCCAGCGCCGTGCAGGGAGCCTCGGCCCGGGGCCTGCGGCGGCTCGTCCGGCTCGCGGGACCCGCCGCACCGGCCCCGCTGGCGGTGCTGCCGCTCGTGCCGGACGCCGACGTCGCGCTGCTGGTCCTGGCGAGGGCCGATGCGGTCGAGCCCCTCACCCTGCAGTGTTTCGCCCAGTCGCACGGGCTGACCGGCGCGGAGTCGAAGGTGCTCGCGGCGCTGTGCTGGGGCGCGTCCCCGCAGGACATCGCGCGGGACCAGGGCGTGGCGATGAGCACCGTGCGGACCCACATCGCGAGCCTGCGCGGGAAGGTGGAGGTGGGCAGCGTCGGGCAGTTGGTCCGCCGGGTCACGATGCTCCCGCCGATGCTCAGCTCGCTGACCGCGGGACTCGCGTTCCGACCGCCGGTGGCGGGCTGACCGCCTCCCTTCCGTGGTGCGCGGGATGCACCGCGTTGTTGCCACGGCTCGACCCGCCAGCATGGAAGTGGTGCGTCGGCCACCAGTCGCTTCCCCCCGAGGTGCCGCGTTGCACCAGTGGGGCGCGGTCTGCGCGTGAGTGGCGCGCCGATGCACCGCCTTTGGCCCGCTTCTTGCGAACGAGTGCATTGCCTTCAACACAACGCACCATTCCGAGGACTCACTCCATGGCGTACCTGGCCCCTTCCGAATTCGTCACCAAGATGGTCGACGCGGGCGAATCCAAGCTCTGCATGGCCACGCGCGACGTGCTGATCCGCGCGTTCATGGCGGGCGCCATCCTGGCGCTGGCCGCGGTGTTCGCGGTCTCGGTCAACGTGCAGACGGGCAACCCCATCGTGGGCGCGCTGCTGTTCCCGGTGGGCTTCTGCATGCTGTACCTGCTGGGCTTCGACCTGCTGACCGGCGTGTTCGTGCTGACCCCGCTCGCGCTCATCGACAAGCGCCCGGGCGTCACCGTGGGTCGGGTGCTCAAGCACTGGGGCTTCGTCTTCATCGGCAACTTCGGCGGCGCCTTCACGGTGGCCGTGCTGATGTCCATCGTCTTCACGAACGGCTTCCAGACCGACCCGGGCAAGGTGGGCAGCGTCATCGCGCACATCGGCGAGTCGCGCACGCTCGGCTACGCGCAGTACGGCGCGGCGGGCATGCTCACGCTGTTCATCCGCGGCGTGCTGTGCAACTGGATGGTGTCCACCGGGGTCGTGGGCGCCATGATCTCCACCACGGTGAGCGGCAAGGTCATCGCCATGTGGATGCCGGTCATGGTCTTCTTCTACATGACCTTCGAACACTCGATCGTCAACATGTTCCTGTTCCCGTCCGGGATCATCATGGGCGCGCACTTCTCGGTGATGGACTACCTCATCTGGAACGAGATCCCCACCGTGCTGGGCAACCTCGTCGGCGGCCTCACCTTCACCGGCCTCACGCTGTACGCCACGCACGTGCGCACCGGCGCGAAGCGTTCGCTGGCCTGATCGCCCTCCCGGCACACACCGCTTGTCATCACGGCAGGGCTCCGGACCTCGGAAAGAGGCCGGGGCCCGGCTCCTCGTGAACAGGCCATGACCGCCGCGCTCAAGATCTCCGTCGGGCAGCACTCGGACAAGGGCCGCAAGGCCGTCAACCAGGACTTCCACGGCGTTGCTTCACCCACCGGCGCACAGCGTGTGTCCAAGGGCGTCGCGGTCGCGCTCGCCGACGGCATCGGCAGCAGCGACGTGAGCCAGGTCGCCAGCGAGTTCGCGGTGCGCGGGCTGCTGGACGACTACTACTGCACGTCCGATGCGTGGACCGTGAAGAAGTCGGTCGAACGCGTGCTCGCCGCCACCAACTCGTGGCTGCACGCGAAGACGCGGCAGGGACCGCATCCGTTCGACCAGGACCGGGGCTACGTGTGCACGCTGAGCGCGCTCGTGTTCAAGTCGAACACGGCGCACCTCTTCCACGTGGGCGACACCCGCGTCTACCGCGTGTTCTCCACGTCGCTCGAGCAGCTCACGCAGGACCACCGCGTGCGCGTGGCCGACGGCCAGAGCTACCTCAGCCGCGCGGTGGGCTTCAAGCCGCAGCTCGAGATCGACTACCAGGCGCTGCCGCTCGCCCCGGGCGACACCTTCCTGCTCGCCTCCGACGGCGTCTACGAACACCTCGACCCGGTCTTCGTCGCCGACACGGTGCGCCACGCGCAGGGGGACCTCGACGGCGCGGCACGCGCACTCGTCGACGAGGCCCTGCGCCGCGGCAGCGACGACAACCTCACGGTCCAGATCGTCGTGGTGGATGCGCTGCCCGGCGCCGACGCCGCAGAGGGGCTGGTCGCAGGCGCGGCGCTGCCCACCCCGTCGCTGCTGGAGCCTCGGGCCACCCTCGACGGGTTCACCATCGTGCGCAAGCTGCACGGCAGCGCGCGCAGCCACCTCTACCTGGCCGTGGACGACGAGACGGGTGCCCGGGTGGCGCTCAAGACGCTCTCGGTGGACCAGCACGCGGACCCCGCGGCCATCGAGCGTTTCCTGCTGGAGGAGTGGATCGCGCGCCGCATCGACAGCGTGCACGTGCTCAAGCCGTACGTGCCGGCCCGCCCGCGCCGGCACCTGTACGTGACGCTCGAGTACGTCGAGGGCCGCACGCTCGCGCAGTGGCTCGCCGACCACCCGCGCCCCGATGTGGAGGCGGTGCGCGGCGTCGTCGAGCAGATCGCGCGCGGGCTGCAGGCCTTCCACCGTCTCGAGATGCTGCACCGCGACCTGCGCCCCGAGAACATCATGATCGACGGCGCGGGCACGGTGAAGATCGTCGACTTCGGCGCCACCCGGGTGGCCGGGCTCGCGGAGATGGCCGGCGGCGACGGGGATGTGCCCGGCTCGGTGCAATACACCGCGCCCGAGTGTTTCCTCGGCGAAATGGCCACGTTCCGGGCGGACCTGTTCTCGCTCGGCGTCATCACGTACCAGCTGCTGTCCGGCCGGCTGCCCTATGGCACCGAGGTGGCGAAGGCCCGCACGCGCTCGGCACAGCGGCGCCTGCGGTACGACAGCGTGCTCGCCGACGACCGCGAGATCCCGGCCTGGCTCGACGGCGTCTTGCGCAAGGCGGTCGCGGTGGACCCGCTGCGCCGCCACGAGAGCCTGTCCGAGTTCGTGCACGACCTGCGCCATCCGAACCCGGCGCTGATGGAGCGTGGCACGCCGCCGCTCCTCGAGCGCCATCCGGTGCGGTTCTGGAAGGGCGTGTCGCTCGTGCTGGCCGTCGTGGTGCTCGTGCTGCTGGTGAAGCTGAACGGGGCCTGAACGCCGCCGCCCGTCAGCGGGTCGAGCCCACGATCCCTTCGACGAGGTAGTTCGTCGACTCGAGCACCGGGTCGTACAGCCCGTGGGTGCCGTTCAGCACCACCTTGCCCTGGTTGTCCTTGATGGGGCCGGTGAAGATCGGCGACCCCTGCTTCAGCTCGGCGATGCGGGCGAGCGCGGCGTTGCGCGCGGCCTCGGTCGCGCCCGCGCCGAACGGGGTGGAGGTCACCATGTCCTTGTCGTAGCCACCGATGCTGATGTTGGGCAGCGGCAGGCCCTTCGCGAGCAGGTCGGCGTAGCCCTTGTAGATCGTCTCGTACTTGTTCTCGGCGCCGGTGATGAACCCCTTGGGCGCCAGCGCGGCCTGCGAGGCGTTGTGCCCGAGCGTCTTCGCGCCGCGGGCCTCGGCCGTCTGCACGATGACCTTGGGGCTGTCGACGTGCGACGCGATGACGTCGCAGCCGATGTTGATCAGCGCGTGCGTGGCCTCGGCCTCGCGCACCGGCAGCGACCAGTCGCCCGTGATGATCAGGTGCACCTGCACCTTCGGGTTCACGCGCCGCGCGCCCAGCGTGAAGGCGTTGATGTTGCGCAGCACCAGGTCGATGGGCTTGGCCGCGATGAAGCCGATCTTGTCGGACTTCGTCGACAGCGCGGCCGCGATGCCGTTCACGTGGTGGGCCTGGTCGAGGTAGCAGAAGTAGCCGCCGAGGTTGGCGGGGTGTTTGTCGGCCGTCCACAGCGTGGTCGGGTGGCGGAACTGCACGCCGGGGTTCGCCTTCGCGGCGTCCACCATGAACGGGTTGAAGTAGCCGAACGAGGTGCCGAACACGAGCTTCGCGCCGTCCTGCTGGATCATCCCCGACAGGCTCTTGGCCACGGCGGTGGTCTCGGGCACCCGTTCTTCCTCGATGACCTTGATGCCCGGCACGGCCTTCAGCGCACGCGCGGCGACGGCGTGCGACTGGTTCCAGCCGTAGTCGTCCCGCGGGCCCACGTACACGATGCCCACGGTGAGGTCGGTCGCCGCGGAGGCGCCGAACGGCAGGCCGGCGGCGAGGGCGCCGGTGGCGCCGACGAACTGCCGGCGGGTGAGGGAGAAGGTGCTGCTCATGACGGTTGCCTTTCGTCGGCGGTGGGGGAGGAGGCTGTGACGGTCGGGGCGCCGTTCGGGCTCGTGACGTACTGCTGCTCCCACCAGGAGAAGAAGACGTCGCGCAGCGCCGCGCCCAGGTCGCCCCGGTAGAGCGGGGTGTGTTCGTAGCCGCGCAGCAGCGCGAGTTCGTCGTCGTCGAGTTCCACCGCCACCTCGGTCACCGACAGCGGGGTGTTCAGGAAGCTCGGCTCATAGGCGGGGTCGCGGCGCAGCTCGCGATCGGACTTGATCACCGCGTTGCGGAAGTCCTTCGGCGTGCGCTGGCTGCGCAGCACCGGCAGCGCGGGCACGCGGGCCAGGTCCTCGGCGGAGGCCTCGAACACGGTCACCTTCACGGGCTTCAGGAAGAAGTTGCTGGTGCGCATCACGTCGGCGCCGCAGACGTTGGGCACGGCCAGCGTGTCGATGAGCGCGAGCAGCTCGACGTGGTCCCCGGGCCGGCTGTCCTGGCGACTGATCCGCACGGCGCCGCCGGGCAGCACCTCGGTCGCCATGAAGAGGTTGAAGCTGTCGTGCACGTCGTCCGGCGTCAGGCCGTACTCGCGCTGCGCCTCGGCCTGGATGTCGTGGCAGTTCGTGTGGGCCGAGAAGCCGTAGGTGCTCTCGTAGACGTAGGCGCTGCACCGCGGGAACAGCACGTCGTTGCGGCCGACCGTGTCGGCGAGCAGGTAGAACATCGCGCGTTCGCGCGGAGGCGCCGACCACAGGAAGGTGCCCGTGCTCGGGTTGAAACCGTGCACGGTGCGTGTGCGGCCGCAGTGCATGAACTCCTTGTAGTCGTGCAGGTTGAAGGCGTTGAAGTCGACGCACTGGCCGCCGTCGATCTGCTCGATGCGCAGCACCTGGCCGGCCCGCACCTCGATCGCCTTGCCGGTGCCGGGTTCCAGCACCCACTCGGCCACGAACGTGCGCGCGGTCATCGGCCCGGCTCCTTCGGTGCGGCGGGAGCCGGACCCAGCGCCTTCAGCGCGAGCCGGAGCAGGGCGGCCCGGTCGGGGGCGGCGCCGCGGGCGACGGTGCGGTCGAGCAGTTCGAGTTGCTGCCGGTTGAGCGGGACGTGCACGAGGTGCCTCATGTATCCTCCATCAGTTAATCCTGTATCCACGATGAGTATGCAAGCAATCACCGTGCCATGTGAAAGAAGCCGCTGCCACACCAGGACGGTGCGTTTTTCCCAGGTGGGCATGCCGAAGCGGTGCTGTCCTGCACACGGGATCCGTTCGGTTTGGCATACAGTGCAGTCCCATGAACCAGGACGCACCGGCGGACATCGCCTACGAAGCCCTTCGCCGGGCCATCATCGAACAGGCCCTCCCTCCGGGCACCAAGCTGCGCGAGGACGAACTCGCCGCGCAGTTCGGCATCAGCCGCACCCCGGTGCGGGCGGTGCTGGCGCGGTTGCAGGCCGAGGGGCTCGTGGCGGGCAGCGCCCGCCGCACGGCGTCCGTGGCCCGGCCCGGCCTCGGCGAGGCCCGCCAGGTGTTCGTCGTGCGGCGGGTGCTGGAACGCGAGGCGGTGCGCCTCGTGATGGCGCGCTGGACGCCCGAGTTGCGCGAGCGCCTGCGGCGCATCGTGCGAGACGAGCAGCAGGCGCACGACGCGGGCGACCAGCGGGCCTCGAGCCGCCTCGCCGGCGATTTCCACACGGCCCTGGCCGAGATGACCGACAACTTCCTGCTGCAGCGCTACCTGTCCGAGACGGTGTCGCGCTGCTCGCTGATCCTCGCCGTGCACGCGAAGGCGCAGGCCAATGAGTGCTCGATCCACGAGCACACCGACCTGATCCGGTTGTTCGACGAGGGGGATGTCGACGCGGTGGTGGCGGCGATGGAAGCCCACATCGACGCCATCGCGCAACGGGCGCTGTCGGCGGCCGACGAAGGCGACAAGGGACCGGACCTTGGCGGCGTGCTGTCGCGCTACGCCGACCTGCTGCGCACCGAGGCCTCGGGGGACGCGCCGAAGGCGGGGCGTCGCTGCGGGTGATCGCTCAGTCGCGGCTGACGCCGAGGCTTCGGCGCACCTCGAGCGTCGGCGACATCGCGAGGCGCACGATCAGGTCGGAGAGGCTGTTCATCGACACCTCCCGGCCCCGGAACGGTTCGCCCTTCTGCGTGATGCGGTACGCGATGGCCTCGTCGCGCGTGAACCAGCCCGGGCGGAGCACCGTCCAGTCGAGGTCGGAGGCCTCGACGATCGCCGCGGCGTCGCGGTACGGGTTCAGCATCGCGCGGTAGCTCTCGCCGGGCACCTCGCCGTAGATGCCCATCGACGCGATGAAGATGAGCCGGGCCACGCCGGTGGTGTGCATGGCGTCGACGATGGCCTCGGCCTGGCGGGGCATCTCGCCCACGAGGTTGGCGTACACGACGTCGTGGCCCTGCATCGCGGCCTGCAGGGCAGCGCGGTCCAGCACGTCACCCTCGACGATGGACACCCGCGACGGCGAGGGGTTGCGCAGCCGGCCCGACCGGCGCAGGTACAGCGTCAGCCTGGCGTCGGCACGCCGCAGGAAAAACGGCGTGGTGTTGCGGGCGAGCTGGCCGTTGGCACCGAGGACCAGCACGCGCGTGGTGCCGGGGTCGGCGCGTGTCCACGGGCCGGCGGCCGGGAACGGCACGGACATCGGAAGGGGCGACGGCAGGTCGGGCATGTTCGGCTCCTGTGAAACGGCAAGGCGAAGCCCTCGCCGCGGATGGACCCGCGGCGGGGGAATCGGGTCGGGGCGGGCTCAGCGGCCCTGGCGGCCGAGCTGTTGTTCGCGCAGCCGGCGGGCGTCCCGCGCGGGCGGGGATCCGAAGAACCGGCTGTACTCGCGGTTGAACTGCGACTGGCTTTCGTAGCCGACGCGGTGTCCCGCGGTGGCGGCGTCGACGTGTTCGCACAGCAGGATGCGCCGGGCCTCCTGCAACCGCAGCCGCTTCTGGAACTGCAGCGGGCTCATCGCGGTGACCGTCTTGAAGTGGTGGTGCAGCGACGACACGCTCATGTGGACCGCGTCGGCGAGTTCTTCCACCCGCAGCGGCGCCTGGTAGCGCTGCGTGAGCCAGGCGATGGCCTGCGCGATGCGCTGGCCGTGGCCGTCGGCGGTGGCCATCTGCGCGAGGCGCCAGCCGTCGGGGGAGCGCAGCAGGCGATAGAGGATTTCTCGCGAAACGAGTGGGGCGAGCGTCGGGATGTCGTCGGGGGCGTCCAGCAGCCGGACGAGGCGCAGCACGGGGTCGAGCAGCGCGGAGCCCAGCTCGCCGGTGAACAGGCCGCGCTGGGCCGCGCGGTGCGCCGGACCGTGGGCCAGCCCGAGTTCCAGCGCCAGCGCGGCGATTTCCTTCACGTCGAAGTCGAGCCGCAGGCCGAGGTACGGGGCCTCGGGGGAGAGGTCGGTCACCTGGCTCGACACGGGCAGGTTCTGGGACACGACGAGGAACTGGCTGCTGTCGTAGAGGTAGGTCTCCTCGCCGAGCAGCACGCGCTTGCTGCCTTGCGCCAGCACGCAGAACGCGGGCTCGTGAACGGTGTGCGACGGCTGCTGTGCCTGCGACAGCCGCGCCAGCCTCAGGCGCGGGATGGCGGTGACGTGCGCGCCGTCGCGGCCGCCGCTCAGCCGCTCGATCAACGCCGCGAGTTCGGCCCTCAGCACGGCGACCTGCAGGGGCGCCGCCGACGGGTCGGCACGAAGGGACGGGGACAGCGAATCGAACATGGACCGTAGCTTAGGGGACGGGGCCGAGCCTGTCTCGCAGCGGCCGCCTTGCCCGGAGGATCGGGCAAGCTTCGGCAACGATCCTGCAAGATCCGGCGCCGGGAAGGGGGTTTCCGTGCACCACCGCACGAGAAATGGCATGGACACATTTGGAAGCGATTCCACGGCGCAAAGCGGCTTACGCTTCTGCGCCGTGAGCACCGACAACACTTCCCCCCTCGACGCCGCGCCCTCCGCGCGAGCCGCGTCCTCCGTCACCCGCCGGCACGTGCTCGCACTCGCCGCGAGTTTTCCCTTGGCCGCCTGCGGCGGCGGATCCGGCGGCGACAGCCCCGCGCCGGTGCCCGCACCACCCGCCGGGTCGCCTCCCGCCGGGTCTCCGCCCGCGAACCCGCCGCCGGCCGACCCGCCTGCGTCGAGCCCGGGAACGGTCACGCCCACGAACAAGAGCGCCAAGCGCGGCATCGCCTACGACCTGAAGGCCGCGGCCGACGTCGCCGCGCTCGCCCCGGGGGTGAGCTGGTGGTACAACTGGAGCCCGGCCACGACCGTCACGTCCGCGATCGCCACCGCGAACGCGATGGACTTCCAGCCCATGCTCTGGAACGGCAACTTCAACGACGCCCAGGTCATCGCGGCGCTGAAGGCCGCACCGGCGGTCAAGTACCTGCTGCTGCTCAACGAACCGAACCTCACCGACCAGGCGAACCTGACACCGTCGGCCGCGGCGGCGCTGTGGCCCCGCTACGAAGCGATCGCCGCGAGCACGGGCGTCAAGCTCGTGGGCCCGCAGATCACGTGGGGCACGATGGCGAACTTCGACGATCCGGTCGTGTGGCTCGACGCCTTCTACGCCGCCTACCGCGCGGCCAACGGCAACCGCGACCCGCGCATCGACCACCTCGCGTTCCACTGGTACGACTACGGTCTCGACGACCAGCTCAAGCGCCTCGAGAAGTACGGCAAGCCCTTCTGGGTCACCGAGTTCGCGAACTGGCACCGGGGCGACGGCGCTGCGCAGATCGACACCGTCGCGAAGCAGAAGGCGCAGATGACCGACATGGTGGGCACCTGCGAGCGCCGCGCCGACGTGATCCGCTACGCCTGGTTCACGGGCCGGTGGGACGACCCCTCCCGCCACACGGACCTGCTCGGGGCCACGGGCCAGCTCACCGAACTGGGCCAGCACTACATCTCGCTGCCCTACACGTCCTGACGTCGCGTCAGCGGCACGCGGGCACCCGCACCACCTGGCGCGAGCCCCCGACCTCGATCTCCGCGAGGTACTCGGGCGCGAGCAGGTCCGGCGCACCGCGGAACTCGTCGGCCTGATAGACCAGCCGCTGACCGCACAGGCGCCACGGAGGCGGGCGGCCCGCGTGGCGTTGCCGCAGCGTGTCGTCGACGGCGCGGGCCACCTGGTCCTCCGGCAGCCGCGCGCGTTCCTCGTGCACGAGCAGGCTCTCCCACATCGCCACGTGCAGCATCACCGGCGCCTCGGTGTCCTTGAACAGCACGCGCGCCTTCGCGCGCGGCCCCACCACGGGGATGCCGTTGACGGTGGTGCGCGAGGTCACGTCCGTCTTCGTCTTCACGCGGCGGCGCTCGTGGCCGTCGAACACCATCGCCTCGGTGGCCGTGGCCTCCAGTTCGAACGCCACGCGGATGTCCCGGTCGCCGCTGGGGTTCGGCAGCAGCTCGAACTTCTCGAGCAGCGCCATCGCCCACGCCTGCGCGCGTTTCGGGTCGAGCACCTTGCCCACGGCCTCGCCCCATGCGATCGACTGGTCGGCGAAGAACAGCAGGCCGCCAAAGGGCGTGCAGGGTTGGGCGTAGGCGAGGGACCGTGCACCGTCGCTGCAGCACAGCGCGTCGTCGAGGGCGGCGGGGCGGGCCTCCACCCGCAGGTGGCGGGCGAGGGCACCGAAGGTGTCGGCGGCGAGCCGGCGCGTGCGGCGCTTGAGCACGAGGATCGAATCGTTCATGGCCCCATGTATAGGTGCCACGGACCGATCCCACAACGCACGACCGGAGGGGGGCGTCATCAATGTGGGGGACGGACCTTCGCTTCGAGTGCCTTCACCAGCGTGCGCAGCAGGCGGTTGGCCGGCACGGGCACGCCGAGGGCTTCGCCGCGGCGGACCACGAGGCCGTTGAGGTGGTCGATCTCGCTCGGCTTGCCGCGGGCGAGGTCGCCCGCGGTGGAGGACACCTGCGTCGCCATGGTCTCGGCGATGCGGCGCACCGCGAGGTCCACGTCGCCGGGCAGCGAGATCCCCTCGGCGGCGGCCACGGCCTTGCATTCGGCGACCACATCGTCCAGCACGCCGGTCACGCCGGGCTGCTGCACGAGCCATCCATACGGCATCTGCGTCAGGGCCGACAGCGCGTTGTAGGCGCAGTTGATGATCAGCTTGACCCACAGCGCGCCACGCACGTTGTCCGACACCTCGGTCGGGATGCCTGCGTCGGCGAACAGCCGCACGAGCGCATCGCCCCGGCTCGTGGGTTCGATGACGAGTTCCCCGCGGCCGTGGTGCCGCACATGGCCGGGGCCGGCCATGCCGGTGGCCACGTACACCACGGTGGCCGCCACCTCGCGCGGCACCACGTGGCGCAGCCGGTCGGCGTTGTCGACGCCGTTCTGCAGCGTGAGCACCACCGCGTCGGCGTCGAGGAACGGTGCGATCGCGGCGCCGGCCGCCTCGGTGTCGGGGGACTTCACGCAGAACAGCACGACCTTCGCGCCGCGCACGGCCTCGGGCCCGGTCTCGGCCGACAGCCGGATGGATTCATCGAACGTCTGCGCCTGCAGCCTCAGCCCGTCGCGGCGGATGGCGTCGACGTGCCCGGGCCGCGCGATCAGCACGACGTCGTGGCCGGCGCGCGCGAGCATGCCGCCGTAGAAGCAGCCGACGGCGCCCGCGCCCATCACGGCGATCCTCGGGTGGGTCAGGGGGGAAGTCTCGGGCATGGGCAGGGTCTCCGGTGGGGCGCCCGACATTGTGGGGCGTGCCGGCGGGCCTGACGGATCGACGACACGTTACCCCTCGCGCAACGCGGGTGGGCTTGCTGGCGATGGCCGGTGCGGCCGACACTGCATCGCATGGATGCCCCGCTGCCCACCCTCGCCCCCGCTTCCCACACCTGGCTGGAACTCGGGGAGGTGCAGCGGTTGCTGCTCGATGCCTTCCCCGGGGTCGTGCTGGGCCTCGGCTTCGACGGGGTCGTGCAGTGGGCCAACCCCGCCGCCGCCACGCGCCTGGGCGTGGGCCGCGGCGCGCTCGGCGGGCGGCACTTCGGCGGCGACCTGGTCGATGCGTCGGCGCTGCAGCAGCGGGCGGACCGGCTCTCCGAGGAACTGGGCGAACCGGTGGCGGGCGATGCCTCCGTGCTGTCCGCGAAGCTGCGCCGGGGCCTGCTGTCCGACGAACACGAATGGCCGCTGCGCCACGACGACGGCTCGCTCGTGCCGGTGCGCCTGGCGGTGGGCGCGTTGCGCGACCACGAGGGGCGGGCCATCGGCCTCGTCGCCATCGAAGCGCCGCGCGAGGGTGACGAGGCGCCGCTGCACTTCACCCACCACGACACGCTCACCGGCCTGCCCAACCGCGCCGTGCTCACCGACCGCGCGGAGGTGGCGCTGCAGCGGGCCGCGCGCCAGCACACGGTGGTCGCCTTCCTGCTGATCGACATCGCGGGCTTCGAGGCCCTCTGCGAGGCGCGCGGCCATGGCGTGGGCGGCGACGTGCTGCGCGCCACCGCGAGCCGCCTGCACTTCGAGCTGCGCCGCACCGACACCGCGGTGCGCCTCGACCGCGGCCAGTTCGTCGCGATGCTGGTGGACCTGCATCACGCCGACGAGGTGAAGGCCGTGGCCGCGAAGGTGCGCCAGGCCCTGTCCGCGCGCATCAACGTGGGCGTGGCACTGCTGAACCTCGAGATCCGCATCGGCGCCGCGTGGTCGCCCGACCATGGGGACCAGCTGTTGCCGCTGCTGGGGGCTGCGGAGTCGGCGCTGGCGGCGGTGCCGCCCGAAGGGGGCGTGGCCTTCGCGCCGGCACCGCAGGCCTGACCTCCGTCTTCCCGGCGAACGCCGGGATCCACCATGGCCACAGCGCGCGGGTGGCCAGTGGACCCCGATGTTCATCGGGGTGACTGCAGGCGCATCAGGGCGTCACCTTCTTCCACGGCTCAGCCGGATCGAACCGCTTGATCGCCTTCACCTTGTTCAAGGTGTCGGGCCCCAGGTCCCGTTCGTAGACCACCCCGTCCTGGTTGACGATGAAGGTCATCACGCCGGTGCGGCCGTACGTGACCGGCCACGCGACGGCCGCGAACCCGCTCTGCAGGCGCTTGCCGATCAGGTAGCTGCGCGCGCCGCCCGGCGCCGCGGGGCCTTGCGCCTCGAGGATGCGGAAGCGGTAGCCGTGGTAGCCGGCGTTCGTGCGGCGCGGCACGTAGTGTTCGCCGAGCGGGCTCTGGTCGCCGAGCGCGGGACTCCAGATCAGCCCGTCGCGCTGGCTCGTGCTGCTCAGGAACCTGCGCGCGTACTCGAGCACGCCGTCGCCGTTGCGGTCGGCGGTGGCGTACTCGCGTTGCGCGTCCACGTAGGCCTGCGCGGCCTGGATCACGGCCCGTTCGTTGGCGCCGATGCGCCGTTCGAGGATCGCGTCGCGGCCCGCCGCCAGGTCGAAGCGCCAGCGGTTGTCGCTCGTGCGGGTCAGCGGCACCGGGAAGGTCCAGGCGTCGTTGCCCACCGCGAGGTGGCCCTGCGTCCCGTCGACCGCCACGGCACGGTGCTCTTTGGCCTTGTCGAGGAAGGCTTGGCGCTCCTCGGGGTCGACGCCGTCGGGCGGCAGCAGCCGCTGCCATTCCTTGCCGAGCACCTTCGACAGCGCCGCGGTGTCGTGGCGCGCGACCGCGTCGACGAGGGCGTCGGCCGCCGCCTCGGGCGTGGCGAACGCGTTCTGTGCGAAGGCCGGCGCCGCGGCGAGCAGCGCGGCCACGGCCAGGAGGATGTTCGTGAGGTTCATGTCGTCTCCTTGCTCAATGGCGGCGTCCGCCGCCACCGGCCCGCGCTCCGCCGCCACCGTGACCACCCGCCCGCGCACCACCACCACCGCCATGCGAGGCCGGCATCGACGCGCGGCTCGAACGGCCGCGGTCGGCATCGGCCCGCGCCGCGCCGGTGTCGCGCACGCCGGAGAATGCGTTGTCGTGGGTCCCCGCGCCGAAGGTGTCGCGTGTGCCACCCCCTCCGGCGCCCTGGCGATGTCCGGCGCCGCTCTCGCGGCCACCCGGCGTGGCCCGGTCGCCGCTGCGCACGGCCTGGTTCGCCCGTTCGCGGTCGGCCCCCTGCAGGCGCTCGCGTCCGGCGGCGGGGTCGGCGCCCCGGTTCGAGAGCGTCTCGGACGCACGGGCCCGCTCGGCGTCGCGCTGGGTGTCGTGGCCCCGGAACTGATTGCGGTCGTTCGCGCCGGCGCGCTGCGTCTGGCCGAATTGTTCGCGGCTGCGGCTGTCGCGGTAGGGCACGTCGCGGCGGCGCTCCGGGTTGTGGTTGAAGTGGTTGTTGTTGTTCGTGATCTTGTTGTTGACGTTGATGTTGTTGTAGCGGTTGACGTTGATGTTCACGTCGTTGTGGCCCCAGCCGAACCCGCCCCACAGCGCGTTGCTGACGCCCACCACCGCGGCGCCCCACACGAAGCCGGCGGCGAAGCTCGCGCCGGGGTAGTAGTAGGGCGGCGGCGGCCAGTAGGTCGGCGGGTACGACGGGTACATCCACGAGCCGTAGACCACGCTCGGCTGGTACACCGGCACGTAGACGTTCTGCGGTTGCGCCGGCTCGATCACGATGACCTGCTTGTTCTCCTCCGTGGTGTTGGACACCTTCTGTTCGGAGGTGGTCTTCAGGTTGCCGGCTTCCTGCGCCTTCTTGCGCAGGAACTGCACGCGGTCCATCACGCGGCCCGGGTCGGCGAGGAAAGCGTCGCCGAGCTTCTGCACCTGGTCGGGCTGCGCGGACATCATCGAGAGCACCTGCGGGAAGGCCACGAGCGACTGCACCGCGGGCTCCCACGGCTGGCTCTCGACCTGCTTCACGGCGGCGTCGCCCTTCGCGTCGGGATGGGCCTTGGACCACGCGGCGGCGTCCTTCACGTCGGCCGGGTACGTGGCCGCCATCAGCACCTGCGACAGCAGCGAGTCGGGGTACAGCGCGATCGGAGCGAGCATCTGATCGAGCTCGGCGTCGCTGAACGGTTTGGGGTCCTGGGCGAGCGCCGGACCCCATGGCAGGGCCAGGGCTGCCAGCAAGACCAGCCACCGTGCGAAGCGATGGATGGGTGCGAACAAGGGGTGGGTCATGGAGTGCTCCTTCGACGGGTCGAGGCCTGCGTCCGCCGTTGTACGCGCCGCCGGGAGAGCCCGTCAATCGCACCAAAGGGCAGTTCGACCGCCCGACCGGGCCTTATCCTGCGAGCGGCTTGACGAGCGACAGCACGGCCTTGAAGTCCGGGTGCCTGCAGTGGTGCAGCCATTCGAAGGCCACCATCTCGACCGAGACGATGACCGCGCCGGCGCCGCGCAGGCGTTCGAGCGCCAGCGCGTGTTCCGCGGGCCGGCGTGTGCCGCAGGCATTGGCCGCGACCCACACGCGCTGACCCGCGCGCAGCAGGCCCAGCGCCGTCTGCAGCAGGCACACGTGGGTCTCGCAGCCCGCCACCACCACGTCGTGCGTGCCGCCGCCCAGGCGGGCGACGAGCCCGTCCTCGCAGGCGTCGAAGTGCATCTTGGTCACCACCTCGCCCAGCAGCGGCCGCAGCGCCGGGGCGGTGCCGCCCAGCCCCGCCGGGTTCTGCTCGGTGCCGACCACGGGCACGCCCAGCGCCCGGGCGATGCCGGCCAGACGCACGGCCTCGGTCAACACGGCGCCGCCGTCGTGGATGGCGGGCAGCAGCCGGTCCTGGTAGTCGACGAGGACGAGTCGGGCGCGGGCGAGGGCGATCGTGTCGGTCATGGGCGGCTCCAGGCGGTTCCGGAGATTTACCACACCGATGGCCTCGCCACGCGGCCCCCTGGCCGCTGGAGTCCGGCGCTTCGGTGAAAGCCCCATGGGCGCGCCGGAGGCCGGCCGGTAGCATCCCCGGCGTGTTTTCAACACCCGTCCACTTTCACCCCCTGGCGTCGTCCGTCCGCTCCCGGCCATGGTGAGCGGGGACGACCGGCCCGTGCTCTGGCGCGTGGTCTACAACGGGCAGACGAACCGGATGGGCGGGGCGTGGGACGCGGGCCCCTGGCACCCGGACCGCGAGCGCGTGGAGCATTTCGCCGCCTGGCTGCGCAGCATGGGACACCGGGCCGAGGTGCAGCACAACGGGACGCCGGCGTCCCGGTCTTGACTCGGTGCAGTAGAGTCGGCGGCTGAAGTTCCCGCCCTTCCCATGATTTCCGACCCCTGGTTCTACGCGGCCGCGATCCCGGCCGTGCTGCTGATGGGCCTTGCCAAGAGCGGCTTCGCCGCCGGCTTCGGCTCGCTCGCCACCCCGCTGATGGCCCTGACCATCGCCGTGCCGCAGGCCGCCGCCGTGATGCTGCCGCTGCTGCTGGTGATGGACGCGGTGGGCATCCAGCAGCTCTGGAAGGAGCGCGACCCCGCGCTGCTGCGCCTGCTGCTGCCCGCGGGCCTGATCGGCACCGTGGTGGGCACCGTGCTCTTCGGGCTGATGCCGAAGCACGTCGTGGCCGGCGTGGTGGGCGCCCTCACCCTGCTGTTCCTGGCGCAGCGCCTGCTGTTCCCGCCCCGGAGCGACGTCCCGCGCCACTCGAAACCGCTCGGTTTCGTGCTGGGCATCGTCTCCGGCTTCACGAGTTTCGTGGCCCATGCCGGCGGCCCGCCGATCATGGCTTACATCCTGCCGCTGCGCCTGGACCCGATCCGCTTCACTGCCACGATGGCCGTGTTCTTCGGTGCCGTGAACCTGTCGAAGTGGATCCCGTACGCGTGGCTCGGCCTGATCGACCTGCGCAACATGACGACGTCGCTCGTGCTGATGCCGCTCGCGCCGCTGGGCGTGTGGGGCGGCGTGTGGCTGGCCCGGCGCATCAAGCCGACCTGGTTCTTCCGGCTCGCGTACTCCGGGATGTTCCTCACCGGGGTGAAGCTGCTGTGGGACGGGCTGCACGGCTGACCCGTCGGTTCAGGCGGCCCAGTCGATCCGTTCGAAGAGCCGGGCCAGCCGCGCCCCCTTGGCCGCGTTGAGCTGGGTGGCCCAGGCCACGCGGCCCCGCAGGTGGGCCCGCCAGTCGGGGCGGTTCTCCCGGTTCTGTGTCGCCGGGCCGTCGCGCACGCACTGGTGGAGGATGGCCTTGAGGCGGTCGAACTCGTCGCGCGGCAGGTTCGGGCGGTCGTTCACCACCACGTGGCACACGGTCTGGCGCCGGCCGGCGCCGGTGCAGCGGGTCTTGCGCGGGTTCAGCGCGAAGCCTTCCTCGATGACGATGCGGCTCACATGCCGCTCGATGCGGGCGAAGGCCGTGCGCAGCCGGGCCGGGCCGGACAGCACGAGGTCGTCGGCATAGCGGCTGTAGCGGGCGCCGAGCGAGGTGGCGAGGTGGGCCAGCCGGACGTCCAGGCCGAAGGCGCAGAGGTTCGCGAGCGCCGGCGACGTCGGAGCACCCTGCGGCAGGTGCGGGTCGCGCAGCCGCTGCACCTGCTCCCAGTCCATGCCACCTTCGGCACGCAGGCGGCGCAGCGCGGGCTCGGGGGTGGCGACGGTGCACAGCGCCGTGAGCGCACGCGCCACTTCCTCCGGGTAGCCGAGCGTGGTGAACAGCGCGTGCACGCGCGAGGCCTTCACCGCGGTGAAGAAGTCCTTCAGGTCGAAGCGCAGCACCACGGCCTGGCCGCAGTGCCGGCGCGCGTGGTCGATCACCGAGCGTTCCCGGGTGTAGCCGTGCGCCGCCTCGTGCGGCGGAATGCGGTCGAGCAGGTCGTCGAGCACGCGGCGCTGCAGCGGCATCAGGTACGGCTCGGGCACTTCGAGCAGGCGCCAGCCGCCCGTGCGCTTCGGTCGCAGGTGGCTGCGGTAGTGCTGCTCGACCATGGGCGTGCGGCGCTGCCAGTCCGACGGCCGGGTCAGGCGCCACAGGCCGCCCGTGCCGATGCCGAGCCATGCCGCGAGGGCGCCGGCGTGGGGCCAGAAGGGCACCTGGCACCGGTCGAGTCCGAGCGGCAGCGGGTTCATCCGGTCGGCCTCGCGCAGCAGGTAGCGGCGCACGCATGGGGGCTCGTGGGCGATCCACGCGAAATGGAAGCCCTGGTCGCGTTCGATCAGGTCGGCCAGCGAGCGGACCGACAGGCGCCGCCAGCGTTCCCCGGCCATGGCGGCACAGCGCTCCACCAGCGGCCCGCACCACGACGCCTCGGCGCCCAGGCACGCCCGGATGCGCGCGGCCATGCCGTCGGGCGTGCGCTGGCCGACCTGCAGCGCGCGGGCGAGGGCGAGGGCGGTGAGCCGGACCAGCGATGCCATGAACGGGGTCTCCTGAGGTGCGGCCGCCGACCAACCTGCGGGTGATGCATGAGCATCGTGGCGCCTGCGCCGTGCCGCTCATGCCCCGGAAGGACCTGCCGGGAAATCACCGCGGGGGAGCCCCGCGGTGCGAAGGCGGTTCAGGGAACCGTCTCGCGATGTGCTTGGTGGCGGCCGCGCGCGGATTATGGCGACAAGCCGGCCTCCGGGCGTCCGGCCGGGATCAGGCAAAATCCCTCTCTTATGAACGAGGTCACCCCCATCGCGGAGCCTGCGGAGTCGGCTCGATTCGAGGATCTGTTCAGAGAACCCGCCTTTGCACACGACAGCCCGCTCGCGTTCGCCCTCGCGCGCAAGCAGGATGCGGTCGACGCGCTGCGCGGCCTGTTCACCGGTGCCTCCGCGCTCGTGCGGCTGCGCCTCTGGTGTTTCCTGACCCTCGCCACGCACCCGCAGGGCCGGCTGTCGCGCGACGACGTCAACCAGCTCTTCCACGCCGTGCTGCCCGAGCCGCTCGACACGGCGCTCAAGCGCCTGCGCGAACTCGACCTGCTGGTGTGGGACGCCACCGCGCAGGACTACCACCTCTCGCCGCTCGCCCACCAGGTGCAGGCGCTGCTGGCGCCGCTGTCGTCGGCGCCGCAGGACGACGACGAGCTGTCGGGCCTGCTGGCGCAGGTCGCCGGCGCGCAGCAGCTGGGGGTGGTGGACGCGGCCCAGCTGCAGCACCTGCATGCCCAGCTCGCCCGCCTGCACGACGAGTTCGCCGACGCCATCGCCAGCGGCTCCGAGGCCCGGCTGCGCCAGGCGCAACCGCGCTTCGACCGCGCGCTGGCGCTGGTCGACAAGGCCGGCCAGGCGCTGTCGGCCATCATCCGCGACCACCACGACAACGCCCGGCTCGAAAAGGCCGCCCGCGCGCTCGGCCAGGACCAGGCGCGGCTGCTGTCGATGGCCAGCCAGTTCACCCGCGCGCTGCAGCAGGCCGACCGCCAGCGCGTCACGCTCGGCAGCACCGGCCTCACGTCGTCGGACGTGCGCCACTGGCTGCAGAACCACCCCGCGCTGCACACGCTGATGGCCGACGCGCTGTCGGTGGGCGTGCGCCCGGTGTTCGTCAGCCAGCACGACCTCGTCGACGTGACCGAAGGCGAGTTCGACCGCGACCGGCCCGACCCCGAACGCAGCGTGGGGCTGCCGCCGTCCACCGAGGCTGCCGCGGGCTCGCTCGACATCCTGAGCCTGCCGCCCGAACTCGGTCACCTCGTGAACCTCTTCGGCCGCTGGAACGAAAAGGCCGCGGCCGGCGAACAGGCCACGGCGCCCACGCTGGCCGAGGCCGTGCTGAACCGCCGCTTCGCCCACGCGGCGTACCGCATGCAGCTGATGCCGCTGCTGGGTGACCGGCAGGCCGCCGAACTCAAGAGCCAGACCGGCGACCTGGCGCGTGCGCCGTGGTCGCTGGCCATGACCGCCAACCTCGTGAAGACCCAGGACACGGAAGTCGCCGTCATCAGCGAAGGCCACTTCCACTCCCGCCTCCACCCCCGGCCGGCCCCTGCCGCCGAACCCACCTCCCTTCCCGAATGAGTGCTCCTCTCGACGACGCCGCCTTGCTGGTGGCCGAACTGCTCGCGCGCCGCTGGCTGCCGCGGCAGCATCCGAAAGTGCGCCGCGCGCTGATCGACGCCGACCTGTGGGCCACGGTGCAGGACCGCCTGGCCCAGGTCGGCCTGCGCCTGGTCGACAACCTTCACGCCGACCACGTGGCCGTCGCGCTGCTGCGGCCAGCCGAGAGCGCCGTGTTCGGCGAGGCCGGGCTCAACAGCCACAACAACATCGACCTGCCGCGCGATGCGGTGTCGCTGCTGGTGGTGCTGTGGTCGCTGATCATCCTTCCGAAGCGCGAGCGCCAGGCGGCACGGGCGCGGGGCGCGGAGTCCGACGGTCAGAACGAGATGTTCAAGACCGACCGCCCGATGCCGTCGGCCGCGAGCGTGAGCGGCATCGTGTCGTACCGCTCGTTGCTCGCCGACTTCGGCGTGCAGCTCGGCAAGAAGACGCGCATGGACGGCAACCTGCGGCGCCTCGCGAACCACGGCTTCATCGTGTTTCGCGGCGACGACATCAGCGAGGGCCCTCTGCTCGACCTGCTGCTCGACTACGACACGCTCGCGCCCCGCATCCTCGACGGCGCCCTGGGCGACGTGCTGACGCAGGCCCGCGCCATCGCGCCGCCGGCGCATGTGGTGGTCGAGGAGACCCCTGAGGACGACGACGGCGAAGAACTCGCCGACGACACCGCCAACGACAGCCAGCCCGATTGAGCCGATGTTCCACCTGCAAAGCCTCGAACTCCTGCACTGGGACTACTGCCAGCGCCTCACGCTGCCGCTCGACGGCGCCATCATCACCGTGGCCGGGCCCAACGGGTCGGGCAAGACCACGCTGCTCGACGCGATGCGCACGCTGCTGGGCCTCGAATGCTCCGGCGGCCGCAGCTACAAGACCTACGCGCGCCACGCCAACGCCGACAGCGCCTGGCTGCGCGCCACCGTCGACAACCGCCCGCAGACGCGCCAGGCGAGCAGCCGGCCGTTCGCGCGCTGCCTGCTCTACACCGACCGTGTCACGCTCGCGTGCCGCATCGACCGCAACGGCGGCGACTGGCAGCGCCGCTACATCATGGTCGAGGGCGACGAGTCCATCGAGTCGCTCGTCCAACGTTCCGACAAGGAGTGGCTGGGCATCGAGCACTGGCGCAAGCGCCTCGAGGGCGCGGGCCTCAGCCGCGCCATCGCGCGCGTGCTCGCGCTGGAGCAGGGCCAGACCGACCGCCTGTGCGAGTACTCGCCAAAGGAACTGCTGCGCCTGGTGTTCGACGTGTTCGGCGACCAGGACGTGCTCGACCGCTACGAGGAGGCGCGCGGCCACCAGCGGCAGCTGGGCCAGGAGGTCGAGGCCGCCGAACGCGAGCTGGCCCACGGCCGCGCGCAGCGCGCCGAACTCGAATCGCGCGTGAACCTGTACCAGCTGTGGCGCCACAAGATCGGCGAACGCGAGCTGCTGGGCACCGAAGTCATCCCCGTGCTGGGCTGGGCCGAGGACCGCGCGCAGCTGGCCGGCAAGGTGCGTGACCTCCATCGCCAGCGCCGCGACCACGCCGACGAACTGCGCCAGCGCAGCGAGTTGCGCGGCAACCTGATGGGCCTGCTGGACGCCCAGACGCAGGCCGCCGCCCGCGTCGAGTCGCTGCACGAGGAACGTGCCGCGGCGCTGAAGGCGCAGGAAGCCGCCCGCGCCGCCGAGCGGCCGGTCGAGGAACTCGTCAAGCGCATCAAGGAGCTGGAAGGCCTCGCGGCCATCGAAAGCGACGCGGCGCAGCTGACCGCACTCGTCGAGCAGCTCGAGGTGCAGAAGCACCAGCTCGCGGCCGACTGGCAGCGCCTGAACGACCAGCGCCAGGACGCCGAACGGGCGCTCGCGGGCCTGCAGGGCCAGCGTCAGGCACCGCCGCCGCCCGACGTGATGCGCTTCAAGCGCACGCTGGCCGAGGCCGGCATCGGCCACCACGTGATGGCCGACATCGTCGAGATCGCCGACGAACGCTGGCGCGCGGCCGCCGAAGGGGTGCTGCGCGGCTCGCGCTGGGTCGTCGTGCTGGAAAAGGCGGGTGACGAAGGCAAGGCGATGGCCATCGCCGAGCGCGAACGCTACCGCCACTACGTCGTGTCCGACGCCGAGGCCGCGCCCGCGAACCCGTCGGCCCAGAGCCTGCTGGCCGTGATGAAGTTCAGCGCCAAGGCGCCGAGCTGGCTGCTGCGCCAGCTGTCGCACATCCAGCGGGTCGACAGCACCGAGGCCGGTTCGAAGCAGGGGGGCGAGTGGATCACGCCGCAGGCGTACCACCGCGATGGTCGCGGCGGCCGCAGCGTGTTCGTCGACCCGGGCGACTACCAGTTCGGTGCCGCGGCCGTGGCCGCGCGCCGCCAGTCGATCGAGCAGCGCCTCGCGCAACTCGACGAGAAGCTCACCGCCGTCGCGCAGGAACAGCACGGCGTGCAACGCCAGCTGAAGGACGCGCAGCACGCCGCGCAGGGCCACCGCGCCGCGCAGGAGCTGGCCACGCGCAGCGAGGAATTCGCCGAGGCCCGCCAGGCGCTGCCGGCGCTGGCGCGTGCGCGGTCCGACGCCAGCGCGCGCTGGCAGCGGCTCGACACGGAACACGGCGAAGCCGTGAGCGCCCGCGCCCACAGCGAGAACGACTACCGCCAGGCGCAGGAGCGCCTGCGCAACATCGAGCGTCGCGCCGACGAACACCTGCGCGAATGGAGCGGGCGCCAGACCGAGCTGCGCACGCGCTCGGCCACGTCGCGCGAGCACAAGCTGCGTTTCCCCGCGCGGTGGATCACGCCGGCGCAGATCGCCGGCTTGCGCGACAAGTTCACGAGCGCCACGCAGGCCAAGCTGCGGCTCACGTCCATCGAGGAGGAGCTGGAGCGCGGCCACTGGGAGACCGATGCCAGCGTCGAGGAGAAGCTCACGCTGATGACGGCCGCCGTGATGCTGCAGGACGAACAGCTCCAGCAGCGCAAGGCCAGCAACGAGGCCGCGCGCATCGCGGTGGACAACGCCCGCTCGCGCTACATCGACGTGCTCAAGGCCACCGTGCGCCGCTACCGCAAGAACCTGATCGACCTGGGCGAGCAGGCCGGCGTGGTGGTCAGTGCCGAACTCCCGCACCTCGACCAGGACGACGCGCTGCTGCGCCAGGCCGAGCTGAAGGTGAACTTCAACTTCGACGGCAAGGGCGAGATCGGCCTCAACGACGGCGAGGCCTCCGGCGGCCAGCAGGTGATCAAGTCGCTGATCCTGCTCGTGGGCCTGATGAAGGACGACGAGACCCCGGGCGGCTTCGTCTTCATCGACGAACCCTTCGCCCACCTCGACGTGCGCAACATCCAGATCGTGGGCCACTTCCTCAAGAGCACGCGGGCGCAGTACGTGCTGACGACACCCATCACGCACAACGTGGAGGTGTTCGAGCCGGCGGACATCACGCTCGTGACGGCGAAGAAGGTCAAGGGCGAGCGCTGGGCGCCGCCGATCGGGGTGCTGCAGCGGCGCATGCCGCCACCCGATGTGAGGTGACCTCCCTCGGGATGACGAGTGTTTGGGTGGCCGTGCTCAGAAAGGGAACGGCCCCGCGAAGTTGCCGACGGGCTGCTGATGGGTGACGAACCCATCCCCCGTCCACCGATGCACCATGAACCCCGGCGGTTCGAAGTCGAACCCTTCGAACGGCTGTTCCCTCAGGTCCAGCGGGATCTGGTGCGCCGGACTCGGGCACGTCAGCGCCCGCCGCCCGCCCACCAGCGTGTGGATGGGGCGGTGCAGGTGGCCGCACAGGATCAGCTGCACCTGCGGATGGCGCGCGACGATGGCTGCGAAGTCGTCTCGGCCGGTCAATCCCATGTCGTCCATGAAGCGGATGCCCGTGACGAACGGCGGGTGGTGCATCAGCACGACCGTGGGCCGTGAGGGCTCGGCGGCCAGCGCGGCCTCCAGCCAATCCAGGCGTGCCGTGCACAGTTCACCGCGCGCCTCGCCCGGCACCAGCGTGTCGAGCGCGATGAAGCGCAGCGGCCCTTCGTCACGCACGTAGTGCACGAAGCCCGACGAAGGCAGCCCCGGGAACGCGGCACGCAGGCCATCGCGGCTGTCGTGGTTGCCGGCGATCACGAGCGTGGGCAGCGACAGCGGCGCCAGCAGCGACTTCAGGTGCGCGTACTCATCGGCACCACCCGCATCGACGAGGTCCCCCGTCAGCACGAGCAGGTCCGGCGCCACCGACAGCGCCCGCACCGAGTCCACGCACGCCCGCAGCATTGCCGCCGTGTCCACGCGCCCGTTGGCGAGCCGGCCCGGCGCGACGATGTGGGTGTCGGTGACCTGCGCGATCAGCATGGCAGCAGCCGGTCGACCCACTCGGCGAAGCCGAAGCCGCCGGGCGCGGATGTGACCTCCGCGGGCGGACGCGGCAGGTGCGGCAGGTGCGGGCGGATGTTCGCCACACCCACGCTGCGCGGGTAGGCCTCGAACATCTGCGCGTCGTTCGTCGAGTCGCCCACGAACACGACGTCGGCCGCGCGGGCCGTGTCGTCCATGCCGTGCCGCGTGCCGAGCCAGCGCGCGGCGGCGATGCGTTTGCTGAAGTCGCCGAGCCACAGGTTGATGTGGATGGAGCTGGCCGTGGCCTGCACGCCGGCCGCGTGCGCGAGGTCGAGCGCACGCCGCACGTCGGCGGATGCGACCGGTTCCACCTCCTGCGCATGGTCGAGCGCCAGGTCGTAGCGGCGGTAGCCGTTGTCGCGCGCAGCGGCGAGGCCGGGCACTTCGTGCATCAGCGCCCCCGCCACTTCGGACAGGCGCAACCGGTGGCGCTCGCGCGTGGCTTCGTCCTGCGTGTCGTGCCAGCGCAGCCGGCGGCCGTCACGTTCGATCACGAAGGCGCCGTTCTCGCCGATCACCGCGGACACGGGCCACGTGCGCGCCATCTGGTCGCACCAGCCCGCGCACGCGCCGGTGATGGGGATCACGCCGATGCCGGCGTCGTTCAGGCGATAGAGCGCTCGCAGCGTGTCCGCCGGCAGCAGGCCCTCCCACGTGAGGGTGTCGTCGACGTCGGTCAGGATGAAACGGGGGAAACGGGAAGAGCGGGGCATGGGTTACTTCAGTCCGGCGTTCATGAATGATTGCATGAACTGCCGCTGGAAGAGCAGGAAGGCGATCAGCAGCGGGCCCACCGACAGCAGCGTGCCGGCGGACAGCACACCCCAGTCGACACCGGTCTCGGGCGAGGCGAACAAGGCCATGCCCACGGTGACCGGGCGGCTCGCCTCGGTGTTGGTGACGACCAGCGGCCACAGGAAGTTGTTCCAGTGGTAGCTGATGGAGACGAGGGCGTACGCGAGGTAGGTGGGCCGCGCGAGCGGGATGTAGACGCGCCACAGCAGCGCGAGGCGCCCGAGGCCTTCGACACGGGCCGCGTCCTCCAGCTCCTGCGGCACCATCATGAAGGCCTGGCGCAGCAGGAAGATGCCGAAGGCGCTCGACACGTACGGCAGCGCGATGCCCAGCACGTGGTCGATGAGGCCCAGGCGGGCGACGACGAGGTAGTTTTCGGAGATCAGCACCTCGGGCATCACCATCAGCTGCAGCAGCACGAGCGCGAACACCGCGCCGCGGCCGCGGAAGGGCAGGCGCGCGAGCGCGTAGGCCGCGAGCGTGCACACGGTGAACTGCAGCGCGACGAGCAGCGTCACGAGCGCCACGGTGTTGAGCAGGTAGCGCGCGAACGGTGCCACGCGCCAGGCCGCGCGGAAGTTGTCGAGGCCGACGGGGGCGAACGGGTCGAGCTGCATCGCGCCGGCGCCCGGATGGATCGAGCCCCACGCGAGCAGCAGCAGCGGCGTGATCCACAGCAGCGCGAGGGTCCAGCCCGCGAGGGGCAGCAGGTGGCGGTGGAGGCGCGTCATCGGTAGTGGATGCGGCGGGACAGGAAGAACTGGCCGGCCGAGCAGGCGGCCAGCAGCGCGAGCAGCACGAGCGTGAGCGTCGCGGCATAGCCCGTGTCGTGGAACTTGAACGCGGCCTCGTACAGGTGGTACAGCAGCAGCGTGCTCGCGTTGCTGGGGCCGCCGCGGGTGAGCACGAACAGGTGGTCGACGAGCTTGACCGCGTTGATGAGCGCGTTGACCGCGACGAAGAGCGTGGTGGGCGCCACGAGCGGCCACACGACGTGCCGGAAGCGGAACCATCGCGACGGCGCTTCGAGCCGCGCCGCGTCGAGCTGCTCGGGCGACAGCGATTGCAGGGCCGCGAGGTAGAAGATCATGAAGAAGCCGGCCTCCTTCCACACCGTCACCACCATCACGGCCGGCAGCGCGGTGGCGGTGTCGCCGAGCCAGTTGGGCCCGGCGACACCGAACGCGGCCAGCGCGCGGTTCAGCAGGCCGATGTCGGGGGCGTAGAAGAACAGCCACACGTTGGCGGCCGCCACCATCGGGAGGACCGTGGGCGTGAAGAAGGCCAGGCGCATCAGGCCGCGCCCGGCGAACTTGCCGTTGACCCACAGCGCCATGCCGAGCGCGAGGCCCACCGACAGCGGCACGGTGACGGCCGCGTACCAGAGGTTGTTGCGCAGCGCCTGGCGGAAGACGGGGTCGTCCACCAGCGCCGCGAGCTGCTCGGTGCCGGCGAAGGTGGCCGGCACGCCGGGCGCCTCCAGGTGCAGGCTGCGCCACAGGCTGGCCACCATGGGCCAGTAGGTGAACGCGGACAGCAACACCAGCGCCGGCAGCAGCAGGAGCCAGGCGAGGGCGGTGGTGTGGCGGTCGGTGCGCATGGCGGCGTCGGTGGATCAGCGCTGGTAGGGCTTCAGCACGCGGTCGGCCTGGGCCTGCGCGCCGTCGAGTGCCGTCTTGGCGTCCTGCTGCCCGGTGATCACCGACTGGATGGCGTCGTCGAGCACCTTGCGCACGCGGCCGGCCTGGTGGGTCGACAGCTCGGCGGTGGCCACCGACAGCTGGTCACGTGCCACGAGGGCCTGCGGCACGGTCTCGGCGTACTTCTTCAGCGCGGGCGTCGCGTAGCTGGCGGCGCTGACGCCGACGTAGCCCGTGGCCACGCTCCATTCGGCCGAACGCTCCGGTGCGGTCAGGAACTTCACGAGGCGGAAGGCCGCTTGCTGCTCGGCGTCGCTGCCGCTCTTGAAGAGGTAGAAGTTGCCGCCGCCGGTGGGCGAACCCGGCTCGGTGTTGGCGGGCAGCTGGGCCACGCCCACGTCGAACTTGGCTTCCTTCAGCACGGCGGTGAGGTTGCCGGTGGTGTGCCACATCATCGCGGTCTTGCCCTCGACGAAGTTCTGGCGCAGCGTGCCCCATTCGATCAGGCCCTTCGGGCTCAGGCCGTCCTTCGAGAGCGACGACCAGAACTCGAGCGCCTCGATGGTCTTCGGCTGGTTGAAGCGGGTCTGCGTGCCGGCCGGGTTGGCGAGCAGCTGGCCGTTCTGCTTCGCGAGCGCGCCGAACATCCAGTAGGCATAGCCGGTCGACGGGATCATCATGCCCCAGCGGGTCGTGGCGCCGTTCTCCGTGCGCACGAGCTTGGCCGCGGCGGCACGCATCTCGGCCCAGGTGCGCGGCGCCTTCTCGGGGTCGAGGCCGGCCTGACGGAACGCATCCTTGTTGTAGAACATCACGATGGTCGAACGCTGGAACGGGATGCCCCAGGTCTTGCCCTCGGCGCGGCCGTTTTCCATCAGCGCGGGGTAGAAGCCCTGCAGCCAGGCCTTGTCTTCCGCGGTCTTCACGAAGTCGTCGAACGGGCGGATCACACCCTGGTCCTTCAGCTCGTGCAGGTCGATCGAGAACAGCACCGAGGTCTGCACCGGCGTGCCGGCCTTCAGCGCGGCCATCGCCTTCATGCGCGCGTCGTCGTAGTTGCCGGCGTAGATGGCCTCCACCTTCACGTCGGGGTTGGCCTGCTGGAACTCGCCCACGAGCTTGTCGACCACCTGCGTGAGCGGGCCGCCGACCGAGACGGGGTAGTACATGCTGATGCGCGTCTGCGCGGACACGCTCAACGCGGAGAGAGCGCCCAGCGCGAGGGCGAGGCATTTCACTTTGAAGGACATCGGGAACTCCTGGGAGGGACGGGGTGGGTCAAGCAGGGAATCGGTGTTCGCGTTCGGCGGGCCAGCCCAGGCGCAGCGTCGTGCCGGCGTCGACCCGCAGCCGGCCGGCGTGCTTGAGCAGCAGCGGCTGGCCGTGGCAGGTGACCTCGACGAGCGTGTCGGCGCCGTGGTATTCGCTGCGCACCACGGCGCACTCCCACGGGCCGTCGCCGATCGCGACGTGTTCGGGGCGCACGCCGCGCAGTGCGGTCTCGCCGGGCAGCCGCAGCAGGTTCATCGGCGGTTGGCCGATGAAGCGCGCCACCACGGGCGAGGCGGGGCGTTCGTAGAGGTCATCGGGCGTGCCCACCTGGGCGATGCCCCCCGCGTGCATCAGCACGATGCGGTCGGCCATGCTCATCGCCTCGACCTGGTCGTGGGTCACGTAGACGAGGGTCAGGCCGAGGGCCTGCTGCACGCGGCGCAGCTCCGACCGCATCTCGGCGCGCAGCTGGGCGTCGAGGTTGCTCAGCGGTTCGTCCATCAGGCACAGCGGGTGGTGCGACACCACGGCGCGGGCCAGCGCCACGCGCTGCCGCTGGCCGCCGGACAACTCGGCGGGCCGCCGGGCGAGCAGCGTGGCGAGGGCCAGCATCTCCGCCGCTTCGCCGAGTCGTTTCGCCTGCTCGGCCTTCGGCACCTTGCGCGCGCGCAGGCCGAACACGATGTTGTCGGCCACGGTGAGGTGCGGGAACAGGGCGTACGACTGGAACACCATGCTCATCCCGCGCTCGGCGGGTTCGGCCCGGGTGACGTCGCGGCCATCGAGACGGACGACACCGCTGTCGGGATGGTCGAGCCCTGCGATCAGCCGCAGCAGCGTGGTCTTGCCGCAGCCCGACGCGCCGAGGAGCGCGACGAACTCGCCGCGTTCGACCGCCAGGTCGATGCCGCGCAGCACGTCGTGGTCGCCGAAGCGGCGGGTGATGCGGTCGAGGGTCAGGAAGCTCATGGGGTCAGCAGCGGTGCAGCGGGACACCCGCCTGGTCGAACAGGATGTCGAGCGCGGCGGGGGCGTCGGCATCGGTGAAGGCCCGCGCGAGGCGGGTGAGTGGCGCCACGAGGCACGGTGCGTCGCGCAGGTGCTTGCTGCCGTCGGCCAGCAGCCAGGCCTCGGCGGAACGTTCGAGCAGGCCGCGCGTGAGGTCGGCCTCGTCGGGCTGGAACTCCATCAGGGCGCCGTCGGCCGCGATGCCGCCGATGCCCACCACGGCGACGTGCGGGCGGAAGCGGGCGAAGGCCTCGAGGGCCCAGCTGCCCATGGTGTCGCGGTCCTGCGGGCGCAGCCGGCCGCCCGCGAGCCACGTCTCCACGGCGGGCTTCTCCGCCAGTGCGAGCGCCGCGTCGAGGTTGTTGGTGACCACACGCAGCGGCCGTTCGGGTGGCAGCGCCCGCGCAAACTCGGCAACCGTCGTGCCGTAGCCGAGGAACACCGTGGCGTCCTCGGGAAGGGATGCGGCCGCCGCGCGGGCGATGCGGCGCTTGCGTTCGGCCTGCGCGTCGCTGCGCTGGGCGAAGCTCAGGTTGTGCTGGCTCGCCGGCAGCGCGACGCTGCCGTGCTGCCGGCGCACGAGGCCCTGGTCGTTCAGCTCCTGCACGTCGCGGCGGATGGTCTGGCTGCTGACGCCGAAGCGCACGGCGATCTGCTCGGTGCCGAGGGGCTGCCCGTCGCGGAGCCAGTCGAGGATTGCGCGTTGTCGGTCGCTGAGGTTCATTCGATCACGGGAACGTTTCGAACGAAACTCTAGGGAGGCGTCATGTCAGGCGAATGACACTTTCTGGACTGCCGTGACCCGGTCCCTACAATCCCGCCATGGCCCCCGCCGCGATCCGCCTGCTCCTGATCGACGACCACCCGCTGGTCCGCGACGGCCTGCGCGCGCGGCTCTCCACGGTGCCCGGGTTCGAGGTGGTGGGCGAGGCGGGCAATGCCGACGAGGCCGTCGCCCAGGTCGAGGCGCTGCGGCCCACGCTCGCGCTGATGGACGTGGGCATGCGCGACACCAACGGCATCGACCTCACCGCGCAGCTGCTCGCGAGTCACCCCGAGCTGCTCGTGCTGATGCTGAGCATGTACGACAACCCCGAGTACGTGCAGCGTGCGCTGCAGGCCGGCGCGCGTGGCTACGTGCTGAAGGACGCGCCCGCGAGCGAGATCGTCACGGCCATCGAGGCGGTGACCGGTGGCGGCACCTTCCTGAGCCCGGCCGTGTCGAAGCGCCTGTTCCGCAACCAGGTGCCGCGGCCGGTGCTGTCGATGCGCGAGAGCCAGATCCTCTCGGGCCTCGCGAAGGGCCTGTCGAGCAAGCAGCTCGCGCGGGACCTCGACCTGAGCGTGCGCACGGTGGAGGCGCACCGGCAGAACATCAAGCGCAAGCTGAACCTGGAAGGGCAGGCGGAGCTGATCAAGTACGCGGTGGAGCACGCCACGACCCACGAGGGACCTAGGGACTAACCATTAGGTGGTGCTGCGTGTCCCTCTTGCGTGGTGGGACGCTTGTGGGGACTTTTTCACGGGCGCAGACTCCCCGGGTCCCGCTTCCGAACGGGGCATTCCCTATTCGAGGAGAACTCCCATGCCCTTCGTTCGTCGCCACCTGCCGTGGCTGCTCGTGTCCGTGCTGGGCGCGTTCGCGCTCGCCGTGATCGCCCTCGGCCGCGGCGAGGCCGTCAGCGCCCTCTGGGTCGTCGTGGCCGCCGTCTGCGTCTACCTGATCGCCTACCGCTACTACAGCCTGTTCCTCGCCACGAAGGTGATGGGGCTGGACCCGACCCGCAAGACCCCGGCGTGGACGCACAACGACGGGCTCGACTACGTGCCCACCAACAAGTACGTGCTGTACGGCCACCACTTCGCGGCCATCGCGGGCGCCGGCCCGCTGGTGGGCCCGGTGCTCGCCGCGCAGATGGGCTACCTGCCCGGGCTGCTGTGGATCCTCGCGGGCGTGGTGTTCGCCGGCGCCGTGCAGGACTTCATCGTGCTGTTCATCTCGACGCGCCGCGACGGCCGCTCGCTCGGCGACCTCGTCAAGCAGGAGCTGGGCACGGTGCCCGGCATCATCGCGCTGTTCGGCGCGTTCATGATCATGATCATCATCCTCGCGGTGCTGGCGCTGATCGTCGTGAAGGCGCTCGCCGATTCGCCGTGGGGCACGTTCACCGTCGGGGCCACGATCCCCGTCGCGCTGTTCATGGGTGTGTACCTGCGGTTCATCCGCCCGGGCCGCATCGGCGAGGTCTCGGTCATCGGCTTCGTGCTGCTGATGCTCGCCATCCTCGGCGGCCAGTGGGTGCACGAGAACCCGGCCCTCGCGCCGTGGTTCACGTTCGACGGCAAGGCGCTCACGTGGATGCTGATCGGCTACGGCTTCATCGCCTCGGTGCTGCCGGTGTGGCTGCTGCTCGCGCCGCGCGACTACCTGTCCACGTTCCTGAAGATCGGCACGATCCTCGCGCTGGCCATCGGCATCCTGATCGTCGCCCCGGACCTGAAGATGCCGGCGATGACGAAGTTCACCGAAGGCAACGGCCCGGTGTGGTCGGGCAACCTGTTCCCGTTCCTCTTCATCACGATCGCGTGCGGCGCGGTGTCGGGCTTCCACGCGCTGATCTCGTCGGGCACGACGCCCAAGATGCTCGAGAGCGAGACCCACGCCCGCTTCATCGGCTACGGCGGCATGCTCGCCGAGTCGTTCGTGGCCGTGATGGCGCTCGTGGCCGCCTCGTGCATCGAACCCGGCATCTACTTCGCGATGAACAGCCCGGCCGCGCTCGTGGGCAACACGCCCGAGACGGTGGCGCAGACGCTGTCCACCTGGGGCTTCGTGATCACGCCCGACGTGCTGGTGCAGACCGCGAAGGACGTGGGCGAGAACACCATCCTCGCGCGCGCCGGCGGCGCGCCGACGCTGGCCGTGGGCATGGCCCACATCCTCCACCAGGTGGTGGGCGGCCAGGCGATGATGGCCTTCTGGTACCACTTCGCGATCCTGTTCGAGGCGCTGTTCATCCTGACCGCCGTGGATGCCGGCACCCGCGCCGGCCGCTTCATGCTGCAGGACCTGCTGGGCACCTTCGTGCCGGCCCTCAAGCGCACCGACTCGCTGCCGGCCAACCTGATCGCCACCGGCCTGTGCGTGGCAGCCTGGGGCTACTTCCTGTACCAGGGCGTGGTGGACCCGCTCGGCGGCATCAACACGCTGTGGCCGCTGTTCGGCATCTCGAACCAGATGCTCGCCGCCGTCGCGCTGATGCTCGGCACCGTGGTGCTGTTCCGCATGAAGCGCGGGAAGTACGCATGGACCACGGCGCTGCCGGCCGTCTGGCTGCTCGCCTGCACGCTGACCGCGGGCTGGCAGAAGATCTTCTCGGCCGACCCGAAGGTGGGCTTCCTCGCGCACGCGAACAAGTACGCCGACGCGCTGGCGCAGGGCACGCTGCTCGCGCCGGCGAAGACGCCCGAGGCGATGTCGCGCATCGTGTTCAACGACCGGCTCGATGCCGCGCTCTGCGCGCTGTTCATCGGCGTGGTGCTGAGCGTGCTGGTCTACAGCGTGAAGGGGGTGCTGGACGCGCGGGCGAAGTCGAAGCCCAGCGCGAGCGAAACGCCCTACCAGCCGATGCCCGAGGCCGCGCGATGAACGCCGCGCAGCTCGCAGGCGATGTGCAGCAGGCCGGGCGCTACCTGGTCCAGTCGCTGCGGCTGATGGTGGGGGTGCCGGACTACGGCACCTACCTCCGCCACATGGCCGCCACGCACCCGGACCAGGAGCCGATGAACTACGAGGCGTTCTTCCGCGAGCGGCAGGACGCGCGGTACGGCTCGCGCACGGGCCGCTGCTGCTGAGGGGCCTTGCCCGTCGCGCGACAATGGCGGCCATGCGCCTCCAGTCCAAGCTGATCCTGCTCGCCGCGTTGCCGCTGGTGCTTTCGCTGGTGCTGATCGCCGTGGCGGTCCGGCACCAGGAGCGGTCCCTCGCGGCGCGCGAGCACGAGCTCGTCGAGCAGGCCTACATGGCGGCCCGCGAGGCGGAGCTGCGGCACTACGTCGACCTCGCGCGGGGTGCGCTCGCCCCGCTCTACGACAAGTTCGACGGCGAACCCGACCCGGCCACCCGGGCCGAGGCCCTGCGCCTGCTGGGCTCGCTCGAATTCGGCGCCGACGGCTACTTCTTCGTCTACGACCTCAACGGCCGCTCGCTGATGCACCCGCGCCAGCCCGAGCTGGTGGGGTCCGACCTGTGGAACCTGCGGGACGACGCCGGGTCCGCCACCATCCAGCAGCTGATCGCGAAGGCCCGCGCCGGCGGCGGTTTCATCCGCTACCAGTGGCGCAAGCCGTCGACGGACCAACGCGTTGCCAAGCTCGGCTACGTCATCGCGCTGCCGAAGTGGGGCTGGATGATCGGCACCGGCCTGTACCTCGACGACATCGAGGGCACGCTGGAGGCACTCGACCGGCAGGTGGTGTCCCACATCGAGACCACGATGTGGTGGATCGCCGGCATCGCCGCCCTGGGCATCGCCCTCATCAGCGCGAGCGGGCTGTGGCTCAACCTCAGCGAACACCGCGTGGCCGACGCGAAGCTGCGGCTGCTCGCGCGCCAGGTGGTGCGGTCGCAGGAGGACGAACGTGCCCACCTCGCGCGCGAACTCCATGACGGCACGAGCCAGACCCTCGTCTCGGCCAAGCTGCTGATCGAGTCGGCGGTGGACGGCCTCGAGCGCCGGCAGGAACCGGTGCCCGCCGGCCTGCAGACCGCGCTGCTGCGCCTCAACGATTCACTGACCGAGGTGCGCCGCATCTCCCACCGCTTGCGCCCGGCGATGCTCGACACGCTCGGCCTGCCGGCGGCACTGGAGCAGCTGGGCCGCGAGTTCGGCGAGGCCGGTGGCACACGCGTCGTCGTCGCGGTCGATGGCGGCGCGGAACACCTGCCCGATGACGTCAAGACCGTGCTGTTCCGCGTGGCCCAGGAGGCGCTGACCAACATCGGCAAACACTCGGCCGCGCGCGAGGTGCGGCTGTCGCTGCACGCTGACGCCGAGGGCCTGCGCCTGACCATCGCCGACGACGGACGCGGGTTCGATCTCGATGCGGTGCAGCTCGATCCCAACCGGGGCATCGGCCTGCGCAACATGCGCGAGCGGGTCGAGGCGATCGGGGGCGGGCTGGTGGTGGTGTCGACGCCGGGCGACGGGACGCTGGTGGAGGCGAGGGTGTTGGCGCAAGCCGGTTGATCGTTGCGTTGGGATGACCGCTTTGCAGCGGGTGCCGACGGTCACCCTGGCATCGACGGCGGGCCGCTCACGGCCACTGGCAGCCACATGCGCTTCGCCCGTTTGACGCCCATATCATGCCAGGCGTGCGTTTGGTCGATGGCCTGTGAGTCAGCCTCGTAGCCGGGCGTTCGGATGGAAAAGAAGCACGTGAATGGCGTGTGCAAAAGCTCTGGCCCCTGCAGAATCCGTCACGACTCACTGGTTCCGGCGCGGCAAGTTTTGTGGGTGATGCGCCTAACCTTCCTGCGAGAGGACTCGCCCCAGCAGGTCGGGTCGAGCCTCTCATGTCAAACGTCAAACATTGAATGTTCGCCAGGCTCCCATGCAATCTGACCGACCACCACGCCATATCGTTTTCGGTGAAACAAGGAGGACGTTCTCCAAGCGCAGCCGCAGCATCCTGACGGCCTTCTTGGCTTTGGCGATGTCGGGTTTCCATGCGGCGCCGGTTCACGCGCGCGATGCCAGCAGCCGCAACGCACAGGAGCTGTTCGAAGCGCTGGTACAACGGTTTTCCCGTGTACTTCTGGCAAGCCCGACCCGCAGCAGTCCAGCGCCGGAAACGGCGGTGGTATTGCTGGAAGGGAAGGCATTGCCGCTGGGGCCTCGGCTGCTGAGCACGGCGACCTGGCGTGTATTGACACAAGAGCAACTGGTGGCCGAGCAGCGCGCGGTCTTCATCATCGTCACGCAACTGGGCGCGCAAGGGCCGGACATCCTGATCGACTACGAGATTCCGGCGAACGCTTCCTCGGGCACGCTGCGTGTAAAGGACCAGGACGGAAAACTGGTCTTCGAGACCAAGGACAGCTACCGATCCAGCAGCGGCTCACGCTTCACCTATGCGCGCCTGTATGGGGGGATCGCCTGTCGCGACGACACGGAAATGGCTTTTCGATACAACTTCTACGCGCTTGACCGCGAAAGCGGGCGTTGTGCCCGCCCGACCTTTCCCGACTCAAGTTCTCCGCTTGAATGGTGACGGGCGCGGTGCCCGGCAACTGCTGCCGGACCGAAGGAGAACGCTTGAGTTCAACTTTGAAATGCAACACCCCGCGGATCCTCGCGGGTCAAACGCTGAGCGACTGTTTTTTGCCCTCGAGATCAGCGGCGTGAAGGCCCGCATCGGGTCGACAGCGGTCGCCCCCTCGTTCCGAGATCGTTCGCACTCAGCCTGATGCGGTCACGCCTTGCGCGGCAAGCCCAGGCGGATGGGGGGGCTGCCTCGTCACCCGTCGTCGGAGGGCGCGGCGGTCGGCTCACGGGGAGGGGCGCCTGTCGATCGGTGAGGGCGCCGGCCGGGCCTGCGCTGAGTCACCTTCGTCTCGAGCGATCTGGCGATCACCCGCTTCGCCAGCCTCCCCACCCCGTACAGCATCGCGGCGAAGGCGAGGGTGACGGTGACGCCGGCCATCCAGCCGAAGGCGACACCGGCAACGATGCCGGCGAATGGCGCCCAGAGGTAGGCGGTGAGGTCGTCGAGGGCGTTGGCGAGCCAGGCAGTGCGCATGGGGCGACCTTGCTCAACCCGAGCAGCCCAGCCGTCGCGCCCGTGTCTGGTCCGCCTCGCTCGGGCCTCCGAAGAGGCCGCCGCGTGCGAGCCGTGCGCATTCGGTGCGGCGCACTTCCTCGGCGGCCTGCTCGGCGGTGCGTCTCGTGGGCGACGGGGCCGCTGCCTGCGTCGGCGGGCGGGGTTTCTCGGTCGGAGGTGGCAGGGCCGCGGGAGCGGGCGCCGTGGTCGGCGGTGTCGGTGCGGGACCGGCCGCCGTGGGCGCTGTGGTGAGCACCGTTTCGATGCCGTCGTCTTCCTTCGCCGCGGTGGGCAGCACCGTCTCGACCGGCTCGCGCGGGCGGGCCGTCGTGGCGGTGTCGGCCGGCGTGTCGGGCCGCAGCGACCAGGCCGCCGCGGCGAGCGCGGTGCCGGCCACCATGGCGGCCACCGCATAGGCCGGCCGGCGGGACCGGGGTGCCGCGGGCGCAGGCTCGGCCACCACCTCCGTGACGACGGGCAGCGCCTGCGCCACCGTGCTGTCGGGATCGGCCTCGCGCGTCGCACGCGGCTTCGGCTCGGGCCGCGCGTTGAGGTCCATGCGGAACGCATCGATGGTGGGCGTGCGCAGCTCGGGCCGCACGATCAGGGCACGGTCGATCGCGCGCAGGAACTCGGGGCTGTAGCGCCCCGCGGCGGTGACCTCGAGCGGCTCGTAGGCGTCGTCGAGCATGCGGGCCACGGCCGGCGGCGGCGTGTGGCCGGTGATGATCCAGTGGACGGTGGCGGCGAGCGCGTACACGTCGGTGGCCGGGCCCTGGCGCAGGCCGGGCACCTCGGCGTACTGCTCGATGGGTGCGTAGCCGGGCTTCAGGATCGTCGTCAGCGAATGCGTCATGCCGCCGATCACGCGACGCGCCGCGCCGAAGTCGAGCAGCAGCGGGCGGTCGGCCGGGGGCAGCAGCAGGATGTTGTCGGGGGCGATGTCGCGGTGGTAGCAGTGGGCCGCGTGCAGCATCGCGAGCGCGTCGCACAGCGGCGTCAGCAGCCGGCGCAGCCAGGCTTCGTCGGGCGGGTGGGGCATGGCCCTCACGGCGGCCTGCAGCGTGCCCGCTTCGTAGAACGGCATCACCATGCACGCGGTGCCGTGGGCCTCCCAGAAGCGGTACACCTTGATGAGCGCGGCGTGGTCGAAACGCGCGAGCAGGCGGGCCTCGTTGACGAAGCTGCGCAGGCCGGCCTCGAAGGTGTCGCGGTGGCGCTCGGACCGCGGGCTCACCGTGGTGCCGTCGGCCCGCGACGCGAGCGTGGCCGGCATGTACTCCTTGAGCGCCACGCGGCGTTCGAGGGAGTGGTCCCAGGCGAGGTAGACGATGCCGAAGCCGCCTTCGCCGATCACGCGGATCAATTCGAACTCGCCAAGGCGCGTGCCTTCGGGCAGCGTGCCCGTGATGGTCAGTTTCGTGGACAAGGATGAGCCTCCAGCCTGTCGGACACTTCGGCCCGATCCTCAATGGACCAGACGATGCGCAAAGGCCGGGGCGGCGTCAAGGCGGCGGCAAGAGACCCTTGGAAATGCCGATCATTCCATCATGCGCGACGGGCATGCTTCAGCACCGAGCGCACCAGTTCCTCCGTGTCGATGGGCTTCGTGACCCGGTCCACCATGCCCGCGGCGATGCAGTTGGCGCGGTCCTCCTGCATTGCGTGTGCGGTCTGTCCGATGATCGGCAGGCCGGGGTCGGCGACGCGGATGCGGCGCGCGGTCTCGTAGCCGTCGATGCCCGGCATCATCAGGTCCAGCAGCACGACGTGGTACGGCGCGCCGTTCTGCGACGAGACGCGGTTCACCGCCTCGTGCCCGTCGGGCACGACATCGGCCGACGCACCCTCGAGTTCCAGCAGGCCCTGGATCACGATCTGGTTGATGGCGTTGTCCTCCGCGACGAGCACCCGCATGCCGTCGAGCCGGTTGCGCGGCGACTCCACCCCGGCCGCGCGCCGCGCGCCGGCGAGGGCCGCGTCGTGCGTGGTGTCCGCCGGGGCCTCGGCCGCCGGCGGCATCGGCAGCCGCACCGTGAAGGCCGAGCCCGAGCCGGGCCGGCTCGAGACCGAGATGGTGCCGCCCATCAGCTCCACGAGGCGCTTGGAGATCGCGAGGCCGAGGCCCGTGCCGCCGTATCGCCGCGTGGTGGTGGAGTCGGCCTGCTCGAAGGCCTGGAACAGCCGGCTCATCTCCTCTTCCGACATGCCGACGCCGCTGTCGGTCACCATCAGCATCAGCTGGTCGTCCATCAGGTCGACGTTGAGCGCGACGTGGCCGGCGTCGGTGAACTTCACCGCGTTGGACAGCAGGTTGAGCAGGATCTGGCCGAGCCGAAGCGGGTCGGTCACCACCACCTCGGGCACCCGCTCGTCGACGACGAGACGCAGGTCGATGCCCTTCGCGAGCGCACGGTCCTGCACGAGTTCGATGGTGTGGCGGACGGCGGGCCGCAACCGCGTGGGGATGCGGTCGAGCGTGAGCTTGCCGGCCTCGATCTTCGACATGTCGAGCACGTCGTTCAGGATGCCCTGCAGCAGTTTGCCGGCCTCGAGGATGCGCGCGAAGTTGCGCCGCGCCTCGAGGGCGATGGCCGCGTCGCGGTGCCCGATCTGCGCGAAGCCGAGCACGCCGTTGAGCGGCGTGCGGATCTCGTGGCTCATGTTCGCGAGGAACTGCGACTTCGATTCGTTCGCGGCCTCGGCCAGCTGCTTGGCCTGCTGCAGCGCATTCCACGCGTGTTCGCGCGCCCGGCCCGCGCGGGCCTGCTGCACGAGCACGATCGCGGCCACCGCGGCGAGCGCGGCCCAGAACAGCAGCGTGAGCAGCAGTTCGGTTCGCCACGGGGCGAGGAAGTCGGTGTCGGACAGCCCGACGAGGATGTACGCGGGGTACTCGCCGAGCTTGCGGAACATCAGCAGCCGCATGTGGTGGTCGATGGAGCTGCTCGCCGTGAACATCGCCTCGGTCTTGCCGGCACCGAGCGCCTGCAGCGTCTCGGGCGCCGACAGGCGCGGCGGGTTCTCGTCCTGCATCAGCGGGTGGTCGGGCACGCGCAGCAGCACTTGGCGGTGGACGTTGAACAACGTGACCACGCCGTTCGATCCCACCTTCAGCGAGCCGAGCAGCGTGTTGAGCTGCGCCACCGCGATGTTGATGTAGACCACGCCGGCGGGCCGGCCCTTCGCGTCGAACAGCGGGCGCCCGATGGGCAGCACCCAGCGCTGCGAGATGCGCGACTTGAGCGGCAGCCCCACCACGAGGCCGTCGCTCGCCATGGCCTCGATGAAGAACTGGCGCTGCGACACGTCGAACGGCTTGCTGCGATCGACCTGCGTGCCGTACAGCACGCGGCCGTCGCGGTTCGCGGCGCGGATGTCCGGGGCATCGGCGAGCCGGTGCTGCAGGTCTTCCAGGACCTTGGTGAACGCGTCGGGGTCCGGCGGTCCGGAGGTGCTGAGCCGGAGGTACTCGCTGGCCGCCGACTGCAGCACGAGGTCGGCCGTCTGGATGCGCGTGAACAGGTACCGCTCGAGGTTGAGCGTGAGGTTCTGCACGTTGTCGGCCGCCGCGTCCCGGTACCGCGCGTGGCTGAGCGACAGCGCATGGGCGAGGAAGGCCCCGACGGCGACCAGCACGACCAGCGTGCCGACGGCGAAGCGGCGGAACGATCGACGCCAATCCACGAATTCGATTTCTTCGTCCACGTGGCCTCTCCCTGGTGGATCTTGGGCCGTTATACGTGGCGATCGGGCGCTTGGGAACCGGTTTTCCTCGTAAGGCGGGAACCGGCCACGAACTTCGGGGGGGAGGAGGCCGGCGGACGACGCGCCCTGCGCGAAAATGCACGCCCATGACTTCGATCGTCCTGTTCGCCGCCGTCTCGGCGCTGTTCGTGTGGATCTCCCGCCACGCCCTGCGCAAGCCCGACTCCCATGGGTTCTACCGCTTCTTCGCCTGGGAGTGCATCCTGGCGCTGGTGCTGATCAACTTCCCCGTGTGGACCGTGGACCCGTTCGCGCCGCACCAGCTCGTCTCGTGGACGCTGCTGGCCGTCTCGGTGTTCCTCGTGGTCGACGGGCTGCGGCTGCTGCGCCGCGAGGGCCGGCCCGGTGCGGCCCGCACGGACGCCGAACTGCTGTCCTTCGAGCGCACCTCGCAGCTGGTCACCTCGGGCACGTACCGCTACATCCGCCACCCGATGTACGCGTCGCTGATCCTGCTGGCCTGGGGCGCGTTCTTCAAGCAGGCCTCGTGGACCGGCGCGGCGCTCGCGTCGGGCGCGTCGGTGGCGCTGCTGCTGACGGCGCTGCGCGACGAGGCCGAGTGCATCGCGCACTTCGGCGAGGCCTATGCCGCGTACATGGGCACGAGCAAGCGCTTCGTGCCGTTCCTCGTCTAGGAGCCTTCTCTCTGCCGCCCAGGCTCCTAGGGCAGCGCCGGGATGCCCGGCATCGGGATGAAGCCCGGCAGGCGCCGCAGGCGGTCGATCCACGCGAGGATGTGCGGGTAGGCCGCGAGGTCGATGCCCCCTTCGCCCGCGAGCGCGGTGTACGGGAAACACGCGATGTCGCCGAGGGTGGCGCGATCCTCCAGCGCGAGGTACGAGCCGGTGGCCGCCAGGCGGTCGTCCATGATGCGGAAGACGCGGTGCGCGCCGGCCTGCAGCTTGTCGAGATCGAGGGTGGTGACGCCGAAGCACTTCACGAGGCGCGCCCCCGAGGCGTTCATCACCTCGCCGCCGCCCGTCGACAGCCACTGCTGGATGCGGCCCATCGACACCGGGTCGTCGGGGTACCACTGCCGTGACGGATCGTAGCGGGTGGCGAGGTACACGAGGATGGCCTGCGTGTCCCGCAGCACCAGGTCGCCGTCCTGGAACACCGGCAGTTCACCGAACGGATTCAGGGCCAGGTACTTCGCCGACTTGTGCTCGCGGTTGCCGAAGTCGACGGGCACCCGTTCGAATTTCAGCCCGAGGATGTTCAGGAACAGGCGGATCTTGTAGCAACTGCCGGACAGGTCGAAGTCGTGCAGGGTGATCACGGGCGCCTCCTCGTCGCGTGGGACGAGGGGCACTGTAGGCGCACCGCGCCGCGGTGTCGAGCCCCTGGATCAGCCGAGCGCGAGCACCCCGCCCACGACCGAGGCCGCACCGGCCAACGCCGCCAGCACGCCCGCGAAGCGGGGCGCGTACGGGAGCAGCAGCACGAGCGACAGGGCGCCCGCGGACAGGAAACCGACCCACACCACGGGCCCGATGGCACCGCCCCATGCGCCGATGCACAGCAGGAACCCGCCGGCGAGCAGCACGATGCCGGCGAGGCGCAACAGGCGGCGCACCAGGGGGGTCGCATCGCGGCCCCACACCTGGTCGTGGTGCCGGTCCATCGCGAGGCACAGGCCGGTCATGCCGGCGTAGCTGGTGGCGAGGCCGAGGGCGGTGGCGGCGGCGATCGACAGCGGGGCCATCACGAGGCGGCTCCGGTGGCGGCCGGCCGGCCCACGGCGGGCTGCGGCGCCTTCGGGCTGCGACCCGGCTGGCGCGCCGCGCGGCGCAGGTGGGCGATGGCGGCGAGCATCAGCAGGCCCGACGCGAAGATGGTGGCCTCGACCCCGGCCGACAGCGCGTCGCCGCGGGCGATGGCGAGGGCCAGGTGGTCCCCGGTGGTGAACGCGTTGAGCACGGGCAGCAGCAGGCACAGCACGGCCCCCGCGGCAAGCTGTTCGGTCCAGGCCTTGTGGACGGGGCGAACGAACGCATGCAGCAGCGTGGCGACCCACACCGCGAAGAAGAGGGCGATCTCCCACGTGCTGCGGTGTTCGACCGCGAGCGGCACGAGCCGGTTGGCCCAGAAGAACGCGATGCTGGCGACCGCGAGGCCCGCCACCGAGGCGATGTTGAGCGCCTCGATGACGCGGTACACGCGCTGCGTGGCGCGGCCGAATTCGTTCTCCTGCTTGCGGCGGCGCTTGACGGTGAAGAGGATCATGCCGGTGGCGAGCATCGCGGCCCCGGCCAGCCCGCAGAAGAAGTAGAGCCACTTCGCCAGGTAGCCGCCGAACTGCACGAAGTGCAGCGCGTTCATCACCTGCTGCACGTGCTGCGCCGGGCCGCCGCGCGAGCCGAGCGGCATCTCCACGTCGAGCACCTCGCCGGTGACGGCGTCGAAGGTCATCTCGCCGCTGCTGAGCGGGCGCAGGCGGCCGTCCTGCGCGGCCTCGTCGCGGCGGCCGAACACGCGCAGGCTCGCGCTCGAGTCGCCGGGGTGTTCCACCACGACGAAGCTCGCGGGCCGGCCGATCTTCTCGACGGCTTGCGCGGTGAGCGGGCCCATGGGCCTCACCGTCGCGGAGATGCCGGTTTCGTCGCGGTGTGCCGTCTGCTTCTGCACCTCGGCGAAGTAGGCGTCCTCGTTGCCCTTGTAGCGGGCCGCGATGCCGGCGGGCATGTAGGTCGCGTAGAAAACGATCACGCCGGTGTACGAGATCATCAGCAGGAACGGCAGCATCAGCACGCCGGTGGCGTTGTGCGCGTCGAGCCACGAGCGCTGGCCCTTCTTCGGGCGGAACGTGAAGAAGTCCTTGAAGATGCGGCGGTGCGTGACGATGCCCGAGACCAGCGCGACGAGCATCGCGATGGTGGCGACACCGGCGATCCAGATGCCCGCCATGCCCGCGTGGAACTCGAAGTGCATGTGCACGAAGTGGTGGCCGCCCTCGGTCTCGCGGGTGAGGCCCGGCGGGATCGCCTGGCCCGTCGTCGGGTCGAGGCGGGCGCTCTGGAAGTTCTTCTTCTCGTCTTCCCAGAACACGCGCAGCGCGGGTTCCTCTTCGTCGGGCAGGCCGATGCTCCAGAAGTGCGACTTGGGCGCCACCTTCACGAGGTACGCCTGCGCGCGGTCGACGATGGCGGGCTGCTGCTTCACCGTGTCGCCGGACGCGGCCGCGAGGGCGCGCCGCTCGGGGTTCATCCAGTGGGTGATGGCCTCGTCGAACACGCCGATGGCCCCGGTGAAGAAGATCGCGTAGAGCACCCAGCCGAGCCACAGCCCGCCCCAGGTGTGCAGCCAGGCCATCGACTGGCGGAAGGTGCCGTTCATGTGTTGAAGCCTCCGAAGGTGTCCAGCACGAGCGACAGCACGCCCATGGCGAGGGCCGGCACGAGGAGGCCGAGCCAGGCCCGGCGGAGCGTCCTGACCGCGAACACCCAGATGATCGCGCCGGTGTAGACGGCGTAGCTCAGCAGCGTGGCCGCCAGCACCGCTTCCGCACGTTCGGTGGGGAACAGGTAGCTCAGGAAGACCGTGGCGCTCGACACGAGCACGTAGCCGCCGAACACGGCCGCGGCGACGCGCGACAGCAATGCGTTCCGCGATGAAGTGGGAATGGCCTGCGCCATGGACGCTCCGTCAGGGGAAGAAAAGGGCCTGCGCGGGGCGCCGCCGGGAGCGTGATTGTAGGCGTTTTCATGATACTGAGAAACATTCGCATCTGAACGCGTGGCTATTTCCCGAGCGCGGCGACGGCATCGCGCATCACCGCGTCCATGAACCGCACGTCGTCGCCTTCCACCTGCGATGGCCCGAGCCGCACGACCACCAGGTCGAGGGACGGCACGATCACGATGTACTGGCCCATGAAGCCGCGGGCGAAGAAGGTGTCGCGCGGGGCGTGGGGCAGGCCCCAGGGCACGCCCCAGCCCGGCACGTCGCCGTCGGCCACGTTGACGTAGAAGCCGGCGCCGTAACCGGTGCCCGGGGTGGCGGTGCGGGCGCGGTCCACCCAGCCGGCGGGCAGCACGCGGCGGCCGCCGGCCACACCGTCGTGGAGGTACAGCAGGCCCAGGCGCGCGTAGTCGCGTGCGCTGGCCGAGAAGGCGTGCGCGCCGAGCGGGGTGCCCGTCACGTCGAACTCGATCGTCGTGCGGGCCATGCCCAGCGGCCCGAAGAGCGTGGTGCGGGCATGGCGGACGACGTCCTCCGCGTGACCGCCGAGCCGGTCGCGCAGCACCCGGGACAGCAGCGTGAAGTGCCCGTCCGCATACCTCCAGCGGGTGCCCGGCGCGACGTCGAGCGGCGTGGCCTCGGCGAAGGCGGCCGGGTCCGCCTCCAGGTACTTCATGCGGGTGGACGGGTCGAACGCGGTGGGCCGGTGGGTCAGCGCGAGGCCGCTGGTCTGGCGCAGCAGCATGTCGACGGTGATGGCGGCGCGCGGGTCGCCCGGTGCGCCCCACATCGGCAGGCCGGTCGGCCCGTCGGGGGCCACGCGGCCCGCGGCCACCGCCGTGCCCGTCAGTGCATGCGAGATCGACTTGGCGACCGACCAGCTCGGCATCGCGGTGTCGATGCCGTGGCCCGGCGCGTAGCGCTCGGCCACGATGCGGTCGCGGTGCACCACCAGGACGGCCTTCGTGCGGTGGTGGGGCGGGGCGGGCGTGTCGGTGAACGCGCGGTCGAGCAGGTCGCGCCACGGACCGGGCGCGGGCTCCACCGGCGCGGCGGCGTCCAGTGCGGGCCAGGGCGATTCGTACGCCACGGGCGGCAGCGCACCGAACGCCGGTGGTGCGCCGCCCTCGGGCAGCAGCACGCAGCCGTAGCCGTCGAGCCATGTCGACTGCCGCGCGAAGCCGCCCGCGAACCGGGCCGACACCCGCCGCGTGTCCCGGTCGACGTCGTACGACAGCAGCGGCTCCGTCCAGGCCATGCCCGGCAGGCCCAGCACGTTTTCCGAGAGCACCTGCGCCGGCGGCTGTGCCGACGTGAAGACGCCGGTGCACAGCTGCTGGCTCGTCAACCCCGCCGCGATGCGCATCGGCGCGGTGGGGCCGGCGGCACACGCGGTCAGCGACAAGGAGAGGAGGACGGTGCCGGTGCGTGGCGTCAGGCGGGTCGGGAGGACAGGCATCTCGGTTGCTCCGGGGCTGTGGAACGGCCAGCGTAGAGCCCCCTGTTTAAGGTCCTTTTAATCGGCCGGGCTCCCGTATGATGGCCCCACACCTCGCGGCAGTACGACACCCACGTCACACGGCGGCCCTCCGGGCGCCGGGAAGGAAACAGGATGCCTCAGTGGTGGGAGCGGCTTCTCGGCCGACCGACGATCGACCGCCTCGCGCACCTCGTCGCGGCGGCGCTCCAGGCGCGTGGTTCGCCCGCGCTGACCTTCGATGCCGCGCAGCGCGAACTGCGCACCGGCGAAACTCCGCCGCGCATCTATTACCTCGGCAACGTCTTCAGCGACTACGTCCGGGCCTCGCGGGCCCAGCGTCCCGCGGTGGTCGCCCGGTTCGTCGAGGCCATGGCCGCCGCCGAGGAGGCCATGCCGTCCAGCTACGCCGCGGCCCGGCCGCACCTGATGCCCGTGGTGCGCGGCGCCGGCGAGGACGACCTCGCGCGGCTGCAGGCGCGGCGGTCCGGCGCCACCGAGTCGGAGGTGGCCACGTTCCATCCCGCCGCCCGGCCCCTCTTCGGCGAACTCACGGTGGGCCTCGCGTACGACACGCCCCATGCCATCCAGCGCCTGAGCATCGACCAGCTCGCCGACTGGGGTGTCGCGTTCGACGACGCGCTGCGCGACGCCCTCGACAACCTGCGCGCGCGGCCCGAGACCCCGGGCTGGGTGCAACTCGCGCACGGCGTCTGGTCAGGCCAGTGGGGCGACGACTACGAGTCCTCGCGCATCCTGCTGCCCGACCTGATCCACCGCCTGGGCGTGCACGAACCCGTCGTGCTCACCCCCTTGCGGCGGATGCTGCTCGTGACCGGCGCACGCAACGACGCCGGGCTCGCCGAGATGGCGCGCGTGAGCCTCGAGGCGCTGCAGGAGCAGCCGCGCTGGCTGTCGGTCACGCCGATGCGTCTGGGCGATGCCGGCTGGGAGCCCTTCGAGCCGCCGGCGGAGATCGCGCCGGCGTTCGCCGAACTGGCCGCCATCGAACGGGCGGAACGGTACGCGACCCAGAAGGCCGCGCTCGACGACCTGCATGCGCGCGACGGCGTCGATGTGTTCGCGGGTTCGGTGATCCTGTACCGACGGCCCGACGGCCGTCCGCTGGCGGCGACCACGTGGACGCGTGGTGTCACCACCTGGCTGCCGCGCACCGATGTCGTGGTGCTGGTCGACGACGAAACGACCATCGCCGTGGCCTGGGCCGACCTGCACGAGCTGGCGGGCCCGCTGATGGCTCCGCTCGACATGCAGCCCGAGCGGTTCGAGGTCACCGGGTTCCCCGACGCGGCGGCATGGGCGGCGCTCGTGGCGCGTGCGATGCCGGTGCCGTGACCTACAGGAAACTCTCGGGCGTCACCGCCCACAGCACTTCCGAGAGGAAACGTCGCCACGCGGTGGTGTCGGGCTCCACGTCGAAGGTGACCTTCACGCCGCCCTCGTCGCGTTCCCACACGAGGCGGTCGTCCCGCCACGAGACGCGGTAGCACTGTGTCGCCAGCACGTCGTCGAGCCCGGCACGCAGTTCCAGCGCGAGGGCCTCGCTGTCGATGACCACCGCGGTTTCCGTGTTGAGCCACACCGACCGCGGGTCGCCGTTGAACGAGCCGATCACCACGGTGCGGCCGTCCACCACCATCGTCTTCGCATGCAGGCTGGTGCGAGAGTGGAAGGGGCCCGAGCCGCCGTCCTTCACCTCGGGGTCGCGCACGGGTTCGAGCGGACGCAGTTCGTAGAGCTCGACGCCGGCCCGCGCGAGGCCGGGCCGGTAGTGCGCGTAGCCCCCGTGGGCGGGGATGACGTCGTTGGCACCCAGCGAGTTCGTCACGATGCGCACGCGCACGCCCTGGTCCACGAGGGCCTGGAACTGCTTCACGCCCAGGTCGCGCGGCACGAAGTAGGCCGAGACCAGCGTCAGCTGCTTCTTCGCACCCAGCAGCATCTGGCGGATGCGCGGCCCGATGCGCACGCCCTCGCGCGCGGCCGAGGCCTCGCCGCCGGCCTTCTCCGGCAGGTCGTACAGCACCTCGGCGGGCGCCCACGTGAGCGGCACGGTGCCGGCGAGCAGGTGGCTCGCGAGCGACGCGGCGCCGGGCAGTGGCGTGACGTCGCTGCCGACCGGCGGCAGCGCGTCGGGCAGCGCCTGGAGGAAGTGTTCGACGGGGATCGCGTACGGGCTGTTCCAGTACGCGTCGAACGCGGCGGAGGTCTGCTGCGCGACGGGGCCGGCGGCCAGCACGTCGAGGTCCACGAAGGCGGTGGCGGCGCCGGTGCCGAAGTACTCCTCGCCGAGGTTGCGGCCGCCGACGATCGCCACCGCGTTGTCCGCGATCATGGCCTTGTTGTGCATGCGCCGGTTGAGCCGGTCGTTGTCGACGAGGAATTCGGCCGTGCGCCAGAAGCCCATCGTGCCGCGCACTCGGAACGGGTTGAACACCCGCACCTCGATGTGGTCGTGGCGGGCGAACGCGGCCGCGAGTTCGTCACGGCCGTCGGTGTGGATGTCGTCGATCAGCAGCCGAACGCGCACGCCGCGCTCGGCGGCCTGCGTGGCCAGCCGGAGCAGCGTGCGGCTCGTCGCGTCGTCGTTGATGATGTAGTACTGCAGGTCCAGCGTCCGGCGCGCGGCGAGTGCGAGCGCGTGGCGCGCGGCCAGTGCCTGGTTGCCTCGGGGCAGCAGGCGGAACCCCGACTGGCCCGGGTGGGCCGCCGCCAGTTCGGCCACGGTGTCGCCGAGCGGGGTGGACTCGGTCGCCGGCAGCGCGAACGAGTCCGGCCGGGGCAGATCGGTGCGGATCGAGACGCAGCCCGACAGCAGCCACGCCAGGACCAGCAGGGCCAGCCAATGTGCGGGCGCGGCGGAGGAACGGCTCGACGGGGGCAGGGGCATGGGCAGTCCGCGTGGTGCGTTCCCATGGTAGCCCGGCCGCGAAAGATCCGCCTGCGCCCCCGGACCGCATCGGACACGAGGCTTTTGGCCGAGTGCGGGATCTCCCTGCCGCGTCCCGGCTTCAGGTTTCCGTTCCGCGCGCCACCCACTCCCCGAAGCGCGAGACGTCGATGTTCGAGCCGCACACGACCAGCGCGACCCGCTTGCCGTCGAGCCGCGAGCGCAGCGGGCCGAGCAGCGCGGCCGTGGCCGCCGCCGCCGCGGGTTCGGCGACCAGCTTCATGTCCCGGTACAGGTGCGCCATCGCGCGGCACAGCTCCTCGTCCCACACGCGCACGATCTCGTCGACGAAACGGCGGCACACGCCGAAGCTGTAGGGCAGCGTGTACGGCGCGCCGAGGCTGTCGGCGATGGTGTCGACCTTGTCGAGCTTCTCGGGCGCGCCCGCGCGGAAGCTGCGGTACATCGCGTCGGCGCCGTAGGGTTCGATGCCGAACACCTGGCAGTCGGGGTTGACCTGCTTCACCGCGGCGGCGATGCCGGCGCACAGGCCACCGCCCCCCACGGGCACGACGACGGCGTCGAGGTCCGGCACCTGCTTCATCAGCTCGAGGCCGATGGTGCCGGTGCCCTCGGCCGTCAGCGCGCCGTCGAACGGGTGCAGCATCGTGCGGCGCTCGTCCTCGACGAGGCGCAGCGCGAGCGCGAAGGCGTCCTGGATGGTGTCGACCAGGATGACCTGCGCGCCCTCGGACTCGCACGCGGCGATGCGCGCGGGGCTCGCGCTGCGGGGCATGCACACCTTCGCGTGGGTGCCGGCCACGCGGGCGGCGTACGCCACCGCGATGGCGTGGTTGCCGGCGCTGGCCGCCACCACGCCGCGCGACAGCGCCGGGGCGTCCATGGCCGCGATGTTGTTCAGCGCGCCGCGCAGCTTGAAGGTGCCGGTGCGCTGGAAGAGTTCGAGCTTGAGCCACACCTCGGTGCTCGGGTCGAGCGCGCGCTCGACGATGCCGGTCTGCCAGCGCCACACGGGCGTTTCGAGCACCCTGCCGCGCAGGCGGTCGGCGGTGGCGCGCAGCTGGTCGAGGGAGGGGTAGGGGGCCGAGAAGGCGGTGTTCGTGGTGTCCATGTCGATTCGAGGTTCGCTGAAGGGGGGGGCGCGGGGCGCGCGACGGAACGTGGGACCGTCGAGCACCGGCACGCGCCGCAGCTCAACGATCCGGGCGAATTCGAATGGAAACGAGGGCCGCGGACGCCACGGCGCCGCCACGCACGGAACGTGCGGACAGGGTGGGCGTGGGCTGGAACCGGTTCATGGTCGGCCCATCATAACCGCCGGCCGCTCGGTCGTCACGCCGACAGCGCGACCGCGCGGTGCAGCCACGCCGGCCCGGTGACGGCGCCCGCGAGGAACCGGCCCACCTGGCGCCGTGCCACCTTCATGCCGTGCGTGTCGCCGTCGGCCGAGGCGTGGGCCGGGCTGTCCACCAGCGCGTCGGTCAGGTTGACGGGCTGCACCAGCACCCAGTCGAGGCCGCTGTCGCGCACCAGGGCCTCCTGGCGTTCGGTGTCGGCGATCTGCGGCGCGAGCAGCAGGCGGAACACCAGGCGCTCGACGAAGGGCAGGCGGTCGCGGGTCTCGCCCACGCCGTAGCTCGATTGCACGACGAGGCGGCGCACGCCGTGGCGGCGCATCGCGTCGATGACGTGGCGCGTGCCGGCGGAGCGCACGTCCATCGGCGTCGCGCGCGGGCCGCGCAACCGCACGGTCAGTGCGTTCTCGTGGATGCCGAGCGTGACCACCACGGCGTCGTGGCCGGGCACCACGCGGTCGATGTCGGCGGGGTTGGTGGCGTCGCCGTCCACGCAGCGCAGGTGCGGCGACGGGCCCCGCAGGCGCGAGGCGCCGCGGGCGAAGGCGGTGACGTGGTGACCCGCGGCGAGCAGGGATTCGAGGGCCGCGCGGCCGGAGCCGCCGGTGGCGCCGATGACCAGAACGTTCATGTCGATCTCCTCGGAGAGGTGGTTGAGGCGTCCAGTGTCTGGCGCTGCCGCCGGACGATCCATGCCCGGAAGTCCGCTTCCGATGCTCGAACGTCCAGGAACGCTGGACGCACGGGCCGAACCGGCGCACAGTCGCCGCCATGGACACCCCACCGCCCCCCGACCTCTGGCCGTCGATCGATCCGCTCGGCGAGGCCCTGCATGCGCTGCGCATGAGCGGGGTGTTCTGCTGCCGGTCCGAGGCCACGGCGCCGTGGGGCGTCGCGATGCCGCCGATGGCCGGCTGCGCGATGTTCCATGTGGTGACCGAAGGGCAGTGCTGGATCGAGACGCCCGACGCACCGGCCCGCTGCCTGCGGCCCGGTGACTTCGTGCTGGTGCCGCACGGGCACGGCCACCGGCTCGTGAGCGAGCCGGGTGGGAATGCGGACGAGCTGTTCGCGCTGCCGCGCGAGTTCACGAGCGGCCGCTACGAGGTGCTGCGTTTCGACGGCGGCGGCGCGGCCTGCGGCCTCGTGTGCGGTGCCGTGAAGTTCGAGGACCCGGCCGCGCGCCGGCTGATCGCGCTGCTGCCGCCGACGCTGTGGATCGAGGCCGGCGAGGCGCCGTGGATGCAGGCGACGCTGCAGCACCTGGCCGCCGAGGCGCGGCAGATGCGGCCGGGGGGCGAGGCGGTGGTCACGCGGCTCGCCGACATCCTGATCATCCAGGCGATCCGCGCGTGGATGGCGCAAGACACCACGGCGCGCACCGGCTGGCTCGGCGCGCTGCAGGACCGCGCGATCGGCGCGGCGCTCGCGGCCATCCACCGCGACCCTGCGCGCGACTGGACGCTGGTGTCGCTCGCCGCCACCGCCGCGATGTCGCGCTCGGCTTTCGCCGCGCGGTTCACGCAGCTGGTGGGCGTGCCGGCGATGCAGTACCTGGCGCAGTGGCGCATGCAGGTGGCGCACACGCGGCTCGCCGAACACGGCGGCGCCATCCCGGAGGTGGCCGAGGGTGTGGGCTACCAATCGGAGGCGGCGTTCAGCCGCGCGTTCAAGCGCCACCTGGGCGTGGCGCCCGGCGAGGTGGTGCGGCGGGCCCGCGCCGCCGCTCAGTAGCCGTACAGCTCGGCGGGGTTGTCGACGAGGATGCGGCGGGCGTGGTCGCCGAAGCGCGCCTCGGCCCAGCCCAGCAGTGCGCGGCTGTCGGGTGTCGGGTTCACGTTCGGGTGCGGCCAGTTGCTGGCCCACACGCAGCGCGACGCGTGGTGGCGCACGAGGGCGTCGGCGAGCGGCACGATGTCCTCGTAGCCCGGCGGGCCCTTCTTCGAGGTCTCGTACGGCGCGGCCACCTTGATCCAGCAGCGGCCTTCGTCGAGCACGCGGCGCAGCGACAGGAAGGCTTCGTCATCGGGCGTGGTGGGGCCGAGGAACTTGCCGATGTGGTCGACGATCAGCTTGCCCGGCAGGCGGCGCAGCCGCGCCTCGTGTTTCGGGAAGTCCCGGCCATCGATCTGCAGGTCGATGTGCCAGCCCATCGGGGCGATGCGTTCGGCGAGCGGCTCCAGCGCGCTCCACGGCAGCAGGCCGCCCGACAGCATCATGAAGCGGATGCCGCGCGCGCCGGCATCGTGCAGGCGCTGGAGCTCCGCGTCGTCCACGTCGGGTGGCACCACGACGACCGCGCGCGCGCCGTCGCCGAGCTGCGCCACGGCCGAGAGCGTGCAGCGGTTGTCGAAGCCGTAGCCGGTGGGCTGCACGATGACGGCGCGTTGCAGGCCCAGCGCCTGCTGGACGGTGCGGTACGCCGAGGTGGGCGCGGCGGGCGGGACGAAGGTGGCGGTGGGCGCGAGCGCGAAGCCGGGCTCGTAGATGTGGACGTGGGTGTCGCAGGCGCCGTCGAACGCGAGAGGAGACATGGGCATTCCGGTGAAGAGGAAGGGTCAGCCCGCGGTGCTGTCCGCGGTGTCGGCGAAGGCCGGCCACTGGCGCAGGCGGCGCGCGTCCGGTGCGTTGACGGCGCCGGTGGGGATCTCGCCGCGCAGCAGCGCGGTGAGCTGGGTCACGGTTTCCATCGACTGGTGTTCGACGGCCGGCGGGGTGAGGCCGCCGATGTGGGGCGTGGCGACCACCTTGGGGTGCGAGGCGAGCCGCAGGCTCGGCATCTGGTCGGGGGCCATGCCCACGTCGAGCGCGGCGCCGCCGAGGGGGCCGTCCAGCGCCTGCAGCAACGCGGCCTCGTCGACGAGTTCGCCGCGAGCCGCGTTGATGAAGAAGCTGCCGGGGCGCATCGCGGCGAAGGTGTCGGCGTTGAACAGGTGGTGGGTCTCGGGCTTGGCCGGGGCGAGGCACACGACGTAGTCGCTGTCCTGCAGCAGCTCGGGCAGCGCGACCTGGCGCCGCGAGCCGTGGGCGGCCACCGGCTCGGGCGTGGTGACGAGCACCGTCATGCCGCAGGCCTGGGCGAGGTCGCACACGGCCTTGCCGATCTGCCCGTAGCCGACCACGCCGACCGTGGCCCCGCGGAGCTGCCGGCCCATGAACGGGGCCAGCGGCCAGCCGGCGTGGTACGCCGCGGCGTAGCGGCTGATGCCGCGCCCGAGGTCGATCATCGCGGCGATCACCCATTCGGCCACCGCGGCGACGAAGCCGGCGCTCGCCTGCGTGACCAGCACGCCGTGGCGGCCGGCGGCCGGCACGTCCACGGTGCGGATGTCGATGGCACAGCGCAGGAAGGCGGCCAGCCGCGGGCACTGCGCGAACAGCGTCTCGGGTCCGGGCGTGCCGCGGTACGCGATCAGCGCGTCGCAGCCGTCGAGGGCGTCGACCAGCGCGGGGAGGGGGAGTTCGTGCGGCGTCTCGTTGAGGCGGACGTCCGCCACGTCGCGCAGCGCCGACAGTGCGCGTTGTCCGAAGTAGTGCTCGAACTTGTCCTGGGGATGGCTGACGAAAACCGTGGTCATGGTCTGGCTTTGCTGGGAGATTTCTTGGGGCCGGGCGGGGGCGCGACGGACTCGCGCTCCACCAGGCGCACCTGGCTGAACAGTTGCTCGCGCGGGGCCGCGCCGTCGGTGGCGACGGCCTCGACCATCGCGTGGGCCATCTCGCGGATCGGCATCTGCACGTGCGTGAGGCCCGGGTTCGAGAGCGCCGCGAGGAACAGGCCGTCGATGCCGACCACCGACACGTCCTGTGGCACGCGGAGGCCACCCTCGCGCAGCCCGGCCATCAGGCCGAGCGCCATCAGGTCGTTCAGCGCGACGATGCCGGTGGGCCGCTTCGGGTCCGCGGCCAGCTGCAGGCCGGTGGCCCGGCCCACCTCGGCGATCACCGAGTCGCCGTACTCGTCGAGCGTGCCGCCGTCGAGCACCGCGGCGCTCTTCGACAGGCCGGCGGCCTCGGCCGCGGCGCGGAAGCCCGCGATCTTGTCGCTGCGGCTCATGGTCATGCCCGACACCGTGACGAACGCGAGCCGCTGGTGGCCGTGCGCGATCAGGTGGTCGGCGGCGAGCCGTGCCGCCTCGAAGTTGTCCGGCGTCACGTGTCCCACGCCGGTCTTCTGTCCCAGCGTGGCGCGCCGGTCGTAGCTCATGACCGACATGCCGCGTTCCACCGCGCGCTCGAGGTGGCGCTCGTCCGCGAGCGAGGAGATCACGATCACGCGGCGCACGCCGTGCGACAGCATGTCCTCGAAGAACGCGGCCTCCTTCGCGGCGTCCCGGTACGTGCTGCCGATCAGCAGCCGCAGCCCGAAGCGGTCCTGCGCGAAGGTTTCCACCTCGCGGGCGATGAACCCGTACATCGGGTTGGACATCGACGGCACCAGCAGGCCGAGGAGCGGGGTGTGCCCCGTCTTGAGCTGCTGGGCCAGCTTGCTGGGCCGGAACTGCAGCGCCTCGATGGCCGCCTCGACCCGCTGGCGGGTCTCGGGGCGCATGCGGTCGGCGCGGCCGTTGAGCACGTTGGAGACGGTGCTGGTCGACACGTCCGCGTGGCGTGCGACGTCCTGGATGGTGGTCACTGTTGTTGATCCGGGAGAGGCATCGGCTACAGGCCGAGCCGGTTCGGCAGCCACAGCGAGAACGACGGCACCAGGACGAGCACGATCAAGGTGACGAGCAGAACAGCCAGGTACTTCATCATAGGTCGGGTCACGTCCTTCACCGTGGTGCCCGTGATGGCGCAGGTGGCGAAGAGGCCGAGGCCGATCGGCGGGGCGAACAGGCCGAGGCCCATCGCGATCACCATCACCGTGCCGAAGTGGAGCGGGTGGATGCCCAGCTGCTGCGCGATGGGGGTGAGCAGCGGCCCGAAGATGATCAGTGCCGGCGCACCTTCCAGCACCGCGCCGAAGATGATCATGATGCCCACCGACAGCAGCAGGAACATGATGCTGCCGTAGTCGTTCGCGAACGCGATCATCGTGCTCGACACCATCTGGGGGATCTGCTCGATGGTCAGCGCGAACGACACGCTGGACGCGGCCGCCACGATGAACAGGATGCTGCCCGCCATCGACGCCGACTTCACGAACAGGCGCGACACCGAACGCAGCGTCAGCTCGCGGAAGGCGGCGCCGCCCACCAGCAGCGCGTAGACCACGGCGAAGGCCGACACCTCGGTGGAGGTGGCGACGCCGGACGTCACGCCCTTGCCGATCATGCCCACCATGATGAACGCCACGAGCGCGCCGCCGATCAGCGGCAGCAGCGGCGTGCGCTTCTCGAAGGCATCGTCGGGGTTGATCTTCTTGCCCACGATGACCGCGATGACGGCCAGCGACAGCGCGAGCACCGCCGCGGGCACGAGCCCCGCCATGAACAGCCCCGCGATGGAGATGTTGGCGACGAAGCCCATGATGATCATGTTGATGCAGGGCGGGATCGTCTCGGCCATCACGGCCGTGCACGCGAGCAGGCCGGCGGCCTCGTTGGGGTCCTGCTTCGTGCGGCGCACGGCCGGCATCACGATGCCGCCCACCGCGGCGATGTCGGCGAGCTTGGAGCCCGACACGCCCGAGAAGAAGGCCGTGGCGGTGATCGAGATGATGCCGAGGCCCCCGCGCACGCGGCCGAAGATGCGCAGCAGCAGCTCGATCAGCCGCGACGACATCCCGTTGGCCTCCATCAGCAGGCCGGCCAGCACGAAGAAGGGAATGGCCAGCAGCACGAAGTGGTCCGCGCCCGCCATCACCTGCTGCGAGTACACGAGCATCGGCAGCGTGGGGTCGGACAGGAAGTAGAGCAGGGCGGAGAATGCCAGCACGAAGCCGATGGGCACGCCGAGCACCAGGCCGCCGACGAAGGCGACCCCCAGCAGCAGGCCGTGCGGGATCGCATGGTCCGGCATCACGCGGTTCCAGCCGAACACGAGCACGGCCACGATGGCGCAGCCCACGAGCGTGTTGACGACGAGGCGGCGCGGGCCGTTGCAGGCGTTGGCGATGCCGAACAGGGTCATGAACGCGCTGCCGAACACCACCGGGAACACGTAGAGCCACTGGGGCAGGCCGATGGACGTGGTCTGCTCCCAGGTGTCGACGAGCAGGAGCACCGACGACAGGCACAGGCTGGCCGACACGCCCGCGATGATCCAGTGGCCCACCTGCACCATGGCCGGCTGCCAGCTCGCCGGCAGCTTGTCGCGGAAGATGTCGACGCCCACGTGCTGGCTGCGCGCGAGCACCGTGGCGGCGCCGAAGAACACCAGCACGATCATCAGCGCGCGGGCGATCTCCTCGGCCCAGTCCACCGGGTCGTGCAGGAAGTAGCGGAACACCACCGACAGGAACACCACCACCACGTCCACCGCGAGGACGATGCCGGACAACACCTCCGTCGTGTGGGTCAGGCGGCTGAGCCAGGTGCCCGCCGTGGTGTCCGAGCGAAAGCCCAGCGGCGGGGCTGCCGCGGCCACAGCGCTCACGCCTGCCCCCGGGCCGCGTCGATCGCGGTGAAGAGCGGGGCGGTCGCCGGGTACTGCTTCGCGAAGCCGGACCACAGCGACTTCTGCATCTCGGCGCGCACCGACGCGCGTTCGGCGGCGGCCATCGGGAAGAACGTCATGCCCTTGGCCTTCAGCTCGTCGACGGCGGCCGCGCTCTTCTGGTTGGCGATGGCACGCTGCTGCGTGGTGGCGTCGGCCACGGCCTTCATGAAGGCGGGTTTCAGGTCCGCGGGGATCTTGCTCATGCCACGCTTGCCGATCACCACCACCATCGGGCTGAAGAGGTGTTCGGTGACCCAGCACGACTTCACGACCTCGTTGAGCTTGCTGGCCAGCACCGTGGCCGCGTCGTGCTCGAAGCCGTCGACCACGCCGGTCTGCGCCGCCATGTACAGCTCGCCGAACGGGATGGGCGTGGGGATGGCGCCCATCACCTTGAAGGTCTCGATGAAGGCGGGCGTGGGCAGCACGCGCAGCTTCACGCCCTTCACGTCGGCCAGCGACTTCACCGGCGCCTTCGTGTAGACGCTGCGGGCGCCGAAGTGCGAGGCCCAGGTCAGCACGGAGCAGCCCGAGCGCTTGTTGAGGATCTCGTCGAGCTGCTTGCCCGCCGCTCCGTCGAGGGCACGGCCCGCGTGGGCGTAGCTGTCGAACAGGTAGCCGAGGTCCAGCATGCCGATCTCGGGGGCCACGGTCGCGAAGATCGACGAGCCGGTGACCATCATGTCGATGGAGCCCACCTTCACCTGCTGCACCACGTCGGCTTCCTTGCCGAGCTGGTTGTTCGGGAAGTAGTCGATCTTGAAGCGGTCGCCGGTGCTGGCCTTCAGCGCGGTCTCGAAGCTGCGGTACCAGACGTAGTGCGCGGCGTTTTCGTCGGCGAGCATCGACGACGAGAAGCGCAGCGAGATGGGGGCCTGGGCGCGGGCGATGAGCGGGGCGCCGGTGGCGGCGGCCACGGTGGTCACGGAGGCGGCCTGAAGAAAGCTTCTGCGGGAAGTCATGGGTACTCCAAGAAAAAAGAACGACCCGGTGAGCGGCGGGCCAACCGTTTGTGTATCGGTTTACTGCAACGATTTACTGTAACGGTTTACCGATTTTTGACGGCCTAGGGATTACCCGGTCCAGCGGAAAGCACGTTGTGATTCCCCCCAAAAACGAGTCATCCCGGCGGAGGCCGGGACCCTGGGCGCTGCGAGGAACGCTCGGGGTCCCGGCCTGCGCCGGGATGACAGGAAGTTTTTCGGGCGGCCGGGAGGGGGTCAGCGCACGTAGGCTTGCGTCAACGCCGCCGGCGACGTCTGCCGCCCCACGAGCCCACCCACCGCCAGCAGGGCCAGCAGGTACGGCAGCATGATCAGCAGCGCCCCCGGCACCTCGATGCCCATCGCGGGCAGCTGGAACTGCAGCGCGGTGGCCGCGCCGAACAGCAGGCAGGCGCCGGCCGTGCGGCCGAACTTCCAGTTGCCGAAGATCACGGCCGCGATGGCGAGGTAGCCCGCGCCGCTGGTCATGCCTTCGGTGAAGGTGTGGATGTCGCCGATGGAGAGGAAACACCCGGCCAGCGCCGACGTGAAGCCGCAGAACAGCACCGCGCCGTAGCGCACCGCGTTGACGGAGAGGCCCGCCTTGTCGAGCGCGCGCGGCGCGACGCCCGCCGAATGGATCGCGAGGCCGAGCGCCGTGTAGCGCATGACCCAGGCGGCCGCGAGGATCACCACCACCGCCACGTACAGCAGCCAGGCCTGGCGGAACACCGCCTCGCCGAAGACGGGGATGTCGCCGAGGAAGGGCGGCGCCCACTTCTCGAGGCCGGGGATGGTCTCGCGCGAGCGGCCACCGAAGATCTCGCGGTACGCGAGCGTGGTGGCGCCGAGCGCGAGGATGTTGATGCCGATGCCCGTGACGATCTGGTTCGCGCGCAGCGTGATGCTGAGCCACGCCTGCAGCAGCGCCACCGGCATCACGGCCGCGAGGCCGATCAGCAGCCCGAGGCCCGGCGAGCCGGTGGCCCACGAGCCCACGGCGCCCGCGAACGCGCCCGTCAGCATCATCCCCTCGACGCTCATGTTGAGCACGCCCGCGCGTTCGCTGACGAGTTCGCCGGTGGCCGACAGCAGCAGCGGGGCGGCCAGGCGCAGCGTGGAGCCGACGAACACGGCGGCCATTTCTTCCGTCATCGCGGAGTCTCCTTCTTGTCGAGGCGGTGCGCCGCACCGGCGAGTGTCACGATGATCAAACCCTGGATCACGACGACGAGGGCGGTGGGCACGTTGGCCGACATCTCCATGTTGATGCCGCCCGAGCGCAGGAAGCCGAACAGCAGCGAGCCCGCGACCACACCGGTGACCGATCCGCGCGCGAGCAGGCCCACGACGAGGCCGTCGAACCCGTAGCTCGACGAGAAGCCGGTCTTGAGCGAGTACTGCTCCCCCTGCAGCATGAAGGCGCCCGCGAGGCCGCCGAGGGCGCCCGCGGCGAACAGCACACCCACCACCGACGACACCATCGGCATGCCGGCCCGGCGAGCGGCCAGCGGGTTCAGGCCCACCGCGCGCAGGCGCAGCCCGAGCACGGTGCGGTTCAGCACCACGGCCACGACGATCGCGAGCACGATGCCCACCGGCAGGCCCCAGTGCAGCGGCATCGAGAAGTCGCCGGTGAGCAGCGGGATCTTCGTCGGGTCGGGAATCTCGAGCGATTCGGGCAACGTGGTGGCGTTGCTGACCGGCTGGCGCAGCAGCTGTTCGCTCTGCACGCTGCCGTACACCATCCACACGGCGATGAACGACAGCATCAGCGTGCTGATGACCTCGTTCGTGCCCACCTTGGCCTTCAGCACGCCGGCGATGGCGCCCCACAGCCCGCCCGCGAGGGCGGCGGCCAGCGCGGGCAGCACGAAGGCGAGGCCGGCAGGCAGCTCCTTCGCGCCGCCGTACAGCGCGACGGCGGTGGCGACGATGCCGCCGACGGCGATCTGGCCTTCGCCGCCGACGTTGGTGAGGTTGGCACGTTGCGCGAGCACGAAGCCGAGGCCCACGAGCGCGAACGCGAGGCTGCGGTTCAGCGAGGCCGCCACCGCGTACGGCGAGCCCCAGGCGCCTTCGGCGAACGCTTCGATGGCGTCGCCCACCGGCACGCCCATCAGCGCGACCAGCAGCAGGCCGAAGGCGAGGGCGCCCAGCACGGCGGCGAGGGAGATCCAGACGGCGGGCCGCGCAAGGGCCGACCGCCAGGGCGAAGTCATGGCAACGGTGTTCATTCGGTGTGGCCCGCCATCCAGGCGCCGATGCGGTCGCGGTGCGCCACGTCGGCCGGGCATTGGCCCATCACGCGGCCGCGGTACAGCACGACCACGCGGTCGGCGACGGCGAGCAGTTCGTCGAGTTCGGAGGAGATCAGCAGCACGCCCACGCCGCGGTCGCATGCGGCGCGGATGTGGCCGTACACGGCCTCCACCGCACCCACGTCGAGGCCGCGCGTGGGCTGGGCGGCGAGCAGGAAGGAGAGGCCGTCGAGCGTGAGTTCACGCGCCAGCACGGCCTTCTGCTGGTTGCCACCGGAGAGGCCCCCGAAGGTCACGTCGGGGCTGGCGGCGCGCACGTCGAAGCGCTGCATCAGCGCGAGCGCGTCGCGGCGCATCGCCGCGCGGTCGAGCAGGCCGAAGCGCCGGTAGCGGCCCAGGCGGTCGAGGAAGAGGTTCTCGGCGACGCTCATGCCGGTGATGCAGCCGACCGCGTGGCGGTCCTCCGGCACGATGCCGACGCCGGCCGCGGTCAGCGCACGCGGTGCCGCGGCGGTGAGTTCCTTGCCCGAGGCGAACCAGCGGCCTTCGGTGGCGGGCAGCAGGCCCGACAGCACGGCACCGAGTTCGCTCTGGCCGTTGCCCTCGACGCCGGCCACGGCGACGATCTCGCCAGGCTCGACGAGCAGCGTGAAACGATCGAGCCGCACCACCCCGTCGGGGTCGCGCACGGTGAGGCCGTCGACCATCAGCGCCGGCTCGGGCTTGCGCGAGGGGCCGGCGGGCGGCGGGGTTTCGGTGCGTTCGCGCGGGCGCAGCGGGCTCGTGTCGCGCTGGATCATCGCGCGCACGAGGTCGTCGAGGTCCTGCTCGGGGTGGTCGGAGCGGGCGGCGATGCGGCCGCCGCGCAGCACGGTGGCGCGGCGCGCCACGCGCTTGATCTCGGCGAGCTTGTGCGTCACGAGCAGGATGCCGCAGCCGGTGGCGGCGACCCGCTCGCACACGTCGAGCAGCGCGGCGATCTCGGCGGGCAGCAGCACCGCGGTGGGCTCGTCGAGCACCAGCAGGCGCGGTTCGCGCATCAGGCACTTGACGATCTCGACACGCTGGCGCTCGCCGATGGAGAGGTCCTGGATGCGCGCGTGGGGCGACAGCTGCAGCCCGTAGCGCGCGGAAAGGTCGGCGATGCGGTCGGCGCATTCGCGCCGGCGCAGCACGCCGCGGGTCTGCTGGCCGAGCAGCAGGTTGTCGACGACGCTCAGGTCGGGCACGAGGCTGAAGTGCTGGTGCACCATCGCCACGCGCGACGCGAGCGCGTCGGCCGGGCCGGCCGGGCGGTAGGCCCGGCCGTCGAGGGCCATCTCGCCGTCGTCCGGCGCGTACACGCCGAAGATCAGGTTGCACAGCGTGGACTTGCCCGCGCCGTTTTCACCGAGCAGGCAGTGCACCTCGCCCGGGGCGAGTTCGAGCGACACGTCGGCCAGCGCCTGCAGCGAACCGAACCGCTTGCCCATGCCCGCGAGGGACAGCAGCGAAGGTGCCGCCACCTCGGCGGACGCTTCCGGAACGGAGCGCGCGGGCTCCAGCACGTCGTGCGACATCGCGATCAGCCCTCGAGTACCTTGATCTTGCCGCTCTGGATGTCCTTCTTGATCTCGTCGATCTTGGCCTTCATTGCCGGCGTGGCGCCGCACGCGCTCATGTCGGAAGCCTTCGAACCCATCGCGAGGCCGAAGGGCTTGTAGCCCGCCTTCCACGTGCCGGCCACGGCCTCGTCGATGGCGTACTCGACCTGGTAGCCCACGCCGGTGATGCTGTAGGCGATGTAGAGCGGGTCGGAGCCGCAGCGGTCGGTGTAGCTGCCGATGATGTGCGTGCCTTTTTCCTTCGCCGCCTGCTCCATGCCGCGCAGGCCCAGGTTGAGGATGTGGTAGTGGACGTCGGCGCCCTGCGCGATGGCGGCGAGCGTGGCCTCCTTCGACTTGGCCACGTCGTCGAAGTTGCCCGTGTAGTTCTCGACGTACTTGATCTTCGGGTTGATGTACGCGGCGCCCTTGCCGAACTCCTTGCCCGCGTTGACGATGGACGGGATCTCCATGCCACCCACGTAGCTCACGGCCCCGGTCTTCGAGAGCATGGCGGCGGTGGCGCCGGCCACGAAGGCGATCTCGGCCTGCTTCACGTCGTAGCCCGCCACGTTGGGCAGTTCGTCGCCCTTGCTGCCGCCCACGATCGAGAACTTCGTCTTCGGGAAGCGCTTGGACACCTTGAGCAGCGCGGCCTGCGTCTGGCCGCCCACGCCGATCACGAGCTGGTTCTTCGACGCGAGGTTCGTCAGCGCCTGCTCCATGTCGGCGTAGTTGATGTTCTCGATCATCTGCACCTTGATCTTGTCGCCGTGCTTCTTCTGCGCGGCGACGAGGCCGTCGTAGCCCGACTCCATCCAGCCCTTGTCCGACTTGGAGCCGGGGATCAGGATGCCGATGCGGGTGGCATCGGCGGAGAAGGCCGCGAAGGGCACCGCCACCAGGCCGGCGGCGAGGAGGGCACGGAGGGAGAAGGACCGGCGGGACGTGGAGCTGGACAACATGGCATTCCTTTCGCTTAAGGGGGTGTGTTCTTGTAATTAATCACTTACTGAGTTCACGGTCGCCGTGTTTGCAATAACGATGCCAAGCGCCTCTCTCTCCCTCGGTGACGCCCGGTGTGCGCCGGGTGGCGTGGCGCGGGTGGCATCGCGTGCGGGCAGGGCCGGCGCCACCGGCTTCGGTGCATCATGCCCCGAAGCGAGGCGCGAGGCCCCGCAAGCGTGCGGCGTGGCGTGGACGACGTTCGTGTTCCTCACCCCCTGGAGATCCGCATGACATCCGAAACGAAGGGCCGCCTCGGCACCGCTGACCACTACCACTGGATCGCCTCGCCCGCCGAGGTCGACATGGCGATGCCCGCGCCCGCCCCCGTGCCGCTGAGCGTGCTGGCCGAGCCGCAGAACATCAAGGTCGACCTCGCGCGCACCGCGATCGTCGTGATCGACATGCAGAACGACTTCTGCGCACCGGGCGGCTGGGTCGACGCGATCGGGGGCGACTACCAGAGCGACCGTGCGCCCATCGCCCCGCTGCAGAAGCTGCTGCCCGCGCTGCGCGCGAAGGGCGTGCCGGTGATCTGGGTCAACTGGGGCAACCGGCCCGACCTCGCGAACATGCCGCCGAACCAGATCCACCTCTACAAACCGAAGGGCGAGGGCATCGGCCTCGGCGACCCGCTGCCCGGCAGCGGCGCCCCGGTGCTGCAGAAGGACTCGTGGGCCGCGGCGGTCGTCGACGAACTCGCGCCGCTGCCCGGCGACCTCTCGGTCGACAAGCACCGCATCAGCGGCTTCTGGGACACGCCGCTCGACAGCATCCTGCGCAACCTCGGCACGAAGACGATCCTGTTCGCCGGCGTGAACACCGACCAGTGCGTGCTGCACTCGCTGACCGACGCGAACTTCCTCGGCTACGGCTGCGTGCTGGTCGAGGACTGCTGCGCCACCAGTTCGCCGGCCTTCTGCACCGAGGCCACCGTCTGGAACGTCAAGAAGTGCTTCGGGTTCGTCACCGACTCGGCGCGCCTGCTCGATGCCCTCGGCAGCGGAGGCTGACGTGACCGACGACCACGGTGCGTTCGTGCCGGGCGGGCGGGTCTCGCGCGGCCCCACGGGGTCGGGCGCGCTCGACGGGCTGCGCTTCGCGGTGAAGGACCTCATCGACGTGGAGGGCCTGGTGACCGGCGGGGGCAACCCCGACTGGGCCGCGTCGCAGCGGCCCGCGCCGGCCGACGCGCCCGCGGTGCGTGCGCTGCGGGCCGCGGGCGCCTCGCTGGTCGGCAAGACCGTCACGGACGAACTGGCCTTCAGCCTCGAGGGCGAGAACCACCACCACGGCACGCCGCGCAACCCGCGTGCGCCGGGCCGGCTGCCGGGCGGCTCGTCCAGCGGGTCGGCGGTGGCCGTGGCCGCGGGCCTGGCCGACGTGGCGCTCGGCACCGACACGGGCGGGTCGGTGCGCGTGCCGGCCTCGTTCTGCGGCGTGTTCGGCTTCCGCCCGACCCACGGCCGCGTGCCACTCGACGGCGTGGTGCCGTTCGCGCCCAGCTTCGACACCGTGGGCTGGTTCGCGGCCACGGGCGAGGTGCTGCAGCGCGCGGGGCGGGTGCTGCTCGGCGACACCGGCTCGGCCGCGGCGCCGCTGCACCTCGTGCGCCTCGACGACGCGCTGGCCGCCGCCGACCCGGGCAGCCGCACGCGCCTCGTGCCGCTGGCCCGCGCGCTCGGCGCGCTGGACGGCTTCGACGTGTTCGAGGGCGACCGTGCGTCATGGCTGCGCGCCTACCAGGTGCTCCAGGGCGCGGAGATCCGCGAGACGCTGGGCGGCTGGATCGCCGAACGGCGGCCCCGTTTCGGTCCGTCGATCGCCCCCCGTTTCCACGGCCTCGCCGGCATCGCGGCCGCCGAGATCGACACGTGGCGGGCGTGGCGCGCCGCGCAGGTCCGGCGGCTGCACGCGCTGTTCCCCGCGGACCGGCCCACGGCCTGGGTGCTGCCCAGCGCCCCCGGCGTCGCGCTGCGCCGCACCGCCTCGGCCGACGACCGCGGCCGCTTCTACGACGTGGCGCTGGCGCTGGGCGCCATCGCCGGCCATGCGGGCCTTCCGCAGGTGAGCCTGCCGCTCGCGACGAGCGACGGCCTGCCCGTCGGCCTGTCCGTGATCGGGCCTCCGGGCAGCGACGAAGCCCTGCTGGCGCTGGCCGCCGGCCTCGACACCGACCATCCCTGAGAATCCGAGCCCATGCCGACCCCCACTGCCCGCCGCCCGAAACGTGATCCCGCGAAGACCCGCGCCGGCATCCTGAAGGCCGCCGTCGCCGAGTTCGCGGCGAAAGGCTACAGCGGCGCCCGCACCGAGCAGATCGTGAAGCGGGCCAAGACCAACATCCGCATGCTGTACCACTACTTCGGGGACAAGGACGGCCTGTACGTCTGCGTGCTGGAGGAGGTGCTCGCGAAGCTGCGCACCGAGGAGTTGCAGCTCGACGTGGGCGGCACCGTGCCGCTCGACGGCATCCTGCAGATGTTCGACTTCATCGACGGGCACTTCGCCCGCCACCCCGAGCTGCGCAACCTGCTCGCGTTCGAGAACCTGAACCGCGCGCAGCACCTGAAGCGCTCCACGCGCATCCCCGAGATGGCGACGCCCGTGCTCGGGCTGCTCGACGGCCTGCTGCAGCGTGGCGCCGAGGAGGGTTCGCTGCGCCCGGACATCGACGCGCTGCACCTCTACATCACGATGGTCAGCATGGTGTACTACAGCAAGGCCCACGTGTTCACGCTGTCGCGCATCTTCGCGGAGGACCTGCTGGCGCCCGAATGGCAGCAGCGCCAGCGCGAGCAGGCGAGGGCGATGCTGACGGCGTACCTCGCGCCGCCGGCAACCTGTTCGAAACCCAGCAAACGCAAGGCGAAGTGATGGAAAGACAGCAGCGCTGCTGGCTTTCCGGCGGAGCTGCATCCTGCGTGGGTTTGCTGATTTTCCTTTTCGAATCAATGGGTTGAGTGCTTGGCGAAGGGTGGGAGCCCCTCGGCACATCGCTTGCGAAAGACCGGTCCTGACATGACCAGTCCACGCAAGCCCGCATGACCTTCACCAGCCTCCGGCTTCCCACCCCGACGCTCCACGGCCGCATCCGCGAGGAGTTGCGGGAGCGCATCCTCTCCGGCGCCTGGCAGCCACACGACCGCGTGCCGTCCGAGAGTGCGCTGATGGCGCAGTACGGCGTCAGCCGCATCACCGTGCGCCAGGCGCTCGGCGACCTCGAGAGCGCCCGCATGATCTTCAAGGTGCCCGGCAAGGGCGCCTTCGTCGCCGAGGCCAAGCCGTTCCAGGAACTCGGCCGGCTGCAGGGCTTCGCCGAGGCCATGGGCGAGAGGGGCCACGAGACCTTCAACCGCGTGCTGCGCTGCGAGACGGTCGCGGCGGACGACACCGTGGCCGACCGCCTGCGGCTCGCGCCCGGCACGCCGGTCACCCACATCCGGCGCGTGCGCTACCTCGGGCGTGAGCCGGTGTCGGTGGACCACACCTGGCTGCCCGCCGAACTCGGCGAACGTGTGGTCCGCGAGGACCTCGCCACGCGCGACATCTTCCTGATCCTCGAGAACGAGGGCGCCACGCCGCTCGGCCACGCCGACCTCGCGCTGGGGGCGACCGTCGCCGACGCGGAGATCGCCACGCAGCTCGGTGTCAGCGTCGGCTCGCCGGTGCTGCACATCGAGCGGCTGACCAGCGACCGCGAGGGCCGGCCGATCGACTTCGAACACCTGTACTGCCGCTCGGACAGCTTCCAGTACCGCCTGCGGCTGCAGCGCCGCTGAAGGAACACGCCATGAAGAAACCACGCACGAAGAAAAGCTCCGTCATCCCGGCGAAGGCCGGGACCCTGTGCCTTGCGATGGACGCCCGAGGTCCCGGCCTTCGCCGGGACGACAGCGTTCGGGTGAGCGAGGTGGCGGCATGAACACCATCGAAACCGAAGTCGACGTCCTCGTCATCGGCGGCGGCACCGCCGGCCCGATGGCCGCTGTCAAGGCCAAGCAGGCCAACCCCGCGCTGCGCGTGCTGCTGCTCGAGAAGGCCAACGTCAAGCGCAGCGGCGCCATCTCGATGGGCATGGACGGCTTGAACAACGCCGTGATCCCCGGCCACGCCACGCCCGAGCAGTACGTGCGCGAGATCACCATCGCGAACGACGGCATCGTCAACCAGAAGACGGTGATGGCCTACGCCACGCAGAGCTTCGCGATGATCGAGGAGCTCGACCGCTGGGGCGTGAAGTTCGAGAAGGACGAGACGGGCGACTACGCCGTCAAGAAGGTGCACCACATGGGCAGCTACGTGCTGCCGATGCCCGAGGGGCACGACATCAAGAAGGTGCTGTACCGCCAGCTCAAGCGCACGCGGGTCGAGATCACCAACCGCCTGGTGGCGACAAGGCTGCTGACGGGCCCGGACGGCCGCATCGCCGGCGCGATGGCCTTCGACTGCCGCACCGCCGACTTCCACGTGATCCGCGCGAAGTCGGTGGTGCTCGCCTGCGGCGCCGCCGGGCGCCTGGGCCTGCCGTCGTCGGGCTACCTGTTCGGGACGTACGAGAACCCCACCAACGCGGGCGACGGCTACGCGATGGCGTACCACGCGGGCGCCGAGCTCTCGGGCATCGAGTGCTTCCAGATCAACCCGCTGATCAAGGACTACAACGGCCCGGCCTGCGCGTACGTCACCGGCCCGTTCGGCGGCTACACCACCAACGCCGAGGGCCAGCGCTTCATCGAGTGCGACTACTGGAGCGGCCAGATGATGTGGGAGTTCTACCAGGAGCTGCAGGGTGGCAAGGGCCCGGTGTTCCTGAAACTCGACCACCTCGCCGAGGAAACCATCTCGACGATCGAGACCATCCTGCACACCAACGAGCGCCCGAGCCGCGGCCGTTTCCACGCGGGCCGCGGCACCGACTACCGCGAACGCCTGGTCGAGATGCACATCTCCGAGATCGGCCTGTGCAGCGGCCACTCGGCCTCCGGCGTGTGGGTGGACGAACACGCGCGCACCACGGTGCCGGGCCTGCACTCGGCCGGCGACATGGCCTGCGTGCCGCACAACTACATGCTGGGTGCGTTCGTCTACGGCCGCCTTGCGGGCGAGAGCAGCGCGGCGTGGTGTGCCGAGCACGATTTCGCGCCGGTCGACCCGGAACAGGTGGAACGCGAACGCCAGCGCGTGTGGGCGCCGCTCCAACGCGAACAGGGCCTGCCGCCCAACCAGGTGGAGTTCAAGCTGCGCCGTTTCGTCAACGACCACCTGCAGCCGCCGAAGGTCACCCGCAAGATGGAGATCGGCCTCGAGCGTTTCGAGGGCATCCGCCACGACCTCGAGCACGTCAAGGCACGCGACGCCCACGAGCTGATGCGGGCGATGGAGGTGCACGCGATCCGCGACTGTGCCGAGATGGCGGCCCGCGCCTCGCTGTTCCGCACCGAGAGCCGCTGGGGCCTGTACCACGCCCGCGTCGACTATCCCGAGCGCAACGACACCGACTGGTTCTGCCACGCCCAGCTGAAGAAGGACGAGCGCGGCGCGATGACGAGCTTCAAGCGCCCCATCGAGCCGTACCTCGTCCCCATCGCCGAAACCGAACGCAACGCCTACCGCGAACTCCGCATCGCGGTCCCTGCCTGAGAGGACACCATGCAATACGCCCCCATCGCGTTCACCCCCCACGCCGTGCCGGTGTCGGTCGACGCCGACAAGTGCATCGCCCACAAGGGCTGCACCGTGTGCGTCGACGTGTGCCCGCTCGACGTGCTGGCCATCGACCTGTCGAAGGGCACGGCCTACATGAAGTTCGACGAATGCTGGTACTGCATGCCGTGCGAGAAGGACTGCCCCACCGGCGCCGTGACCGTCGAGATCCCCTACCTGCTCCGCTGACCGACCGAGGAACCCACCGATGAACTTCCGCCTTCCCCTGACCGGCCTCGCGCTGGCCTTCGCACTCTCCGCGGCGCACGCCGGCGAAACGATCCGCGTCGCCCTCGGCACGCAGGACACCACGATCAACTGCGCCACCGGCGGCCTGCTGATCCGCGAGCTGAACCTGCTCGACAAGTACCTGCCGCGCGACGGCAAGTACAAGGACGTGACCTACGACATCCAGTGGAAGAACTTCACGTCGGGTGCCCCACTCACCAACGAGATGGTGGCCGACAAGCTCGACTTCGGCGCGATGGCCGACTTCCCCGGCTCGCTCAACGGCGCCGCGCACCTGAAGGCCGGCAAGAAGAGCATCTTCCTGTCGGTGCTGTCGGGCAGCACCTTCGGCTCGGGCAACGGCATCGTGGTGCCCACGGCCTCCAGCGTGCAATCGCTCGCCGAGCTCAAGGGCAAGCAGATCTCGGTGCCGTTCGCGTCCACGTCGCACGGCATGCTGCTGCGCGCGCTGAAGGCCCAGGGCATCGATCCTTCGACGGACGTCAACATCCTGACCCAGGCGCCCGAGGTGGCCGGCTCGGCGCTGCAGGCCAACAAGATCGACGCCCACGCCGACTTCGTGCCGTTCGCCGACCTGTTCCCATACCGCGGCTTCGCCCGCAAGATCTTCGACGGCGCCCAGGCGAACGCGCCCACGTTCCACGGCACGCTCGTGAACGCCGAGTACGCGAAGAAGTATCCCGAGATCGTGGTCGCGTACCTGCGCGCGGCGCTCGAAGCGCATCGCCTGATCACCGCCGAGCCCGAGAAGTACAGCGAACTCATCGCGAAGGTGACCGGCATCGAGGCCGAGGTGAACTACCTCTTCCATGGCCCGCTGGGCCTGCAGACGCGCGACTTCACGTGGAAGCCCGAGTACCGCCAGGCGCTCGCGACCTCCATCGACACGCTGCGCATCCTCAAGCGCCACGACTCCGACCTGACGGCCGACACGTTCATCGACGACCAGTACCTCCGCGCCGCCTTCAAGCAGGCCGGGCTCGACTACGAGGCGCAGCTGAAGTCCTACGACAAGGCGCCGCTCAAGGCGAACGACCACCTGACCGGCAAACCCATCACCGACTTCAAGCGCGTGGCCCAGGTGTGGGTGGAGGGCGAGCCGCGGGTGCGCCACTACGCCTCGCCCGAGAACGCGTTCGCCGACGCGAAGAAGGCCACCGCCGCCGGCCGCAAGATCCGCGTGATCTTCGCCCACGACGACACGCTGGGCATCAAGCTGCTCGCGAACCAGGCCTGGTTCGCCGCGGACGCGAAGGGCCAGCTGCGCGCCTTCCTGCTGAAGGATTCGGCCACGAAGTGGGCCGCCGCGAACCAGGGCAAGGTGGTCGACTTCACCGCCGCGCGCGACACCGCCACCCGCGTGGCCCTGGCGCCATGACCTCCGCGGCCGTCCTCGCGCCGCCGGACGTGGCGCCCGCGCCGGCCGGATCGCGGCGCGTCGGCCACTGGGTGGCCGGTACGCTGTCGCTCGTGGCGTGCGTGGTGCTGTGGCACCTGCTGTCGACCTTCCACGTGCGCACCCCGGTCATCACGTTCGCGAACGTGCCGCCGCCGCTGGAGGTGGCGCAGGCCGGGCTCGACCTGCTCGGGTCGCCGAAGCTGCTGCAGCACCTCGGCTGGAGCCTGTTCCGCATCGCGGCCGGCTTCGCCGCGGCCGCCGTCGCGGGCATCGGCCTCGGCCTGCTGATCGGGCGGTTCGCGTGGGCGCAGGCCGTGCTCGCGCCGCCGCTGGAGGTGCTGCGGCCCGTGCCGGCCGTCGCGTGGATACCGCTCGCGATCCTGATGTTCCCGTCGTCCGAGGTGTCGATGATCTTCGTGACCTTCACCGGCGCGGTGTTCCCGATCCTGCTCAACACCATCCACGGCGTGGAGGGCGCCGACGCGCGCCTCGTCGCGTCGGCCCGCAGCCTCGGCTGCCGCGGCGGGCGGGTGTTCACGCAGGTGATCCTGCCCGCGGCGGCGCCCAGCATCGCGACGGGCCTGTCGATCGGCATGGGCACCTGCTGGTTCTGCCTCGTGTCGGCCGAGATGATCTCGGGGCAGTTCGGCATCGGCTACTACACGTGGGAGTCGTACACCTTACAGAACTACGCCGGCATCGTCGTGGGGATGTTGTGGATCGGGCTGTTCGGCATGGGCAGCAGCGCGCTGATCCGCCAGGCCGCGCGCTGGCTGATGCCGTGGCAGGAGGGAAGAGCATGAGTGGCCACATCCAGGTCGAACGGGTCGGCATCCACCTCGGCGCGGGCCACACGCGTTTCGAGGCCGTGCACGACCTGAGCCTCGACATCGCCCCCGGCGAGTTCGTGTGCCTGCTGGGCCCGTCGGGCTGCGGCAAGTCCACGCTGCTGGGTGCCCTGGCCGGGCACCTCGTGCCCAGCAGTGGTCGCATCCGCGTGGATGGCGAGCCGGTCGACGGACCCGATCCGTCGCGCGGCCTCGTGTTCCAGCACCACACGCTGTTCCCGTGGAAGCGGGTCGTCGACAACGTCGCGTTCGGCCTGCAGATGAAGGACGTGCGGGCCGGTGAACGCCGCACGCGGGCGCGCGAGCTGCTGGCGAGCGTGGGCCTCGGCGACTTCACGGAACGCTATCCGTCGCAGCTGTCGGGTGGCATGCAGCAGCGCGTGGAGATCGCGCGCGTGCTGATCAACCGGCCCGCGGTGCTGCTGATGGACGAACCCTTCGGCGCGCTCGACGCGCTGACCCGCGTGAAGATGCAGCGCCTGCTGCTCGACGTGTGGTCGCGCGTGCGCACCACCGTCGTGTTCGTCACGCACGACATCGACGAGGCGCTGTTCCTCGCCGACCGCATCGTCGTGATGAGCGCGCGGCCCGGGCGCATCGTCGAGCAGATCGTGCTGCCGTTCGCGCGCCCGCGCGACGCCACGCTGCTGACGACGCCCGGGTTCGCCGCGCTCAAGCGCCGCTGCCTCGCGCTGCTGGAAGAGCCGGACGAGGACGACCCGCTGCCCCGCCTGACCCCGCTCGGGGAACCCGACGCCGCCTGGCGTTTCGCTGTCTGAGGATCCAACACATGACGCTGTCCGCCCGCCTGTCGAGCGACGACCCCGCGGTGCGCCGCATCGCCCTGCTCGAACTGGCCGACGACGAGGACGAGGCCGGCCTGCCGGCGCTCGTGTCGGCGCTGTCGACCGACCCTGCGCCCATCGTGCGCGACGAGGCCGCGCGCCGGCTCGCGAGCTGGGACACGCCCGAGGTGGTCGATGCGCTGGCAAACGCGCTGCTCGATCACGACACCACGGTGCGCGCCACCGCCGCGCAAAGCCTCACCGAACTGAAGGACCCCCGCTCGGGCGAACGCCTGCTGCCGTGGGCACGCCATGCCGACGCGTCGGTGCGCGCCGCCGCGTTGCGTGCGCTGCGCGAGCTGCGGCTGCCCGCGGCGGGTGAGCCGGCGCTGGAGGCCGTGGCGAGTGGCGACGCCGCCGTGCGCCGAGAGGCCGTGGGCGTGCTCGGCTGGCTCAAGCGCTCGGACGCCTTGCCCGTGCTGGCGGGGCTGGCCACGGGTGACAGCGACCCCGAGGTGCGCCGAGCGGCGGTTGGCGCGCTGGGCCTGGCCGACGGGGACGAGGAGATCGAGTCGGTTCGGGTGGCGCTGGAGTCGGCGCTGTCCGATGCCGCCTGGCCCGTGCGCGAGGAGGCCGCCGGCACGCTCGCGAAGTTGCGTCCCGCGGCGTCGGTGCCGGCGCTCCAGGCCGCGATGTCGGACGAACGCTGGCAGGTGCGCCTGCGCGCCGCCCGGGCGCTCGGCCGCCTGCGGGACCCCGCGGCGCTGCCCGAGCTGACCGAGGCGCTCGCCCATCCGATCGCCAACCTGCGCAAGGAGGCGGCCATCGCGCTCGGCGAGGTGGGCGACCCGGCCGGCGTGCCGGCGCTGGAGGTGGCCGCGGCCGATGCCGATCCCGAGGTGCGCAAGGCCGCGCGCCTGGCGCTCGGGCGGATCGCGCGATGACCGCCGCACCCGAGGCGGTCGAACTCGGCCGGGGCCGGTTGACGGTGCGCTGGCCCGACGCCGTCGTCGAGTGGCCGGCCTCGCGCCTGCGCGCGGCCTGCCGCTGCGGCGATTGCCGGTCGTTGCGGCTCGCCGGCCGGGCACCGACGGGCGAGGGCGCGGAACTCGCGGGCGCGGAACCGGTCGGACAGTACGCCCTGCAACTGGTCTTCCGCGACGGCCACGACCGCGGCATCTACCCCTGGGAGCTGCTGCGCGCGGGCTGACGAGGCATGCGGATTGCCACGTGGGGACGTGTTGTCCGCCTGGAGTTGCCGTCATGACCCGAGCCCCCTTCGAAGACCGTCGCCACGCGGGGCGCGACCTGGCGCAGCGGCTGTCCCGCTTCGCCCACCGCCCCGACGTCACCGTGCTCGCGCTGCCGCGCGGCGGGGTGCCGGTGGCGGCCGAACTGGCCAGCGCGCTGGATGCGCCGCTCGATGTGTTCATCGTGCGCAAGCTGGGGGTGCCCGGCCAGCCCGAGCTGGCGATGGGCGCCATCGCGAGTGGCGGCACACGGGTGCTGAACGAGGACATCGTCTCGTCGCTCGAGATCCATCCCGAGACGGTGGATGCCGTGACGGCCGACGAGGCCGAGGAACTGGCGCGCCGCGAGCACGCCTACCGCGACGACCGCCCGCCGATCGACGTGCGCGGCCGCACGGTGCTGCTGGTGGACGACGGCGCGGCCACGGGCGCCACGATGCGGGTGGCCGCCGAGGCGCTGCGCCAGCTTCACCCGGCGCGCATCGTCGCCGTGCTGCCCGTGGCCTCGCGCGATGCCTGCGAGCGGGTCCACCGCGTGTGCGACGCGGTGGTGTGCGCCGAGATGCCCGAGCCGTTCCATGCGGTGGCCGTCTGGTACGACCGCTTCCCGCAGGTGGAGGACGAGGAGGTGATGTCCGCCCTGGCGCTGGCCCAGGCCCATCCGGCCGGGGAGGGCGCCGCATGACGACGACGCCGTGGTTCGATCCGGCGGTGCGCCCGGTGCACGTGGGGGTCTATCGCCGCCGCTGGCCCGGTGGTCCGTTCACCTGCTGGGACGGTGAAGCCTGGCGGGCCGACGCGGCCACGCCGGAGGCCGCCGCGGCGCACGAGGCGCCAAGCCGGGTGCAGGACGCCTGTTGGCAGGGGCTCGCGGAGGCGCCCGCCGTGCTGTGCCTCACGTGCCGGGGGCACACGGTGATCGACCGCGGGGTCGACGAGGAGACGGGGGCCGACTTGATCAGCGAGTGTCCGGATTGCTGAACACGCTTACAGAAATTACCTGATCGCCCGTGCCCCCCGGGGCCGATCGCGAGGCAACATGCGCGCCGTCGTGCTGCAACCCTTCAGCGGCGTGGGCGGAGTCGGAAGGGGATGCGGTTCCTCCCACTGACCCCGGACTCATCGCCCATGGCCTTCCGCCGCGCTCCTGCCCCGTCGTCGACCCGCCTCGCGGTGCTCGTGCCCCTGATCGCACTGGTCGCCGCCTGTGGTGGGGGCGGTGGAAGCGGAAACGATGTGGTTTCGCCGCCGACGGCTGCGCCTGCACCATCTCCATCTCCAGCCCCAGCCCCAGCCCCAGCCCCAGCCCCAGCCCCAGCCCCAGCCCCAGCGCCAGCGCCAGCGCCAGCGCCAGCGCCAGCGCCCGCACCCGCACCCGCGCCAGCCCCCGCACCGGCCCCCGCCGTCGTCGACGCCGGCACGACCGTGACGACCTGGGCCCCCACCGGCGCCACGCCGAAGCCGGCGGTGACCCCCGGCACCTGGCGCGCCGGCGGCCCGAACCCCGAGCAGGCCGCCTTCGTGCTCGTGAAGGAGTCGGCCCACTTCGCGTTCTATTCGGACGAGGCGGTCTCCGACGCCGACCTGACCCTCGCCGCCGAGACCCTCGAGAACACCGTCTGGCTGAACCTGTTCGACTCGAACCTGTTCATGCCCGAGCCTTTCCACAACCAGGCCGACAAGATCAAGGCGGCGGTCCACATCCACTCCGGCTGGGGCCTGACCGGCGGAGCCTGGACCGACAGCCAGCGCAAGCTGCACCTGGGCATGTGGATCGCCCCCGCCGCGCTGAAGGACCACTGGGGCCTCACGCACGAGTTCACCCACGGCTGGCAGTCGTGGGCCGCGAGCAACGGCGGCCTGGCGTGCAACCAGTCCAACACCTGCGGCTGGATCTTCGAGAGCCACGCGAACTTCACGCCGCACCAGCTACCCGAGTACCAGGGCAACGTGCACTGCTCCGAGATGCTGCCCAACGCGCCGCACCTGTACCTCGGGTCCACGCGCGACCGGTACTGCAACTGGCAGTTCATGGAGTACCTGAAGGACAAGCACGGCCCCGAGGCGGTCACGCAGATCTGGACCACGTCGGGGGCCGACCCGCTCACCAACATCCAGAAGTCCCGCGGCTGGACCCTCGCGCAGCTCAACGACTTCATCGGCGACTGGGCGATGCACAACGTCGTGTGGGACTACCGCGCCACGCCCGCGGCCTTCCGCACGAGCTACGGCAACATCACCGCCACCGACCGGCCCGAACGGCTGCGCCGCCTGATGCCGCTGGAGGCGCTCGACACGAACTGGGCGGCGAACCGGCGCTTCACCTCGCCGTACTTCGGGTCACCGCAGCGCTTCGGCTACAACGTCGTGCGGCTGTTCCCGGAGAACGGGGCCACCACCGTGACGGTGAAGTTCCGCGGCATCGACGCGGCGGGGGCGGGCACCGATTTCCGCTGGGGCCTCGTCGCCACGAACACGCAGTTCACGTCGGCCCGCTACAGCGCGCTGCAGAAGGGGCTCGACGCCGACCTCACCTTCAAGGTCAACGCGGGCGAGCCGCTGTTCCTCGTGGTGGCGGCCACGCCGTCGGTGTTCGACACCATCGTCTGGGACCAGGCCTACGGCACGATCCGGCGCCATGCATACATGGTCGAACTGGCGAACGCCTGGCCGCAAGGCTTCCAGGGCGGCCAGCGCGACGCGTGCCCGTCGGGCACCGTGCGCCACGGCAACGGCGGCGGCTGCGCGCCGTCGAGCACGCCGTCCACCGTGTACGTGGGGCCGTACGCCACCATCCTGCCGAATGGCCGCGCGTCGGGCACCGCCCGCATCGAGGACCAGGCCATCGTCTACAACGGTTCGGTCACCGGCGGCACCGTGGGTGGCCTGAGTGTGGTGGGCGCCACCAACAGCGCCTTCACGGTCTCGGGTTCGGCGCAGGTGCGCACCACCTTCTACCCGCTCGGCTTCTTCGAGGCGAACCAGCAGGCGTCGGGCACGCTGAACCTGCATGGCGACGTGGAGTACCGCGGCGCGGGGCTCAACCTGTCGGCGGGCAACCGTTCGGGCTTCGTCGATGCCACGTCCACCGTGGGCGCGGCCACCGACGTCAACCCGCGCACCACGCCCGCGTGGCGTCCGTGACGGGCCGCGTCAGGGTTCGTGGTCGGCGCTGACCTTCGCGAAGGCCAGCTCCACGAACCGCACGAACGCGCGCACCCGCGGCGACAGCTGGTGGCGTTGCGCGTAGATCGCGTAGATGTCGGCGTCGGGCGTGCGGTACTGCGGCAGCACCTCCACGAGCCGGCCGCTGCGCAGGTAGCGGCGCACGTCCCATTCGGCGCGCATCAGCACGCCATGGCCTTCCAGCGCCCACTTCACGGCGATCTCGCCGTCGTTGGTGGACAGGCTGCCGCGGGTCTTGACGGACTCGGTGCGCTGGTTGGCGCCGCGGCGGCTCGTGAGCTTCCACACGCCGAAGCTTTCGTCGCCCTGGCGGATGCCGATGCAGTTGTGGCGGGTGAGGTCCGACGGCGAGCGGGGCGTGCCATGCTCCGCGAGGTACGCCGGCGACGCGCACAGCAGCCGCCGGTTCTCCGCGAGCCGCCGCGCCACCACCCGCGCGTCGGGCGGTTCGCCGAAGCGGATGCAGACGTCGTACGCGTCGTCGCTGAGCGGCGGCGGGTTCACCGACAGCTGCAGCTGCACCTCCACCGACGGGTTCGCGCGCGCGAAGCGCGAGACCACCGGCGCGAGGTAGCTGCGCCCGAAGCCGAGCGTGGCGTTCACGCGCAGCAGCCCCGTGGGCTGGCCCTTCGCGCTGCCGAGCAACTGCTCCATCTCGTCGATCTCGGAGAGGATGCGCCGCGCGTGCATCAGGTACAGGTCGCCCTCGGGCGTGAGGTTCATGCGGCGCGTGGTGCGCACGACCAGCGCGACCCCCAGCCGGGCCTCCATGTTCGTCAGCCGCTTGCTCACCGCGGCGGTGGTGAGGCCCAGTTCGCGCGCCGCCGCGCTCAGGCTGCCGGCGGCGGCCAGGGTAGAGAAGAACCCTAGTTCGGAAGGCTGTGCGCCTGGGGAAACCAGCATGGTTTGTTGAAAACAGGTTAAGAGTGAGTTGACTCTAGGCCCGCATCGCGCACCTGTCCACTCCATAGAGTGCAGACCATCCCCTTGAGTCCCTTGGAGAGCGAGATGCGATCGACGACGTGTTCCCCCACCCTGAAGACCCTCGGCGCCGCGGCCCTGCTGGTGCTGGCCGGCCAGGCGTTCGCGCAGGCGTATCCGACGAAGCCGGTGACGCTGATCGTGCCGTTCCCGCCCGGCGGCACCACCGACGTGCTGGCGCGTGCGCTGGGCGAGAAGCTCGGACAGTCGCTGGGCCAGACGGTCATCGTGGAGAACAAGCCGGGCGCGGGCGCCACGCTCGGCGCCGACTACGTCGCCAAGTCGAAGCCCGATGGCTACACGCTGCTGATGGGTGCGGTGCACCACACCATCGCCACCAGCGTCTACAAGAAGCTGCCGTACAGCTTCGAGAAGGACTTCGCGCCCATCACCACGGTGGCCCTCGTGCCCAACGTGCTCGTGATCAGCGAAGCGACGAAGGCGACCGACGTGAAGTCGCTGGTCGCGCTCGCGAAGAAGGACAAGTTCACGTACGGCTCCAACGGCAACGGCACGGCCCAGCATCTGATCGGCACGCAGTTCGCCTCCCTCACCCAGACCGAACTGCTGCACATCCCCTACAAGGGCAGCGGCCCGCTGACCACCGACCTGATCGGCGGCCAGATCACGATGTCGTTCGACACCATCACGCCGGTGCTGCCACACATCAAGGCCGGCAAGCTGCGCCCGCTCGCGGTGACCACGGCGAAACGTTCCACGGCGCTGCCGAACGTCCCCACGCTCGACGAACAGGGCTTGAAGGGCTTCGACCTCGGCACCTGGTTCGGCGTGCTGGCGCCCGCGGCCACGCCGAAGGACATCGTGGCGCGCCTGAGCAGCGAGATGACGAAGATCATCGCGTCGCCGGACTTCCGCAAGCGCATGGAGGAGATCGGTGCGGAGCCCATCGGGGACTCGCCCGCGCAGATGGGGCAGCTGATCAAGTCCGACACCGAGCGCTACGCGAAGCTCGTGAAGGCGGCGAACGTCACGCTGGATTGACGCGGGCCGACGCGAGCAGGTGATCTCGCAGCAGCAGGGCCGCGGGCGACGGGTCGCGCCCCGCGGCCATGCCGAGCAACAGGTGGCGGTGTGCCCAGGGTTCGTCCAGGTCGATCACCGCGAGCGACTTCGGCACCGGGGTGCGCAACACCCCGACGGGCAGCACGCCGATGCCGAGGTTGGCCTCGATCATGCGGCACATCGCGTCGAAGCTGCGGACCTGAACGCGCAGCTGCATCGCCTTGCCGGCCAACTGCGCCGCCCGCGAGGTCAGCTCCAGCAGCGAGCTGCCGCGGTTGAGCCCGACGAACTCGTGGTCGAGGCATTCGGCGTACGTCACCTTCCGGCGCCGGGCCAGCGGGTGCTTTCGTGAGCAGAGCACCGCGAGGCGGTCCTCCTGGAACCGTTCGACGTCGAGCCCGTGCGTGGGGGTGTTGTCGGCGAAGATGCCGATGTCGGCCAGCCCGTCCACCAGCGCGCGGGCGGTCTCGCCACTGAGCTGCTCCTCGACCTCGACGCGGATGTCGGGCTGTGCCTCGAGGAAGGCGGCGAGGCGCTCGGGCAGGTACTCCGTCAGCGAGGACATGTTGGCCCACAGCCGCACATGGCCGCGCACGCCGCGGGAGTAGTCGCCGAGTTCGCTGCTGAGCTGCTCGAAGCCCTGGAAGAGCCGCAGCGCATGCTGCATCGCCACATGGCCGGCCGGGGTCAGCGACACCCCTTGCGCGGAGCGTTCCAGCAACCGCGTGCCCGAGGCGCTCTCGAAGTCGGCCAGCCGGCGGCTCGCGGCGGAGAGCGCCAGGTTGCACGCCTGCGCGCCCTTCGTGATGCTGCCGGATTCGGCGACCGCGCAGAACAGCCGCAGCGTGACGAAGTCGATGCGCGCGGGATTGATCAACCGGTCCATCCAGGGAATTCTACGGACTTCGCGAAACGCGAAGGGGCGTTGTCCACTCGGCAATTCCGCGGCGGACCGGCGCGGCCTAGAGTCCGTTCCATGCAACGAGGAACCGGCATGGACGCACTGAAGGGACTCAAGGTCATCGAACTGGGGCAGCTGATCGCGGGCCCCTTCGCGGGCAAGACGCTCGCCGAGTTCGGGGCCGACGTGATCAAGGTCGAGCCGCAGGACGTGGGCGATCCGCTGCGCAAGTGGCGGATGCTGCGCGACGGCACGTCGGTGTGGTGGGAGGTGCAATCGCGCAACAAGCGTTCGGTGGCCGCCGACCTGCGCAGCGAGGAGGGCCAGTCGCTCGTGCGCGAACTCGCCCGCGAGGCGGACGTCGTGATCGAGAATTTCAAGCCCGGCACGCTCGAGAAGTGGGGCATCGGCTGGGACGTGCTGCACGCGCTGAACCCGCGCCTGATCATGCTGCGCATCTCCGGCTACGGGCAGACCGGGCCGTACCGCCACAAGCCGGGCTTCGGCGTGCTGGGCGAGGCGATGGGCGGGCTGCGCCACCTGACGGGCGAGCCGGGCCGCGTGCCGGTGCGCTGCGGCATCTCCATCGGCGACACGCTCTCCGCGCTGCACGGCGTGATCGGTGTGCTCACCGCGCTGTACCACCGCGACGCCCGCGGCGGCGAAGGCCAGGTGGTCGACGTGGCCCTCTACGAAAGCGTGTTCAACGTGATGGAAAGCCTGCTGCCCGAGTACGACGCCTTCGGCGCCGTGCGCGTGCGGTCGGGCAGCGCGCTGCCCGGCATCGCGCCCACCAACGCGTACCGCTGCGCGGACGGCAAGTACGCGCTCGTCGCGGGCAACGGCGACAGCATCTTCAAGCGGTTGATGGCCACCATCGGGCGGCCCGACCTCGAGAACGATCCCGCGCTCGCCCGCAACGACGGCCGCGTGGCCCGCGTCGACGAGATCGACGCGGCCATCGAGGCGTGGACGGCGGTGAAGCCGCTCGAAGAGGTGCTCGCGGTGCTCGACGAGGCCGGGGTGCCGGCCGGCAAGGTCTACGCCGTGGACGACATCGCCCGCGACCCGCAGTACCTGGCACGCGAGATGATCGTCGAGGCCGTGACCTCCGACGGCTCGGTGCTCAAGGTGCCCGGCATCGTGCCGAAGCTGAGCGCCACGCCGGGGCGCATCGCGTCGCCCGCGCCTCGCCTCGGCGAACACACCGCGGAGGTGGTCTCCGCGCGCGGCTGGCCCGCACGCGGCTGACCCCGACAGGAAGGAGAGGACACCATGCAGGCAGGCAACGGGCGACGGCTCGCCATCAACGAAGTGGGAACGCGCGACGGGTTGCAGGCGGAATGCCGCTTCGTCGAGACCGACGACAAGGTCGCGCTCGTGGACACGCTGAGCAGTCTCGGCTACGCGAAGATCGAGGTCACCTCGTTCACGTCGCCGCAGGCCATCCCGGCGCTGCGCGACGCCGAGGCGGTGATGCACCGCATCCGGCGTGCGCCCGGTGTCGTCTACACCGCGCTCGTGCCGAACGTGCGGGGCGGCGAGCGGGCCCTCGAATGCCACACGGACGAGTTCAACCTCGTCATGTCGGCGAGCGAGACGCACAACCTCGCCAACCTGCGCATGACGCGGGACCAGTCGTTCCGCCAGCTGCTCGACGTGATGGTGCTGGCGCGCGACGCGCGGGTGCCGGTCAACGTGTCGCTGTCGTGCGTCTTCGGCTGCCCGATGGAGGGGGAGGTGCCGCTCGACGGCGTGCTCGGCTGGATCGACCGCTTCGCGGAGGCGGGGGCGCAGGGCATCACGCTGTGCGACACGACGGGCATGGCGTACCCGACGCAGGTGCAGGACGTCTGCGAGAAGGCGCTGCGCCGCCAGCCGTCGCTCGCCTTCACCGCGCACTTCCACAATACCCGCGCGATGGGGCTGGTGAATACGGTCGCCGCGGTCGAGGCCGGCATCCGACAGTTCGACATGTCGCTGGGCGGCATCGGCGGCTGCCCCTACGCGCCGGGTGCGTCGGGTAACGTGGCCACGGAGGACGTGGTGCACATGCTCGAGTGCATGGGCTACGACACGGGGCTGTCCGTGCCGGCACTGATCGGCGCGGCGCACCAGCTGGCCGGGCTGATCGGCCACGACGTGCCGTCGCAGCTGTCCCGCGCCGGGGAACGGTTGACGCGGCACGCACCGCCCGAAGGCTTCGAGGCGATCCACGAGCGGGCGCTGGCGAGGTCCGCATGATCGACCACCTGGACCACCTCGTGCTGACGACCGCGCACGAAGCCGCCTGCGTCCGCTTCTACACGGAGGTGCTGGGCATGCGGCTCGAATCGTTCGTCGGCGGTACGCCGCCCGTGGAACGCAAGGCCTTTGTGTTCGGGTCGCAGAAGATCAACCTGCACGTCAAGGGCCGGGAGTTCGAGCCGAAGGCGCACACGCCGGTGCCGGGGGCGCTGGACCTCTGCTTCATCGCGGCGGTGCGGCTGGACGCGGTGATCGCGCGTCTGGAGGCGCTCGGTGTCCCGATCGCCGAAGGACCCGTGATGCGCACGGGCGCCACGTCGCGCATCCGTTCGGTGTACGTGCGGGACCCCGACCTCAACCTGATCGAAATCTCGGAGCCGGCGCCATGAGCATCCCCACCGTCGTGTTCCTCGATGCGGGCAGCCTGCCGCTGCCGCTGCCGCTGAGCTTCGCGACACCCGTCGCCTACGAACCGCACGACACCACGCGGCCGGAGGAGGTCGCTTCGCGCATCGCGCGGGCCGACGTGGTCGTCACGAACAAGGTGCGCCTGACCCGCGAGCAGCTGCATGACGCGCCACGGCTGGGGCTGGTGGTGGTGGCCGCGGCCGGCACCGACAACGTCGACCTCGATGCGGCGAAGGCGCTGGGTATCGCCGTGCGCAACGTGCCCGACTACGGCACGGACTCGGTGGCCGAACACGTGATCGCGGCGCTGCTGATGTCGCGGCGGTCGCTGGCGGTCTACGCGCAGGCGGCCGTCGACGGCCGGTGGTCGGCCTCGCCGCACTTCTGCTGGCACGGCCCCGCCATCCGCGGCGTGGGTGGCGCGTTGCTGGGTGTCGTGGGGCGAGGCCGCATCGGCGAAGCCACCGCCCGGCTGGCCCGCGGCCTCGGGATGCGGGTGCTGTACGCCCGGTCGCCGAACCGGCCGCCCGCGGACGACGAACGCGAACTCGACGACCTGCTGGCCGAGGCCGATGCCGTGACGCTCCACGTGCCGCTGACGCCGCGAACCCGGCACCTGATCGACGCGCGTCGCCTGGCCTTGATGAAGCCGACGGCCACCCTGATCAACACGGGTCGCGGCGCTCTCGTGGACGCGGCCGCGCTCGTGCACGCGCTGCGGTCCGGGGCCCTGGGCGGCGCGGCCCTCGACGTGCTGGACACCGAACCTCCTCCTCCCTCGCACCCGCTGCTCGCCGAGGGAATTCCCAACCTGTTGGTGACACCGCACGTCGCGTGGGCCAGCGAGCCGGCCCAGGCGAACCTGGCGTCCGCGGTGGAGGACATCGTCGAGCGGCACCTCTCCCTCGAAAGAAGCTGACCATGCCGAACTTCCAACGCCGCCGGATCGCCGTCCTGCTCCTCGCCGCCTGCAGCGGCGGCGGGGCCATGGCCGACGGCACCTGGCCGAACAAGCCAATCACGCTGATCGTGTCGAGCGCCGCGGGCGGCACGACCGACATCGCCGCCCGCATGCTGGCCGAGCCCCTCGGGAAGGCGCTCGGGCAGACCGTGGTCGTCGACAACCGCGCGGGGGCGAGCGGCGGCATCGCCGCGTCGACCGTCAAGCGCGCCGAACCCGACGGGTACACGCTGCTGATGCAGTACTCGGGCTACCACGTCATCACGCCGCACGTGGTGAAGAACACGCCGTGGGAGGCGAAGGACTTCCAGGCCGTGGCGAACGTGCTCGCGGCGCCGCAGGTGATCGTGGTGCGCGAGGGACTGCCGGTGAAGACGCTCGCCGAGCTGATCGCGTACGCGAAGGCGAATCCGGGCAAGCTGACCTACGCGTCGTCGGGGAACGGGTCGCTGCAGCACGTCACCGGCGCGATGCTGGAGCAGCAGGCCGGCATCGAGATGACCCACGTGCCCTACAAGGGCACCGGTCCCGCACTGCAGGACCTGCTGGGTTCGCAGGTCGACCTCACGTTCGGCACGCCACCACCGTTCATGCCGTTCATCCATTCCGGCAAGCTGCGGGCGCTGGCTGTCACGGGCAAGGCCCGCGTGCCGTCGTTGCCCAACGTGCCCACCGCGGCCGAGGCGGGGCTGCCGAAGCTCGACGCGACGTCGTGGTTCGCGGTGTTCGCACCGGTGAAGACGCCGAAACCCGTGATCGACAAGCTCCAGGCCGAGATCGCGAAGGTGATGGCGACGCCGGCCTTCAAGCAGAAGGCCACCGAACTCGGCGCGACGGCGGAGTTCATGAACCCGCAGCAGCTGACGGACTACAGCGGGGCGGAGCTGGCGCGGTGGGCGGGGGTGGTCAAGGCGGCGAAGATCCAGGCGGATTGAGTCGGGTGGGAAACGCGGCCCGTCCTTGCTATTTCGCGGTCTTGTTGGCCACCTCACCCAGCATGATCTGGTACAGGATGCGCGCGCTGAGCCGCAGGTCTTCGATCGGCGCGCCTTCGCCCAGGCCGTGGTAGTTGATCGGCGGGCCGAACGCCAGCGAGAAGAGCGGGCCGGCCGCGACGAGGTTGACCACCCCTTTGGCGTCGGTGCCCCCGCCGATGGCCGCCAGCGGCATCGGCGAGCCCACCGCCCGCTCGTAGGCGCTGCTGATCCGCTGGAACAGCGGGCTCTGGGGATTTCGCACGTCGGGTGCCGCGGCGTTCGTGCTCGTCACCGCGATGGCCTGGCCCGGCTGGTCCCGCTGGAAGCGGTCGACCAGTTGCCCGAAGGCATCGGGAAAGATGCTGCCGCCGGACAACAGCCCCTCGGTCTGGCCGTCCCATGCCGTGCCGTGGTGGCCGAGGGCATAGCGGATGTCGATCCGGAGCGCCACGTCCTGCGCACTGGTCGTGACACGCGTCAGCGCGTAGGTCGTTCCGTTGCCTTGGGCGAAGACCTCGTCGTGGCGTTCGAGCAGGTCGGGGTGCTTCTCGCCGAACACGGTGGTGCCCCAACCCCAGGCCATGAACTGGAGCATCCGCCCGACGTTGTTCGGCACGAGCGTTCCGTCGTCCACCAGGTGGGCGAGGAAGTTCGAGAGCGAGACGACCGGATTCGCCCCGTCCGCGCGGTTCTGCTCCGGCACCGACCCGTGTTGCGCGCCGAGGACCTTCGTGGTGAGCACCACCGCGTTCGCATCGCGCGACACTTCGAGCGGCGCGCGCCGATACTGCGGATCATCGAATCCGTACTGCTGGTAGAGCGCGGCCACGTTGGCCGCCAGCTGGTCGAGCGCGGCGGCGTTGTCGCCGTTGATGCGGGCGGTCACCGTGTCCGGGATCTGGTTGGTGGCCCCGGGGGCGCTGTCGAAGGCTTCGACGAAGAGGCCGGTACCCGGCGCCGCGCCGAGCGGCAGCGTGAAGACCGGCCGCTCGATCCCCTTCTCCGCGCGGACCGTCCAGGCCGCGTCGAAGACGATGCCGAAGTCGGGTTCGCCCACCTGCTGGAAGTAGTACGCGGTCGAGAAGTCGGTCTCCTCGGAGGTGTCGAAGATCAGTTCGATCGACAGCCCGTCGAGCGCGCGGGTGCCGTCGTAGAGGTTCGCCAGCGCCCGCATCACGATGAACCCGAGGACGGCCGGGCCCTTGTCGTCCACGGCCCCCCGGCCCACCAGGAAGGACTGGGGCGAGCCGCGGTGGTCGCGCGTCTCGATGCGCGGCTCGAACGGCCGCCAATCCGCATTGCCGGGGGGGACCGTGTCCAGGTGCGCCAGGATCGCGATCTTCTTCGGCCCGTCGCCGAGGCGGAATCCGAACACCCATTGGGTCGGGGTCGTGCCCGCCGCCCCGCGCCACTCGAACGGTTCTAGCTTCAGCGTGCGCTGCCCGCGGTTGAACGTCTCGGCCAGCCCGTTCAGGTAGTCGCGTGCGCTCGCGAGGTTGTCGACTGCCCGCTGCTCGCTCTGCGGGTCATCGGTGCGGAAGGTCTGCAGCGTGACGAGGCGGCTCGTCTCGGGCACGAACTGCTCGGCCAGCATCCGCTCCAGGATCGGGGGATCGTCGTTGTCCGAGCTGCCGCAGCCCGTCAACAACACCAGGGCCGCGACGGCCAGGCGAACGTGGCGCCCGAGGTCGCGTTTCATGCAATGGAGCATCGACACAATCACCTCCCGCGTGTTCAGGGCGAGGGCGAGTATGGCGCTTTCGTCGATGGGGGTCGACGAATCACCCTGATGGAAACGAGTCGCGGTTCAGCGTCGCGGTCGTCCGGCCGGCCTCACGCCTGCGCGATGCGCAGCAGGTTCGTCGTCCTCGCCACGCTGAACGGCATGTCCGCCGATTCAGGCCGCGCGACGGTCGCTGGCCGTGGCCGCCAGGCGGGCGCACACGGCGGCAGTGACCTGGGCGGTCGTCGCGGTGCCGCCGAGGTCGCGGGTGTGGAGCGAGGGGTCGGCCGTCACGGCCTCGATGGCCTGCATCACGCGGGCGGCCGCGGCGTGTTCGCCGAGGTGTTCGAGCAGCATCACCACGGACCAGAAGGTGCCCACCGGGTTGGCGAGGCCCTTGCCCATGATGTCGAAGGCCGAGCCGTGGATGGGCTCGAACATCGACGGGTAGCGGCGTTCCGGGTCGATGTTGCCGGTGGGCGCGATGCCCAGGCTGCCCGCGAGCGCGGCGGCCAGGTCGCTCAGGATGTCGGCGTGCAGGTTCGTCGCGACGATGGTGTCGAGCGTCGCCGGCTTGTTGACCATGCGCGCGGTGGCGGCGTCCACCAGTTCCTTGTCCCAGGTGACGTCGGGGAAGTCGCGCGAGACCTGCACGGCGATCTCGTCCCACATCACCATCGCGTGGCGCTGGGCGTTGCTCTTCGTGATGACGGTGAGTTGCTTGCGGGGGCGCGACTGCGCGAGCTTGAACGCGAAGCGCAGGATGCGCTCGACGCCCGTGCGCGTCATGATCGACACGTCGGTGGCGGCCTCGATCGGGTGGCCCTGGTGCACGCGGCCGCCCACGCCCGAGTACTCGCCTTCGGAGTTCTCGCGCACGATGACCCAGTTCAGGTCGTCGGCCTTGCAGCGCTTGAGCGGGCCGTCGATGCCGGGGAGGATGCGCGTGGGGCGCACGTTGGCGTACTGGTCGAAGCCCTGGCAGATCTTCAGGCGCAGGCCCCACAGCGTGACGTGGTCGGGGATGTGCGGGTCGCCGGCCGAGCCGAACAGGATGGCGTCCTTGCCGCGCAGCGCGTCGAGCCCGTTGGCCGGCATCATCTCGCCGTGGGCGCGGAACCAGTCGCCGCCCCAGCCGAAGTCCTCGAACTCGAACGAGAAGCCGGCCCCCGTGGCGGCCAGCGCCTCCAGCACCTGGCGGCCCGCGGGCACCACTTCCTTGCCGATGCCGTCACCCGGGATCGTGGCGATGCGATACGTCTTCATGAGTCTCTCCTGGCGTCGAAGCGGCACACGCCGCGGTGAAGAGACTTTAAGAACGGGGTGCCCGTCGAATCGGTCGAGAATTCAATGCATTGTTGAATTCGATTCAAAGGTGGCGCGGAGGCCTCCGAGGGGAGACCGGCGTGATCTCAGGGTTTACCTGGAGTCTGCGCAGGCGAAGACAATCGGCCCATGACGGCGACATCCGTTGCCCCGACCGCCTTCGTGCTCGACCTCGACGGCGTCGAGCTGCAGACGACGCTGCTGAAGGCCCGCGCTGTGGGGTCACGTCTTGCCTTTTGCCTCCCTCCCGCACCCATGGAAGGCGAAAGGCAAGATCTGACCCCACAGCCGGAGATCTGACCCCACAGCCCCCTCCACTCCACAGCCCCCGGGTTCATGAATCCGCAGCAACTGACCGACTACAGCGGCGCGGAATTGGCGCGGAGGGCCGGGGTGGGTGAAGGCGGCGAAGATCCAGACGGATGGATCCTCCCTGATCGGTCACCGTGCCCTCGCGTCGGCGTCATCGCTCCGCATCGGCTCAGGGCAAGTAGGTCTCGGAGGCGTCCACTTCGCCTGAACCGGAAAAGCCACCCACGGTGAGCACACGGCCGTCGTTCAGCAACACCGCCGACGCGGCCCTGCGACCCGTCGCCATCGGGCTCGCCGTCGTCCAGACATCGAAATCGGGATGGAAGACCTCGGCCGTGTTCAGGTTGCCGCCTCCGGCCAGCAGCACACGGCCATCGGCCAAGGTGGTGAGCGTGGGCAGGGCGCGGGTGGCGGCGAAGGTGCTTGTGGTCCACGTCGAGGTGGCCGGTTGGAATCGCAACGCGGTGGTACTGCCATCCGCCAGCGTCAGCACGCTGCCGTCGGCCAGCATGACCGAGCGGAAGAGGTTGCCCTGGATGCCGATCGGCATCGACGTCGTGGACGTGCCGTCGACTGAGAATACTTCGGCGGTGGTCACGAAGCCATTGCGGTTGACGCCGCCGATCACCAGCACGGCGTTGCCGCCAGGCAGCAATTCCATCGCGTGCTGGCTTCGGGGGGTTGTCAATGGCGTCGCCGCGGTCGTCCAGGTGCCGACGGCGGGATCGTACAGTTCCGCGGTCTGCGAGAAGTTCAGCGTGGGCTGCGAAGTATGGCCGCCCACGATCAGGACCTTGCCGTTGGGCAGCCGCGCTGCGGAATGCCATTCGCGCGGCTCCGCGATGCTGCCCGTTGCCGTCCAGGTGTTGGCGACAGGATCGAAGATTTCCGTCAGCAGCACGCCGTTGCGCGCCGTGTCGCTGCCGCCGGCCACCAGCACCCTGCCGTCCAGGAGCAGTGTGGCCGTGTGGCCATTGCGCGCGGCCAGCATCGAAGCGGTCGGAGCCCAGGTGCCCGTCGCCGGATCGTAGAGTGCGGCCGAGCTGGTGACGCCTCCCGCCGTGTAGCCGCCCGTGGCGAGCACCTTGCCGTCGTTCAGGCGCGTCAGCGCGAAATAGTGCCTGGCGGGCGCGATGGTGGTGGCGGGGGCCCAGCTGCCGCGCGCGGTGGTGGCGATCTGCACCTGCGCCTGCACCGAGCCCGCAGCGTTGACGGCAGTGACGGTGTAGGCCGCCAGCGACTGCGGCGCTGCCGGCGTGCCGGTGATGGCGCCGGTCTGCGCGTTGAGGCTCAGGCCCGCCGGCAACGCCGGCGCCACCGTGAAGGTGGTGACCGGTCCGCCAGTCGTCTGCGCGGCGTTGGGAACGATGGCTTCCGTTGCGACATACAGCACCTTGGGTGCGCTGTAGACGAGACTGGCCGGCGCGACCAGCGCCGCCTTGACCGTGATGTGCAATGCGACGTCGGTCGAGCCCGCGGCGTTGGTGCCGGTGACCGTATGGGAAGTCTGTGCGGTCACGGCGGTCGGTGTGCCGCTGACAACCCCGGTTTGCGCGTCGAGCGACAGCCCTGCGGGCAGGGTCGGCGCAATGGTGTAGGTGGCAATCGGGCCGCCGCTGCTGGCGGGCGCATTCGGGGCGATGGCTTCGCCCACGGTGTAGACCACGGCGGTTTCGCGGTAGGTCAGCCCGGCCGGCATCGCGGGCGTCTGTCGCACTTCGATGTCCACGCGGGCCGTGGTGCTGCCCGCGGCGTTCTCGGCCGTGACCACGTAGGCGGCTTGTGCGGCGACGGCGCTCGGCGTGCCGCTGATGAGGCCCGTGAGGGAATCGAGAACGAGGCCGGCCGGCAGCGGCGGCGCGATGCCGTAGCGCGCGACGGCCCCGCCGCTGGCGTTGGGCTGGTTCGGCACGATGGATTGGCCGACCTCGTAGACGGCGGAAGTCATCGCGTAGGTCAGACCTGCAGGCGGCGTGAGTTGCGCGGGCGGATCGCCGGGCTGGCCGGAACCCGGGTCGGCGGCGCCGTCGGAATCGTCCCAGCCGCATGCAGACAGTGCGGTCATGCAGCAGCCCAGCAGCAAGGCCAGCAGCCAGTGGCGAAAGGGTTGGCCTTGTGCTCGTGCAGCGTTCAGCAAGCCGGAGGCGATCGAAGAGTTCATATTGGATGTAGACCAGGAGCGAGGTTGTTCTCGGACTGGCACACCATCGCCGCGACCCCGCACGGGCAGCACGCATTGCCACTCCGCGCGGATTGCCGCCCTTGCCCGATGTGACCGGCCGAGGGGAGGGGAGGCCCGCTGAGTTCCTCAAAAATTCTAATGCTCGGCTTCGGGTAGCCACGCCGCTCGCACCGAGAAGTATTCGGCAGTCGGACACGTTCAGTGTCGTCCAGGGAGGGCCCTTCTGGGTCGAACCTTTCGCAACCATGGCGCCCGCCTTTCGGCCCCCCGGAACGCCCCCGGGTCCACCCTCGGTTGACGTTTCAAGACGACTGGTCATATTATTCCAGCCATGCCCCGCACCGCCGACCCCACCGACATCCCCGAGCGCCTGCTCGCCGCCGGGCTCGACCTGTTCCTGAACCAGGGTTACAACGCCACCGGCATCCAGCAGCTGACCGACCACGCGCGGGTACCGAAGGGCTCGTTCTACAACCACTTTGCCAGCAAGGAAGCCTTCGCGGCCGGGGTGGTGCAGCGGTACGCCGAGCTGATGCAGGCGTCGTGGGAACGCATGATGGGCGACGCCCCGGCCGACCCCATGGCGGCCATCCGCCACGTCTTCGCGAAGATGTTGCGGTACCACGACCGCCTCGCCGAGTCGCCCGCGGGCTGCCTGATCGGGAACTTCGCCGCCGAGATCGCCGTGTCCAGCGAACCGTGTCGCCAGAACCTGCTGGCCGCGCAGCTCGCGTGGCGGCAGCGGCTCGCCGGCCTGATCGCCGCCGGCCAGTCCGCCGGCCAGATCCGCAACGACCTCGATCCCATCGAACTCTCCGCGCTCACCTGGAGCGTGTGGGAGGGCGCCCTTCTCCGCATGAAGGTCGAACGTTCCGTGCAACCCCTGCGCGACAGCGTCGCCCTCGTGCTCGACCGAATCTACCCACCCACGACATCCCGCCCATGAACGCCAAGACCGACTCCTTCCTGACCGACGCACTGTTCCAGCCCCTGCAGCTGGGCCGCATCCAGCTCGCCAACCGCATGGCCATGGCGCCGCTGACGCGCAACCGCGCGGCCGATGGCAACCTGCCCGCGGACATGGCCACCGACTACTACAGCCAGCGGGCCAGCGTGGGCCTGATCATCGCGGAGGCCACCCAGGTGTCCGAGACGGCGCAGGGCTACAACGCCACGCCGGGCGTGCACACGCCGGAGCAGATCGCCGGCTGGAAGAAGGTCACCGACGCCGTGCACGCCAAGGGCGGCCGCATCTTCTTGCAGCTGTGGCACACCGGCCGCATCTCGCACACGCACTTCCAGCCCGGCAACCAGTCGCCGGTCGCGCCGTCGGCCCTCGTCGCCAAGGCCAAGACCTTCATCGTGGGCCAGGGCCACGTCGAGACCTCGGTGCCGCGTGCGCTGGCCACCGAGGAGATCGCCGGTGTGGTGAACGACTTCCGCACGGCCGCGGCCAACGCCATCGAGGCCGGCTTCGACGGGGTCGAGATCCACGGCGCCCACGGCTACCTCGTGGACGCCTTCCTGCGCGACGGCTCCAACCACCGCACCGACCCGTACGGCGGCAGCATCGAGAACCGTGCCCGCTTCCTGCTCGAAGTGATGGCCGCCGTGGTGGCCGAGATCGGCGCCGACCGCACGGCGATCCGCCTGTCGCCGGTCTCGCCCGTCAACGATTCGTCGGAGAGCAACCCGCAGCCGTTGTTCGAGCACGTGGTGCGCGAGCTGGAGAAGCTGCACCCGGTCTACATCCACGTCGTCGAGGGCTACACCGGCGGCCCGCGCGACAACGCCCCGTTCGACTACGAGGCGGTGCGCCGCCTGTACTCGGGCGTCTGGATGGTCAACAACGGCTACACGAAGGAGATGGCGGTGGAGGCCATCGCCAGCGGCCGCGCCGACCTGGTGTCGTTCGGCCGCCCGATGATCACCACGCCCGACCTGCCGCGCCGCTTCAAGGAGAACAAGCCGCTGAACGAGCCCTTCGCCGATGCGCCGCTGTACGGCGGCCGCGGCCCGCACGGCTACGTCGACTACCCGTCGCTGGCCTGACCCGATGAGCCGCAAGCTCGAAGGGAAGATCGCGCTGGTGACCGGCGGCGCCGGCGGCATCGGCCGCGCCACCGCGCTCGCCTACATGCGCGAGGGCGCCAAGGTGGCTGTGGCCGACCTCGACGGCGCTGCCGCGCGCGACGTCGCCGACGAGATCGTTGCTGCCGGCGGCGAGGCCCTCGGCCTGGCCGCGGACGTGTCGCTCAGCGAGGACGTCGAGGCCATGGTGGCGCAGGTGGTGGCCCGGTTCGGTCGCCTCGACATCGCATTCAACAACGCGGGCATCGAGGTGGAGCACGAACCGCTGCACAAGACCGACGAGGCCATGTTCGACCACCTGATGAACGTCAACGTGAAGGGCGTGTGGCTCTGCATGAAACACGAGATCACGCAGATGCTCAGGCAGGGCCACGGCGGCGCCATCGTCAACACGGCCTCGGTGGGCGGACTGATCGGCGCGCCGCGGCAGCCCATCTACGGCGCCACCAAACACGCGGTGGTGGGCATGACGAAGTCGGCGGGGCTCGAGTACGGCCGCAAGGGCATCCGCGTCAACGCGGTGTGCCCCGGCATCATCCGCACCGAGATGACCGAACGTGCCATCGCGCGCGAGCCGCGGCGGCAGCAGTACATCGACCAGGCGCACCCCATCGGGCGGCTGGGCGAAGCGGACGAGATCGCCCGCGCGGTGGTGTTCCTCAGCTCGGACGACGCGGCCTTCGTGCTGGGGCATCCGCTCGCGGTGGACGGCGGCTACACGGCGCGCTGAGCCTTCTCGAGCTTCCTGATGGCGGCTGCGAGCGCCTGTTTCGTTCCGGCGTAGTCGGCCCACGGGTCGACCTTGCGGAACGACAGGTGGTCGAGCGTGTTCGCCACGGTCCACTGGCTGCCGCTTTTCACGTCGGGCAGTTCGTCCCACGAGATCGGCATCGACACCCCCAGCCCCGGCCGTGCGCGGGCGCTGAACGCCGCTGCGGTGGTGGCGCCGTGGCCGTTGCGCAGGTAGTCGATGAAGATCTTGCCCACGCGGTTGGCGGGGCCGCTCTTCACGACGAAGCGCTCGGGGATGTGGTGGGCCATGTGGGCCACCACGTCGCGCGAGAACGCCTTGACGGTGTCCCAGTCGAGCCGGGGCGCGATGGGCACCACGACGTGCAGGCCCTTGCCGCCGCTGGTCTTGAGCCACGACACGAGGCCCAGTTCGGTCAGCAGCGCGCGCGTGAGGATCGCGGCCTCCTGCACCATCGCCCACCCGACACCTTCGCCGGGGTCCACGTCGAACACGATGCGGTCGGGTTTGCCGATGTGGCGCGACATCGTGTTCCAGGTGTGGAACTCCACGGTGTTCATCTGCGCGGACGCGGCCAGCGCCTTCGCCGTGTTCACCTCCATCAGCGGCTCGTGGCCTTCCCACCGCGACACCGGCAGCTCCTTGATGCCGTCGATGTGCACCTTGCCCAGGTGCTTCTGGAAGAACAGCTCGCCGCCCACGCCCTCGGGGCCGCGCACCAGCGACACCGGCCGACCCTTCAGGTGCGGCAGCAGGTGTGGCGCGATGGCCTCGTAGAAGCGCACGAGGTCGAGCTTGGTGGTGCCGGTGCTCGGGTCGATGACCCGTTCGGGGTTCGACACCTTGACGGAGGACTTGACGATGGCTGGTGCATCCACGGCCTTCTCCCGCGTGATCTGGTGCACCGGCTTGTCGGTGCGCAGGCTGATGAAGACGGCGTGGCGGATCTGCTGGTCCGGGGTCCACTCGCCGAAGTTCACCTCGGCGATGCGGGTGGGTTTCACCCAACGGTCCACGGCGCCGGGGCGGCGTGACCAGCGGCTGCGTTTGGCGGGGCCGCCGGATTCGAACGGGGCCTTCGAGGCCTCGATCGCGGTCAGTTCCTTCCACAACGCACGCGACGTGTCGGTGTCCCAGCCCGTGCCCACGCTGCCCACGGGCTTGAGGGTTCCCGACGCGTCGTGCACGGCCAGCAGCAGGCTGCCGATCTCGCCGTCGACGTTCTTGCGCGCGGTGAACCCCACGATCACGAACTCCTGCCGCTGCTGGCACTTGAGCTTGAGCCAGCTGGTGCTGCGGCGCGACTCGTAGGGCGCGTCGGTGCGCTTGGCGATCACGCCTTCGAGCTTCATCGCGCAGGCGGACGCGAGGATGCTGTGGGGGTCGGCATCGATGTCGGGGCTGAAGCGCACACGGTCGGTGCCGCGTTCGTCGAGCACGGCCTTCAGTGCGGCACGCCGCGCCGAGAGCGGCTCCTCGCGCAGGTCGCGGCCTTCCAGGAACGGGGCGTCGAACAGGAAGTAGACGATGCGCCCGGTGCGCTGGCGGTCGAACGCGTTCTGGAGCGCGTTGAAGTCGGGCACGCCGTTGTCGTTGAGCACCACCAGCTCGCCGTCGAGCCAGCCGCTCTTCACGCCGAGTTCGCGCAGCGCGGCCGACAGCTCGGGCAGCCGCGCGGTCCAGTCGTGGCCGCCACGAGTCACGAGCTTCGGCACCCCGCGCTCGAAACGGGTCATCACGCGGTAGCCGTCGTACTTCAGTTCGTACGACCAGGTGCCGGACGACGGCACGCCGGTGGCGAGCGTGGCCAGTTGCGGAGACATCGTCTCGGGCAGGGGGGCGCGCTTCGGCGCCTTCTTGCGAGCGGTGGACGCGGGCGGCTTCGACGTCATGACGCTGTCGGGCTTCGCGATCACCACGTCGTAGTCGGCGTGCGGGCGCGCGTGTTCGTCGCGCTTCTTGAAAAGCAGCCAGGTTTCCTTGCTTTCGTCGGGCCGTTTCAGCCGCACCAGTTCCCACACGCCTTCGAGCTTCTCGCCCTGCAGTTCGAACGACAGCTTGCCGGCCGCAAGGCTCGCGCGCGGGTCGCCGTGCGGAGTCCACGTGCCGCGGTCCCACACGATCACGTGGCCCGCGCCGTACTGGCCGGGCGGGATCGTGCCCTCGAAGTCGGCGTACGACATCGGGTGGTCCTCGGTGCGGACCGCCATGCGCTTGTCCGCGGGGTCGTACGACGGGCCCTTCGGCACCGCCCACGACAGCAGCACGCCGTCGAGTTCGAGGCGGAAGTCGTAGTGCAGGCGGGTGGCGTCGTGTTTCTGGACCACGAACGACAGCGCCTTGCCGGCCTTGGCCCGCACGCCGCGCGGTTCGGGCGTTTTCGAGAAGTCGCGCTTGGCCCAGTAGCGGCCGAGCGGGTCGGTGTGCGTGGCCGGCATCGGCGGTCAGGCCCGCTTGCGGGCCGCGGTCGTCTTTTTCGCGGGGGCCTTCCTCGCCGCGGGTTTCGCGGCCTTGGCGGCCGGCTCGTTCGCCGCGGCGCCGCGCCGTCCGCCCAGGCTCTGCTTGAGCAGCGCGGTGAGGTCGACCACGTTGGTGGACGCGGCGGGGCCGGCCTCCTCGAGCGGCGTCACCTTCTCGGTCTTGCCGGCCTTCACCCGCTGAGCGATCAGCGCGTGCACCGCTTCGGCGAAGTGGTCCTCGTAGCGGTCGGCCTGCCAGGTGTCGGTCATGTCGGCCACCAGTTGCGCGGCCATCTTGAGTTCGCTGTCCTTCAGGTGCGCGGCCGATTTGCCGGCGGCGGGCAGCTTCAGGTCCTCGATGTCGCGGATGTCCTTGGCCCACCGCAGCGTGTTGAGCATCAGCGCGGGGCCCGCCGGGATCAGCGCGGCGAGGTGTTCCTTGGTGTGCATGACGACCCGCGCGATGCCGACCACGCCCTGCGCCAGCATCGCCTCGCGCAGCAGCGCGTAGACCTTCTCGCCCTTGGCGAGCGGCTCCAGGTAGTAGGGACGTTCCAGGTGCACGAACGGGATCTCGGTGGCCTGCACGAAGGTCTCGATCTCGATGGTCTGCATCGTCTTCGGGTACGCGGCCTTGATCTCGTCGTCGCTCAGGATCACGTAGTCGCCGTCGGGCTGCTTCACGCCCTTGACGATGTTCGCCTTGTCGATCTCCTTGCCGGTGCGCTTGTTCACGCGCTTGTAGCCGACGGGGTCCATCGAGCGCTTGTCGAGCCAGTCGAAGTCGATGCCGGATTCGGTCGACGCGGGGTACAGCGCCACCGGCACGTGCACGAGCCCGAAGCTGATGGCCCCTTTCCAGATGACTCTCGGCATGACCGTTCTCCCAAGCGTGCGGGGGACCATCGTGCGACTGCACGATGGCGCCGGACGTAGGACGTTTCAGCGATCCGCTGTCAGGCGACCGCGCGGGCGGCGAGCCAGCGTTCGAGGTCTTCGGAGCCACCGATGCGCGTGCCGTTGACGAACACCTGCGGCACCGTCGCCTGGCCCGCGATGGCGCTGAGGGCCTTCGAACGGATGGTGGCGTCGAGCGGCACGTCGACGAAGGGGACCTTCGCCTCGGCCAGCATCTTCTTCGCCTTCGCGCAGAACGGGCAGCCCTCGCGGGACAGCATCGCCACGGCGTCCGGGGTCTTCGCCTCGGGGGCGAGGTAGTTCAGCATGGTGTCGGCGTCGGACACCTCGAACGGGTCGCCTTCCTTGTCGGGCTCGATGAACATCTTCTCGATGACGCCGTCGCGCACGAGCATCGAGTAGCGCCACGAGCGGTCGCCGAAGTTCAGGTCGCGCTTGTCGACGAGCAGGCCCATCTGGCGGGTGAACTCGGCATTGCCGTCCGGCAGCATCGTCAGGTTGTCGCAGTGCTGGTCGCGCGCCCACTCATCCATGACGAAGGGATCGTTGACGGACAGGCACACCACGTCGTCGATGCCGTGCTGGCGGAACACCGGCGCCAGCTGGTCGTAGCGGGGCAGGTGGGTGGACGAGCAGGTGGGCGTGAACGCACCGGGCAGCGAGAAGACGACGACGTTGCGGCCTTCGAACAGTTGCCGGCCGTGGAGGGTGGTCCAGTCGTTGTCGCGGCGCACGCGGAACGAGACGTCGGGGACCCGGTCGCCTTCCTTGCGGTGGTCGGGTGCGGGGTGGGCCATGGCGCTTCCTCTGACGGTGGTCGATCCATCGAGGATGCGGCCGTCGCCGGGTCGCGCGTGTAGGACCGGGCCGCGCCTACTTCTCGGCCACGGCCTTCAGGTTCGCGAGACCGCGCTCGAAGTCCTTGCCGACGAGGCTGTCCATGCTGGCGAAGAGGCTCATCACCTTGCCGATGAACAAGTTCGGGCCGGACATGGCCCAGGTGACCGTGGTGGCGTCGCCCCGCGGCACCAGCACGAACTCGGCGGTGTTGTGGGCCTCGAAGGGCGCGAGGAAGTCCAGCTTGATCACCACGCGCGACGGCAGCGTGGCCTCGGTGATCTCCATCTGGCCCTTGCCCACCTCCTTGTTGCCCTCCCAGCCGTAGAGCGCACCCTTGCCCTTCGGCGCGCCCCCGTGCTGGCGCTTCATCGCGGGATCCAGGCGCTCCCAGGGCGACCATTGCTGCCACTGGTGGAAGTCTTCGATCAGCGCATACACCTTCTCGGGCGGCGCCTTGATGGTGGTGGACCGCTCGACGCGGAAGGTGTCCGGCCGCGTGGCCGCGAGCGCGAGCACCGCGGCGATGACCACCACCACCGCGATGCCGATGTACTTGAACATGCCGTCCTCCGTCCCTGGTCGGGTTGTTGTGGGGCGGATGCTACTGGGTGGCGGCGGGTTTCGGCAACTGCCGGGACCCGGCGCGGGGTCAGGCCGGCGTGGGGGCCATGTGGAGCACGCCCCACCCGTGCCCGTCCGGGTCGACGAAGCTGTGCGAGTACATGAAGCCCAGGTCCTCGGGCTCGTCATAGGTCGTTCCCCCGGCGGCCAGCGCCCGCGCGACGAGGTCGTCGACCCGCTCGCGGGTGTCGCAGGCGAGCGAGATCAGCACCTCGACGGCCCTGGACGTGTCGCACACCTCCTTCGGCGTGAAGTCGCGGAACCGGGCGTGGGACAGCAGCATCACGCGGATCGTGTCGTTGACGACGATGCACCCGCCGCCGTCGCCGGCGAACCGCGGGTCGGCGGAAAATCCGAGGGCCGAGAAGAACGCCATCGACCTCGGCAGGTCGGCGACGGGGAGGTTGAAGAAGAGCTGCTGGATCATGGCTGGGCCGGCAGCATCGACTTGCCGCAGTTCATCATCCACGCCGTGCCGTACTTGTCTTCCAGCATGCCGAAGCGCTCGACCCAGAAGGTCTGCTCGAGCGCCATCGTGACCTTGCCGCCCTCGGCCAGCGCGTTGAAGATGCGCGTGCCTTCCTCCACCGATTCGTACATCAGCGCGAGGGTGATGCCGTGGCGGCCGTGGAAGGGCATGCCGCCGGAGTCGGACGCCATCAGGCGGTGGTCGTTGCCGAGGCTCACCGAGATGTGCATCGTCTGCTGCAGGTGTTCCTTCGACATGTTCTGGCAGCCAGGCGAGCCGTCGAACTTCTGCTCGTACTCGACCTTGCCGCCGAGCACCTTGGCGTAGAAGTGCATCGCCTCCGAGGCGTTGCCGTTGAAGGTCAGGTACGGATCCAGCGTGGTGGCCATGGCGAACTCCTCGTGGGTGTGCTGATGGGACGACCAGCTTAAGCGCGGGCGCCCAAAAACACAACCACGTGGTTTACCGAAGGCCTTTCATCGTCCTGTCGCTCAGGCGATGCGCGAGTAGCGGGCCGTGGTCCGGGCGGTGCGCAGGTGGGCGTCGAACACCATCGCGACGGCGCGCACCACCTGCCAGCCGGCCGGGGTCACCACCACGGCGTCGGGGTCGAGTTCGACGAGGCCCATGCCGGCCAGCGGCGCGAGGTCGGCCAGTTCGGTCGCGAACCGTTCGGTGAACACGCCCCCGTGGGCGCGCTCGAACTCGGCGTGGTCGAGGCGGCCGCGGCACATCAGCGCCATGATCGCGTCGCGGCGGGCGAGGTCGTCGGCGTCCAGTGCACAGCCACGTTCGATGGGCAGTTCGCCTCGGTCCAGCGCCGCGTGGTACTCGGGCAGGGTCTTGGCGTTCTGGGCGTAGGTGGGACCGATGCGGCCGATGGCCGAGACCCCGAGCCCGACGAGGTCGCAGTCGGGCTGCGTGCTGTAGCCCTGGAAGTTGCGGTGCAGCCGGCCTTCGCGCTTGGCGACGGCGAGGCTGTCGCCGGCAAGCGCGAAGTGGTCCATGCCGATCAGCTCGTAGCCGTGGTCGCCGAAGACGCGGCGCGCCTCGCGCACCATCGCGAGCCGCGCGGTGCCATCGGGCAGTTCGGCCGGGACGATGCGACGCTGCGGCTTGAACCGCTCGGGCAGGTGGGCGTAGGCATAGAGCGCGATGCGGTCCGGGTGCAGCGCGGTGACCTGGCCCAGCGTGCGCGCGAACGACTCGGGCGTCTGGCGGGGCAGGCCGTGGATCAGGTCGACGTTGGTCGACACGAAGCCGAGCGAGCGCGCCGCATGGATCAGCGCGGCCACCGACAGGAACGACTGCTCGCGGTGCACGGCCTGCTGCACGGCCGGGTCGAAGTCCTGCACGCCGAAGCTCAGGCGGTTGAAGCCCAGCTCGCGCAGGAACGCGAGGCGATCGGCGTCCGCGGTGCGCGGGTCCACCTCGATGGACACCTCGGCGTCGTCGGCCAGCGGGAACGTGGCCTTGATCATCGTCATGAGGCGCGACAGCTCGGTGTCCGACAGGAAGGTGGGCGTGCCGCCGCCCAGGTGCAGTTGCGTGACCGGTTGCGGGCCGCCGAGGGCGTCGCCGTACAGCGCGATCTCCTTCGCGAGCAGGTCCAGGTACGGGCCCGCGCGGTCGTGGTGCTTGGTGACGATCTTGTTGCACGCGCAGTAGTAGCAGACCGACTCGCAGAACGGGATGTGCACGTACACCGAGAGCGGCCCCGGTCGTCGCCGCGCCAGCGCCAAGCGCAGGTCGGCCGCCCCGAACGCCGGCGTGAAGCGGTCGGCGGTGGGGTACGAGGTGTAGCGGGGACCGTTCGTGTCGAGACGGGCCGGCAGGGGGATGGGGGTCGAGCTCATGGCGCCACTGTGGGGTCGAGTGGCGGGCGCGGGCTTGATCTGGCGCAAGGTCCGGAGGCGAGGTGCCTCAAACAATCCCTGTGTCACTTCCGCAACGAAACCGACCATGCGTCTGATCCCCATCACCGCGGCCGAAACGGCCGAGCAAACCTCCGTCTGCGCCGGCTGCAGCCTGCGCGAGCTGTGCCTGCCGCTCGGGCTGTCGGCCGAGGAGCTGGATGACGCCGGCGAGATGGTGGCCTACCGCCAGGCGGTGGCGCGGGGCGAGGCGCTGTTCCGCCACGGCGACACCTTCCACGCGGTGTTCGCGGTGCGCACCGGCTTCTTCAAGACGCGCACCGTGGGGGCCGACGGGCACGAATGGATCACGGGGTTCCGCATGTCCGGCGACCTCGTGGGCCTGGAGGGCCTCGGCGACGATCGCCACCTCGGCGACGCGCTGGCGCTCGAGGACTCGCAGGTGTGCGTGATCCCGTACCCCCCGCTGATGGCGCTGCTGCGCGATTCGCCGCCACTGCAGCGGCAGTTCCACCGGCTGCTGGCCCGCGAGATCGCACGCGACCATCCCGAACGCCTGCCGGGCCGGCTGCGCGCCGACACCCGCGTGGCCGCGTTCCTGCTGGACCTGGCCGAGCGGCTGCAGGCCCGCGGCTTCTCCGGCTCGTCGTTCGTGCTGCGCATGACCCGCGCCGAGATCGGCAGCTTCCTCGGCCTCACGCTCGAGACCGTGAGCCGCGCGTTCTCGGCCTTCCAGTCCAAGGGGTGGATCGAGGTCAACCAGCGCGACATCCGCATCGTCGATCCCGAGGCGCTCGCCGTCACGGTGCGCGCGGAGGTGCCGTGCTGACACCGGCCGCCGCGCTCCCGGCGCTGGCCCCGGCCGAACGCGCGGCGCTCGACGACGACGCGGCACTCGCCGGCCACACCGAATGGCTGGCCCGCGCGGACGGCACGCGCGAGGCGCGGTCGGTGTTCGCGGTGCAGGGCATGCACTGTGCCGCGTGCGCCGGGATCATCGAGGCCGCGTTGCGGTCCGTGCCCGGCGTGGTGCGCGCGGAGGTGCACTCGGCCTCGGCCCGCGCGAAGGTGCACTGGGAGCCGGGACGCACGAGCGCGTCGGCCCTCGTCGACGCGGTGCGCCGGGCCGGCTATGACGCGCTCCCCGCCACCCACGAAGCCGCGCGCACCGCCCGCCGGCGAGAGGCACGCCAGGCGCTGTGGCAGCTGTTCGTGGCCGCCTTCTGCATGATGCAGGTCATGATGCTGACGGCGCCGGTCTACGTGGCCGCGCCCGGCGAGATCCCGCCCGACCAGCTCGCGCTGCTGCGCTGGAGCGCCTGGGTGCTGACATTGCCGGTGGTCGTGTTCTCGTGCGGACCGTTCTTCCGTGGCGCCTGGGCCGCGCTGCGCCAGCAGCGCATCGGCATGGACGTGCCCGTCGCGCTCGGCATGGCCATCACCTTCGTCGCCGGCACCGCGTCCACGTTCGATCCGGCGGGGCCGTTCGGCCGCGAGCCGTACCTCGATTCGCTGGCGATGTTCGCGACCTTCCTGCTCGCCGGCCGCTGGCTGGAGCGCCGCGCGCGCCACCGGGCCACCGAGACGCTGGAGGGCCTGCTGCACCGGCTGCCCGACGCGGTGGAGCGGCTGGCCGACGACGGCTCGGCGGCGATGGTGGCCGTGGCCCGCCTCGCGCCCGGCGACCGCGTGCGCATCGCCGCGGGCCAGGCCTTTCCCGGTGACGGCGTGGTGCTCGAAGGGCATGTGCAGGCCGACGAGTCGTTGCTGACGGGCGAGTCTCGCCCGGTGGACCGCGGCGTGGGCGACCCCGTGCTCGGCGGCAGCCTCAACGTCGCCGGCCCGGTGGTGGTGCGGCTCGCGAAGGTGGGCGACGACACCCGGCACGGGCACATCGTGCGGCTGCTGGAGCGGGCGCTGGCCGAACGCCCCGGCGTGCCGCGCCTGGCCGACCGCATCGCCGGCCCCTTCCTCGCGGTCGTGCTGCTGCTGGCGGCCGGGGCGGCGGCTGCATGGAGCGCCGTGGACCCGGCCCAGGCGGTGTCGGTGGCCGTGGCGGTGCTGATCGTGACGTGCCCTTGCGCGCTGTCGCTCGCGGCCCCGGCCGCATGGCTCGCCGCGGCGTCGGCGCTCGCGAAGCGGGGCGTGCTCGTGCAGCGGCTGGAGGCCATCGAGGCCCTGGCCGGCGTGGACACCGCGTGTGTCGACAAGACCGGCACGCTCACCCGCGACACCCTGACCCTCGCCGCCGTCGAGGCACCGGACGACCGGCTGCGGGACCGCGCCGCCTCGCTCGCGGCGCTGTCGCGGCACCCGCTGTCGACGGCACTCGCCGCCGCGCTGCCTCCCGCCTCGCCGGCCTGGGCCCGCGTGCGCGAGGTGGCCGGCTTCGGCGTCGAGGCGGTGGACCCGGACGGCCGCATCTGGCGCCTCGGCGCACCCGCCTGGGTCGGCACCGACCCGCTCGACGACCGCCCCCAGGTGGCCTGCGGTCCGGCCGGTGGTCCGTTCGCCCGGTTCGCGTTCGACGAGATGCTGCGCGACGACGCCACCGCCGCGGTCGCATCGCTGCAGCGGCAGGGGCTGGACGTGCGCCTGCTGTCGGGCGACGCCGAGGCGAGCGCGCGGCGCGTGGCGGCCCGCGTGGGCATCGCCCACGTGTCGGGCGGCGCCACGCCGGACGACAAGCTCGCCGCCATCACCCGCCTGCAGGCCTCGGGCCACCGCGTGACGATGGTGGGCGACGGGCTCAACGACGGGCCGGTGCTGGCGAGGGCCGACGTGTCGTTCGCGCTCGCGCATGGCAGCGCCCTCGCGCAGCAGCGGGCCGACTTCGTCGTGCTGGGCAGCCGGCTGTCGGCCGTGCCCGACGCGCTGGGGCTCGCGCGCCGCATGGCGCGTGTCACGCGCCAGAACCTGTTCTGGGCCGCCGCCTACAACCTGACCTGCGTGCCGCTCGCGCTGGCCGGCTGGATGCCGCCGTGGGCCGCGGGCGCCGGCATGGCGCTCAGTTCCCTGGTCGTCGTGCTCAACGCGCTGCGGCTCGCCCGCTGAAAGGCTCCCATGGACACCCTCTACCTGCTGCTGCCGATGGCGGTGCTGCTCGTGCTCGGCCTCATCGGCCTCTTCGCCTGGGCGCTCGACGCCGGGCAGTTCGAAGACCTGGAACGCGAGGGCTGGCGTGCCATCGCCGAGGAGCCCGGATGCGACGCGCTTGATCCCGGTCAAGCCACGAATGAACCCGCGTTTCGACAATGAAAACCAGGATTGAAACGAGGACAAGTCCGCCATGAACGACGCGACGCATGCAGTGAACAAGGTCGGCCCGGTGCCGATCTACAACGACCGGGTGGTGCGCAATTTCACGCTCGCCGCGGTGTTCTGGGGGGTGGTGGGGATGCTGGTGGGCGTGGTGATCGCCGCGCAGCTGACCTGGCCCTCGCTCAACTTCGGCATCCCGTGGCTCAGCTACGGTCGGCTGCGCCCGCTGCACACGAACGCGGTGATCTTCGCGTTCGGCGGTTGCGCGCTGTTCGCGTCCAGCTACTACGTCGTGCAGCGCACCTGCCAGGCGCGCCTGTGGGGCGGCTGGCTCGGCGACTTCACGTTCTGGGGCTGGCAGCTCGTCATCGTGGCCGCGGCCATCTCGCTGCCGCTCGGCATGACGCAGGGCAAGGAATACGCCGAACTCGAATGGCCCATCGACCTGCTGATCGCGGTGGTGTGGGTGGCGTACGCGATCGCGTTCTTCGGGACGATCGGCGTGCGGAAGATCCGCCACATCTACGTGGCCAACTGGTTCTTCGGTGGCTTCATCCTCGCCGTCGCGCTGCTGCACATCGTCAACTCGGCGGCCATCCCCGTGAGCTTCACGAAGAGCTACTCGGCCTACGCCGGCGTGCAGGACGCGATGGTGCAGTGGTGGTACGGGCACAACGCCGTGGGCTTCTTCCTGACGGCGGGCTTCCTCGGGATGATGTACTACTTCATCCCGAAGCAGGCCGAGCGGCCGGTGTACTCGTACCGCCTGTCGATCGTGCACTTCTGGGCGCTGATCTTCACGTACATGTGGGCGGGCCCGCACCACCTGCACTACACCGCGCTGCCCGACTGGGCGCAGAGCATCGGCATGGTCTTCTCGCTGGTGCTGCTGGCCCCGAGCTGGGGCGGGATGATCAACGGGATCATGACCCTGAGCGGCGCCTGGCACAAGTTGCGGGACGACCCCATCCTGAAGTTCCTGATCGTCGCGCTGTCGTTCTACGGCATGGCCACGTTCGAGGGCCCGATGATGTCGATCAAGACCGTCAACGCCCTCAGCCACTACACCGACTGGACCGTGGGCCACGTGCACGCCGGCGCGCTCGGCTGGGTGGGCCTGATCTCGATGGGCACGCTGTACTACCTGACGCCGCGCATGTTCGGCAAGACGAAGATGTTCAGCGTGCCGGCCATCGAGCTGCACTTCTGGGTGGCCACCGTGGGCATCGTGCTCTACATCGCGGCGATGTGGATCGCCGGCGTCATGCAGGGCCTGATGTGGCGTGCGGTGAACCCGGACGGCACCCTCGTCTACACCTTCGTCGAAAGCGTCAAGGCCACCTTCCCGTTCTACGTGGTGCGCCTGTGCGGCGGCCTGCTGTACCTCGCCGGGATGCTGATCATGGCGTGGAACGTGGTGATGACCGCGCGCTCGCCGCGCTCCGTGGCGGCGCCGCAGCCCGTCGCCGTGCCCGCCTGATTCCACCGGACAACCACCATGGCATCCAACACCAAGAATCCAGGCTTCTTCAGCCACGAGAAGATCGAGACCAACAACCTGCTGATGATCGTGCTCATCGTGCTGGTGGTCGCGGTCGGCGGCATCGTCGAGATCGTGCCGCTGTTCTTCCAGCGTTCCACCACGCAGCCGGCCGAGGGCCTGAAGCCCTACACCGCGCTGCAGCTGGCCGGGCGCGACGTCTACCTGCGCGAGGGTTGCTACAACTGCCACTCGCAGATGATCCGCCCGTTCCGCGCCGAGACGCTGCGCTACGGCCACTTCTCCACCGCGGGCGAGTTCGTCTACGACCACCCGTTCCAGTGGGGCAGCAAGCGCACCGGACCCGACCTGCACCGCGTGGGCGGCAAGTACAGCGACGACTGGCACCGCATCCACCTGATCAACCCGCGCGACCTCGTGCCCGAGTCGAACATGCCGGCCTACCCCTGGCTCGAGAAGGCCAAGGTGGACCCGGCCGACATGGCACCGAAGCTGCGCGCGTTGCGCACCGTGGGCGTGCCGTACACCGACGCCGAGATCGCCGAGGCCGGCGCGGCCGTGAAGGACAAGACCGAGCTCGACGCGCTCGTCGCCTACCTGCAGGTGCTCGGCACCACCCTCAAGTGAAAGGTTTCCAGATGGACGTCAACGACCTCCGCATCGTGGTCACCGTGCTCTCGTTCCTGTGTTTCGCCGGGATCGTCGCGTGGGCCTGGTCGCGCCGCAACCGCGCCGAGCTCGAGGCCTGCGGGCAGATCCCCTTCCTGGCCGACCGCGAGGGCCCCCGCTCATGAGCGATTTCTTCAACCACGGCTGGTCCGTCTTCGTGGCCGCCGTCACGGTGGTCTCGCTGATCGCGTGCCTGTGGCTGCTCATCGTGGCCAGCCGGCGCGTGCCGATGGCCGACGACGGCAGCACCGGCCACGTGTGGGACGGCGACCTCAAGGAGATGAACAACCCGCTGCCGCGCTGGTGGGCGGTGCTGTTCGTCGTGACCGTGTTCGCCGGCGGTGGCTACCTCGCGATGTACCCGGGCCTCGGCAGCCACCCCGGCCAGCTGGGCTGGACCAGCGAACGCGAGTTCCAGGACGAGCAGGCCAAGGCCCGCGAGGCGATGGCGGCGCAGTACGCTCCCTTCAAGGGCCAGCCCGCGGAGGCGCTCGCGAAGGACACGACCGCGATGGGCATCGGCGAGCGCCTGTTCCTGAACAACTGCGCGGCCTGCCACGGCTCGGACGCGCGCGGCTCGAAGGGTTTCCCGGACCTGACCGACCGCGACTGGCTGTACGGCGGCACGCCCGCCATCATCGAGGAGACGATCCGCAAGGGCCGCCACGGCATGATGCCGCCCATGGCCGAGGCCATCGGCGGGGGCGCGAACGTGTCGAACGTCGCCAACTACGTGCTGAGCCTGTCGGGCAGCCCGCACGACTGGGTCAAGGCGATGGACGGCAAGGAGAAGTTCGCGGCCTGCGCGGCCTGCCACGGCGTGGGCGGCAAGGGCAACCCCGCGCTCGGCGCGCCCAACCTCACCGACAAGGTGTGGCTGCACGGCTGGGGCGAGCAGGCCATCACGCAGATCGTCACGCAGGGCAAGTCGAGCATGATGCCGGCGCACGAGAGCCGCCTGACCGACGAGCAGATCCACGTGCTGGCCGCCTACGTCTGGGGCCTGTCGAACGGGGCCGCCGCGGGCCGCTGACATGAAGGTGATCCCGATCGTGCCGGCGGCGGAGGAGGAGCCTCGGTCGATCTGGCTGTACGAGAAGCAGAAGAAGATCCACCCCCGGTCGGTGACCGGGCGGTTCGCGCGCTGGCGCTGGATCATGGTGTGGCTCACGCAGCTCGTGTTCTACGGGCTGCCGTGGCTCACCTGGAACGACCGCCCCGCGGTGCTGTTCGACCTCGACGCGCGCCGCTTCTACATCTTCGAGCTGGTGCTGCACCCGCAGGACTTCATCTTCCTGACGGCGCTGCTGATCATCAGCGCGTACGGCCTGTTCCTGTTCACCGCGGTGGCGGGGCGCCTGTGGTGCGGGTTCACGTGCCCGCAGACCGTCTACACCGAGATCTTCCTGTGGGTGGAGCGCCGCTTCGAGGGCGACCGCCTGGCCCGCATGCGGCTCGACGCCGCGCCGTGGTCGTGGAACAAGGCCTGGCGCAAGACGGGCAAGCAGGCCGCGTGGCTCGCCATCGGCCTGTGGACCGGCATCAGCTTCGTCGGCTACTTCACGCCCATCCGCGAACTCACCGGCGAGATCGCCTCGTTCGGCCTCGGCCCGTGGGAGTCGTTCTGGGTGCTGTTCTACGGCTTCGCGACCTACGGCAACGCGGGGTACCTGCGCGAGCAGGTGTGCCTCTACATGTGCCCCTACGCCCGCTTCCAGAGCGCGATGTTCGACCGCGACACGATGATCGTGTCGTACGACCCACAGCGCGGCGAGGCGCGCGGCTCGCGCAGCCGCAAGGCCGATCCGAAGGCGCTGGGCCTCGGCGACTGCATCGACTGCAGCCTGTGCGTGCAGGTGTGCCCGACCGGCATCGACATCCGCGACGGCCTGCAGTACCAGTGCATCAGCTGCGCGGCCTGCGTGGACGTGTGCGACGGCGTGATGGACAAGATGCAGTACCCGCGCGGGCTGATCCGCTTCGCCACCCAGAACGGGCTCGTGAACCGGTGGAGCCGCGCGCAGGTGCTGCGGCGTGTCTTCCGGCCGCGCGTGCTCGTGTACTCGGGCGTGCTGGTGCTGATCGCCGGCGCCTTCGTCACCAGCATGCTCCTGCGCAGCCCGTTCAAGGTGGACGTGGTGCGCGACCGGGGCGCGCTCGCGCGGCTGGTGGGCGACGGCCAGGTCGAGAACGTGTACCGGCTGCAGGTCATGAACGCCACCGAACGGGCGCAGCGCTACCGCGTCACGGTGGAGGGCCTCGACGGCGCGGTGATCAGCTCGGCCGACAGCCTCGACGTGGGTTCGGCCGACGCCCGCTGGCTGCCGGTGAGCGTGCGGGTGCCGTTCGAGACGGCGACGGCCCTCGGGCCCGGCGCCCACCCGCTGAAGTTCCGCATCGAGCGGCAGCACGACGGCGCCGACGCGGCCGCCACCGTGGTGGAGAAGTCGACGTTCGTCGTGCCGCGTTGAACCGGAGGTTTCCATGACGACATCCCCATCCGCCCATCCCGCCTGGTGGCGCCTGCCCATCGTGTGGCTCGTGATCGCGCTGCCGCTCGCCTCGGTGTTCGCCGGCTTCGGCATGCTGCGTCTCGCGTGGACCGACGCCGACGTGGTGCTGGCCGACCCGCCCCGCGTGTCGGCCACCGGCAACGAGGCCCCCGCGCTGAAGGCCCGCAACCACGCCGCCACGGGGGTGCGATGACCCGCCTCGCCGTGCAGATCCTGTGGCCGGCGTTCCTGATGGCTGGCGTGTTCGAGATGCTGCTGTTCGCGGTGGTGGACCCGGGCCAGCTGCAGTGGTTCGGCGGGCCGGTGATCGACTGGCCGAAGCAGGCCGTCTACAGCGTGACCTTCGTGCTGTGCTGGGGGACGACCTCGACGGCGAGTGCGCTCACCGTGCTGCTGCTGCGCGGGTCGGGTGTCATCAACCGGAACGACCCGTTCTGAGATGGCCGCGGTCGACGTCGCCCTGGTGACCGGCGCCGCGCTCATGGGCGTCGCCGGTGCGCCTCACTGCGCGGCGATGTGCGGCGGCGTGAGCGCCGCCGCGGTCGCACGGTGTGGCGGGCATTCGCGTGCGTTCCACGCCGGCCGTGTCGCCGCCTATGCGGCGGGCGGGGCGGTGGCGGCGTCGAGTGTCGGGGCGATCGCACAGTGGAGCGCGATGGCCCCGGCGCTGCGGCCGGTGTGGGCGATGGTGCAGGCCGCGGCGCTCGTGCTCGGGCTGTGGCTGCTGTGGACGGGGCGCCAGCCGGCGTGGATGGCGGCCTCGCGGGCGCCCACGCTGTCGCCCGCGCTCGCGGCGGGTGGCTGGCAGCCGGTCGCCGGGCCCCTGCGCGCGGGCGCCACGGGAGCCGCCTGGATCGCCTGGCCCTGCGGGCTGCTGCAGTCGGCGCTGGTGGCCTCGGGGCTCGCCTCGTCGGCGGCCGGGGGGGCGCTCGTGATGGGGGTGTTCGCGGTCGTCTCGTCCGTGGGGCTGTGGGGCGCGCACCGCGTCTTCGGGCGTTCGGACACCGCCTGGGCCGTGCGGGCCGCGGGGGCGATGCTCGCCGCGGCGGCGGGCTGGGCCCTGGGCCACGGGCTGTGGCAGCGGCTGCTGGCCCTGTGCTGAGCGGCCGTCAGGCCAGCGCCTGCATCACCAGCGCCTGCAGCAGCGTGTCGATGTCGGCCTCGTCGGGGGCCAGCGCCCGCGCGGCGTCGAGAGCCCCGTCCAGCAGCGGGCGGTCCACCCGGTCGTTCAGCTCGCGCACGATGCCGGGCGGCACGCCGTCGGTCAGCAGGCCATCGTAGAGGCGCCCGAGCAGGGCCAGGGTTTCCGGGAAGGCCGGGGTGTCCGCGGGCGGCAGGCTGCCGAGCTGGACCATGACCACCCGCGCCCCGAGCGCCTCGGTGGCGCGCACGAGCGTCAGCGCCGCTGGCGTGTCGGGTGACGGCGTCAGCAGCGCGACGTTCTTGCCCCGCAGCGGCCGCGGCGGGCTGCCCGCCAGGCCGGCGGCCCGCAGCTGCGACGCGGTGTCGAACAGCGCGGCGGCCAGGAGGGAAGGGCGGGGCAGGGTGGAATTCATCGGAGCCCCGAGCGTAGGGCGATGGGCGCCGGCGTCCTTGACGGGAGTCAAGCCGTCCCTGCGGGTTCCGTTTTGTCACCGTTCGTTTACACAGCGCGACGCAGCGTGACACGGTGTTCGTCGGCCGGTGTCGGGCGGAACCTAACCTGACGTCATTCCAGAAACACACCGCACCGGAGCCTCCCATGACCGCCCTCGCCGCCGCCTCGTCGTCCCATCCGCAGATCCGCCCCGCCGGGCTGCCGGCCACCGGAACGGGCGATCGCATCGCGGAGGCGCTGCAGCTGGTGCGCGGCACGCTGCCGATCACGCGGCGGGTCTGCCAGCCGGGCACGGCGATCTACGAGGCGGGCGAGGTGTTCCGTTCGCTGCACATCGTGCACGCCGGGGTCTTCAAGCTCGTGACGCGGTCGTCGGACGGCCGCGAGCAGGTCACCGGCCTGCAGTTCAAGGGCGACTGGCTCGGATTCGATGGCGTCGCCTCGGGCCGTCACGGCGCCGACGCCGTGGCCATCGACACCAGTGAGATCTGGACCGTGCGCTACGAGGACCTGCTGCGCGCCTGCGCCACCCAGCCCGCGCTGATGCACCTGATGCACGTGGCGATGAGCCGCGAGATGACGCGCGACCGCGACATGCTGCTGTCGATCTGCACGCTGCCCGCCGACGCCCGCGTGGCCGGCTTCCTGCAGCAATGGGCCTCGGCCCTCGCCGAGCGCGGCCTGCGCACCGACCAGATCACGCTGCGCATGACGCGCGCCGAGATCGGCAACTCGCTGGGCATGAAGCTCGAGACCGTGAGCCGCGCGCTGTCGCGCCTCGCCCGCGACGGCCTGATCGCGTTCTGCGGCACGGGCCGGCGCGACATCACGATCCCCGACGTCGACGCCCTCGGCGCCATCGCCGGGCGCCACGCCGCCACCCTTCAGTGAGGGGCGCTCGCGGCGAGCGCGCGCACGATCGCGTGGCGCAGCTCGTTGCGGGAATAGGGCTTGGCCAGCAGCTCCCATGACGCGGGCGCCGTCTCGCTGGTGTCGATGAGCGCCGCCGGATAGCCCGAGACCAGCAGCACGGCCAGCGCCGGATCCGCGAGGCGCGCCTCGCGGGCCAGCTCGGTGCCGCGCTGGCCGGCGCCGAGTTCGATGTCGGTCAGCAGCAGCTCGAACGCGCCGGGCTGGCCGAGCCGTACCAGGGCCTGTTCGGCCGTGGCACACGGCGTCACCTCGCACCCGAAGGCCTGCAGGAAACGCACGGCCACGGCGCGCACCTCCGGTTCGTCCTCCACCAGCAGCACCTTCAGGCCTGCCGGGATGGCGGTGTTCGCGACGACCAGCTCGGGTTCGGCGGGGCGGGCCAGGTCGGCGGGCAGGTACAGCGTGACAGTGGTGCCGACACCCGCCCCGCTGTCCAGGCCGATGGCCCCCTGCGACTGCTTCACGAAACCGTAGACCGTGCTCAGGCCGAGGCCCGTGCCGCGGCCCACTTCCTTCGTCGTGAAGAACGGCTCGAAGGCGCGTTCCTTGACGGCGTCGCTCATGCCGGCGCCGGTGTCGGTGATCGCGATGGCGACGAGCAGGCCGTCGGGGTCGTCGCGTTCGAACGGCACGGAGAGGTCGTCCGGGGGCGACGTGACGCCGCGGCACGTGAACGTGAGCTTGCCGCCGGACGGCATCGCGTCGCGCGCGTTGATCGCGATGTTGAGCAACGCGGACTCGAGCTGCACCGCGTCGGCGAGGCAGGCCGGCACGTCGGGGGGCACGTCCACGTCGATGCGGATGCGCGGGTCCATCGTGCGGCGGAGCATGTCGGCGAGCGACGTCACCATCGCCTGCACGTCGACGTGACTCGGGCTCAGCACCTGGCGCCGCGAGAAGGCGAGCAGCTTGCCGGTGAGCTCGGCCCCGCGCCGGCTCGCGCGGGTGGACGCGGCCACGAGGTGGCGCGCGTGGTCGTCGCCGGCCACGGCCGGCAGCTCCTCCAGCACCTGCAGGTTGCCCTGGATGACGGTGAGCAGGTTGTTGAAGTCGTGCGCGATGCCGCCGGTCAGCTGGCCCACGCTTTCCAGCCGCTGCGAGTGGCGCAGCTGCTCGTCGCTCTGCACGCGCTGGAGCGTGGCGGCGAGCAGGTTCGACAGCGAGACGAGGTAGTGCACCTCGTCCTCGCCGAACTGCTGCGGCGACCGCGCGCGCACGGTGAGCAGGCCCACGTCGCGGCCGCGGTCGGACAGCGGCACGCCCAGCGCGCTCACGAGGCCGGCCTCGAGGTAGGCGGACGGGACCTCGAAGCGCGTCTCGCGCCGGTAGTCGGGGACGACGACCGGGCCGCCCTGGGCCAGCACATAGCCAGGCGTGCTCGCCGGGTCGAACGGCAGGCGCTGGCCCACCGGCTCGCTGGGCAGCAGGCCGACGCCCGCGGCCACCATGAACTCCATGCGGTTCGGCTCCAGCAGGAACAGCACCGCGGTCTCGACCTGCAGCGCCTCGGCCGCCTCGGCGGGGATGCGCTGCAGCAGCACCTGCGGGTCGAGCGTGTCGACCGCGATGCGGCCGATGCGGGCGACCGATTCGCTGTAGCGCGCGCGGGCCAGCGCCTGCTGCACGCGCGGGTAGGCGCCGATGCCCCGGATGGCCGCGACGACGTACGGCAGGCCGTGGCCCTGCAGCGGGCTGAGGGCGATCTCGACCATCACCTCGCTGCCGTCCTTGCGCTTGGCCACGAGGTCCATCTGCGTGCCCATGGGCCGCGGCCGCGGCGCGGCGCCATAGGCCTGCCGGAACGCCGCGTGGCGTGGGCGGATGCTGTCGGGGACCAGTGCGTCGACCGGGTGGCCGTTCAGCTCGCCCGGGGCGTAGCCCAGCAGCGTGTCGGCCGCGGGGTTGCTGAGGCGGATGACCCCGGCGTCGTCGACGAGCAGCAGCGCGTCGGGGTAGGCGGCGAACAGCGACCGGTAAAGCGCCGGGTCGTTCGCGGGGTCGACCGGGGGCGTCATGCCGGCTCCACCGCCGGCACGAGCACGTAGCCGGCGCTGCGCACGGACTTGATGATCTGGGGCAGGTCGGCGTCGGCCTCGATCTTGCGGCGCAGGCGGCCGATCTGCACGTCGATCGTGCGGTCGAACGGACCGGCCGAACGGCCGCGGGTGTGCTCCAGCAGGAAGTCGCGCGAGAGCACGCGGCCCGCGTGGTGCACCAGCACGCGCAGCAGTTCGAACTCGCCGCTGGTGAGCACCACCGGGGCGCCGTCGGGGCTGCGCAGCTCGCGCGAGCGTTCGTCGAGGGTCCAGCCGGCGAAGCGCCAGCGGGTGCCGGGTTCGGCCGACGGTCGCGCGGCGGGCGGGGCCGGCGGGGTCATGCGGCGCAGCACGGCCTTGATGCGGGCGACCAGTTCGCGCAGGTCGAACGGCTTGGTCACGTAGTCGTCTGCACCCACCTCGAGGCCCACGACCTTGTCCACCGCGTCGCCGCGGCCGGTGACGATCACGAGGCCGCACTGCCAGTGCTCGCGCAGCTGGCGGGCGATCGCGAAGCCGTCCTCGCCGGGCAGACCGAGGTCGAGCAGCACGAGCGTGGGCGGGTCCGACGCCATCAGCCGCATCAGGTCGCCGCCGGTGTGCAGCGGCGTGACCCGGAAGCCGTGGCCGGTCAGGTAGCCGGTGAGCAGGCGGGTGATCTCGGGTTCGTCGTCGAGGACGGCCAGGTGCGTCGGGTCCAAGGGGCGTCAGGGGGTGGTGCTGCAGGGGATCCCGCAAGCGTACCGCGTTTGCGCGACGGGTCTCCCCGGGGCCAACGCCGCGCCGCCGCAAGGGGCTTGCGCCCCGTTCGCGTGACCGATTGCCCGGGGTGGCGCAGGATCACCCGGATGGGGGTGTGCCGGCGGTTCCTGGCTTCCGGTAAAGTTCGCGTCTTGATCGTTCAAGTAAAACCGGTTCCACAGAATGGGCCCGGTGGTGGATGATCCGGCTGTTTTTCCGAATTCCGACCTCATGTCCCACGCCAAACCTCAAGTCGTCTACCAGATCTTCCCCGAGCGTTTCGCGATCGGGCGGCCGCACGACAGCCGCTCGAAGCTCGCGTTGCCGGCGTACCAGAAGCCGGGCTATTCGCTGCGAGCCTGGCACGAGCCGGTGCTGCGCGAGCCGGGCTCGCGCGAGGCCGCGGCCGATCCGGGGCTGTCGTTCTACGGGGGAGACCTGCAGGGCGTGACGGACCACCTGGCCTACCTGCAGGACCTGGGCGCCACCACGCTGTACTTCACGCCCGTCTTCGAGGCGCCGTCGAACCACAAGTACGACGCGGTGAGCTTCGACCGCGTGGACCCGATGTTCGGCGGCGACGCCGCGTTCGCCACGCTGCTGTCGGCCACGCGCGAGCGTGGCATGGGCGTGGTGCTCGACGCCGCGCTGAACCACGTGAGCTTCAACCACCCGTGGTTCCTCGCGGCCCGCCGCGGCGAATCGCCGTACCGCGACTGGTTCACCTTCCTCGATCCGAAGTCCCACGCCGAGATCCACTCGCGCGACCCGGCCGTGCTGGCCGAGGCCGACTACCTCTGCTGGTGGGGCCACCGCTACATGGCCGAGCTGCGGCTCGACGCGCCGGGCCTGGAAGACCTGCTGTACCGTGCGCCGGGCAGCCTGCTGCGCCGCTTCCTCGACCAGGGCATCCAGGGCTGGCGCTTCGACACGGGCCAGGACATCGGCCTGCCCTTCGTGCAGCGCATGCGCGCCTCGCTGCAGGCGGCGTACCCGAAGGCCGAGTTGCTCGGCGAACTGATGAACTACGGTGGCGGCTGGGTCGGCGACGACCGCTTCACCGGCGTGATGAACTACTACCAGCGCTCGGCCGTGCTCGGGTGGCTCTCGGGCGACGTGGGCGCGCGGCAATCGAACGCCGCGCTGCGAGACGGCTACGTCGGGTGCGGGCACGAAGGATCGCTGTCGTCGTGGAACATGCTGGCGAGCCACGACACCCCGCGCCTCAAGCACCTGCTGCCCGATTGGGCGGACCGCCGCCTCGCGCTCGTCGCGCAGTTCACGCTGCCGGGCATCCCGGTCATCTACTACGGCGAGGAAAACGGCATGGATGGCGCGGGCGACCCCGACTGCCGCCGCCCGATGGAGTGGGACCCGTCGAAGTGGGACGGCACCACGCGCGAGTTCTACCGCATGCTGATCGCGCTGCGCCAGGGCAACCCCGCGCTGGGGCAGGGCCGCCTCACGGTGCTGGGCGACCGCCTCGACGGCACCGATGCACTCGTGTTCCTGCGCCACACCGGCCAGCCCGGCGAGACGGCGCTCGTGGTGCTGAACCGCGGCGACCGCGCGTTCGACGGCAGCCTGCTGCTGCCCGATCCGCACCTCTACAGCGGCCTGCGGCTGCGTGACGTGGTGGGCGACGGATCGGCCGAACTGCTGATGGGCGGGCAGACCCGCGTGAAGGTGCCCGCACGAACGGCTGCGGTGTTCCTCCCGGATGACCACCTGCCGAACTTCCGGTACTTCAAGCCCCGCAACCGCTGGGCCTGAAGCACCGCGGGAGCGGTCAGAGCTGGATGCGCGCGCCCACGGCCGGCGCCGTGTGCTGCGTGACGGTGCGGGTGGTGCCGTCGTCCAGACGCACGGTCACCTTGTAGACGGTGGTGGCGCGGGCCTGCTTCTCGATCTCGTGGCCGGCGAAACCACCGCCGACGGCGCCGAGCACCGTCATGGCCTTCTTGCCGTTGCCGCCGCCGACCTGGTTGCCCAGCACGCCGCCCACGACACCACCGGCCACGGCGCCGACGCCGGTGCCTTCACCCTTCTGTTTGACCGCCACGACTTTCTCGACCACGCCGCAGCTGCGGCATTCGGCGGCGTCTTCCTGCACGACCGGCTTGGTCGATGCATGGTTCTTCGCGGCCTTGGCCGCGGGGGCCACGGGCGCTTCGGCGACCACGGGTTCGGGCGCCGCCTGGTTCTTCACGAGCGCGGTGGACAGGGCGCCCCCGCCCACGGCCCCCAGCACGCCGACGATGCCGGCAATGGCCCACACGGGCAGCTTGCGGCGCGGGGCGGGCGTTTCAACATGCGAAGCAGCAACGACATCGGTCATTTCATTTCCCTCTTTTTCCTTCGTTCATCGGTGGCAGCGGCGTGTCGGCCGGTCTGCACCCACCTCCAACGCCGTCGCCAGACCCGGGGTTTACCCCGTGACGGATCGCACGATGTAACGAAGGGTTCGAGGTTCACGCGCGGGCAACCGACGTGCCCGGCGCCGCATCCAGGCATCCGAGGGCCTGCAGCGTCGTTCGGACGGCTTCATCCAGCGGCGTGTGCGGTTCGGCGCCGAGGAAGGCGACGAGGCGGCGGTTGTCGAGTTGCACCGGCTGTTGCCACAGGTAACGCAACTCCTGCATTTCGCGGAACACCGTGATGAACGGCGACATCAGTCGGTACAGCCACCAGGCCGGGCGTCCGATGGTCACGCCGGGACGGCCGGCCACGCGCACGATCGCGCGGGCCATGCCGTCGCCCGCCGCGTCCCAGTGGCCGGCCATGTGGAAGGTCTCGAATGCCGCAAGGTCGGCCTCGCGTTCGATCAACCTCACCATCGTCTCCGCGACGTCGGGCAGGTAGGCCCAGGCGTGGCCCACGTCGGGATCGTTGGGGTTGGTCACCGACGTCACGGGCCGGCCCGGCTTCACGAGCGCCTGCGAGAACCAGGCGTTGCCCGGGTCGGGGCCGAAGAAGTCGCCGGCACGCACGACGAGCGACCGCACGCCGGTGGTGGCCGCCCGTGCGAGGCGCTGTTCCATCTCGACGCGGATGCGGCCCTTGCGCGTGACGGGGTGCTGCGGCGAATCCTCGCGCAGCAGCGGGAATGCGTCGGGGCCGTGGTTGTAGACGTTGCCGGGGAGCACGATGCGCGCGCCGTGCGTGCGGGCCGCGGCGATCGTGTGGTCGAGCATCGGCAGCACGAGGCGGTGCCAGTCGCGGTAGCCGGGCGGGTTCACCGCGTGCACGATCACCGAGGCCCCACGCGCGGCGGTGGACACGTCGGCCGCGTCCATCGCATCGCCGCCCACCCATTCGACCGCGAGGCCGGGCCGGCGGGCCGCGGCGGCCACCGGGTCGCGGTGCAGTGCGCGCACGCGCCAGCCGCGCTGCAGCAGGGTGCGGGCCACCTGGCCGCCGATGCCGCCAGTGGCGCCGAGGACGAGGGCTGCGGGTCGGGTCATCATTCTCTCCAGTCGTTGTCGATGGGCAGACTGTCGGCGCGAGCGGCACGGCGCACAATTGCCCATCGCCGCATGGCCGCTATAGAAAATCGCATGGCCCTCCCCGAAGAACCGTCCTGGGACCTGTACCGCACGTTGCTGGCCGTGCTGGAGGAGGGCTCGCTTTCGGGCGCGGCCCGCCAGCTCGGCATGACCCAGCCCACGGTGGGCCGCCAGGTGGAGACGCTGGAGCGCCTGCTGGGCGTGCCGCTGTTCACCCGCTCGCAGCTGGGCCTCGCGCCCACCGACGCGGCCCGGGTGCTGCGGCCTCATGCCGAGCAGCTGCGCGCGGCGGCCGCGGCGCTGTCGCGTGCCGTCGGCGGGTCGGCCGACGAGGTGCGGGGCTCGGTGCGCATCACCGCCGCCGAGGTGATCGGCATCGAGGTGCTGCCGCCCATCCTCGCGTCGCTGCGCGACGCCCACCCCGGACTCGAACTGGAGCTGGTGCTGTCCGACCGCGTGCAGAACCTGCTGCAGCGCGAGGCCGACATCGCCGTGCGCATGGTGCAGCCCACGCAGGACGCGCTGGTGGTGAAACGGGTGGGCCGCATCGGCCTCGGCCTGCACGCGCGGGCCGACTACCTCGCGCGCCGCGGCACGCCGGCGACGATGGCCGACCTCGACGGCCACGCGCTGATCGGCTTCGACACCGAAGCCCCGTTCATCCGGCTGATGCAGGAAGACCTGCCCGTGCACCGCGGCATGTTCTCGCTGCGCACCGACAGCAACCTCGCCCAGCTCGCGGCCATCCGGGCCGGGTTCGGCATCGGCTTCTGCCAGAACGCGCTGGCGCGGCGCAGCGGCGACGTGGTGCGCGTGCTGGCCGACCACGTCGCGCTGCACCTCGAGACCTGCATCGTGATGCACGAGGACCTGCGCGACGTGCGGCGCTACCGGGTCGTGTTCGACGCGCTGGTGGAGGGCCTGTCCCGTCACGTGGACGTCACGTAAATAATCTTTACGCGATGCACGGCGCGTGACAGAATCGCGCTTCCGCATCCGGGGTGGATGCGGTTCCATCCCGCTCCCGCATCGTGAACGACACCACCCGCAAAGTCGCCATCCCCGGCCTGATCGCGCTCGCCTGGCCCATCTTCATCGAGCAGGCCCTGCACATCCTGACGGGTGTGGTCGACACCTTCATGGTCAGCCACGTGTCCGACGACGCGGTGGCCGCGCTCGGCACCGCGTGGCAGATCGTGGTGCTGTTCCTGATCGTGTTCAGCTTCTTCTCGATCGGTGCGTCGGTGGTCATCACCCACCACCTGGGCGCGAACGACCGCGAGGGCGCCGACCGCATCGCCGCCACGGCCGTGGGCACGAACACGTGGATCGGGCTGGTCGTGAGCCTGGCGGTTTGGTTCTTCGCCGAACCCATGCTGCGGCTGATGCAGCTGTCCGAGCCGCTGCTGGTGCACGCGGTGCCATTCCTGCACTGGATGGGCGGCACGCTGTTCCTCGAGGCCATGAACTTCGCGCTGTCGGCCGTGCTGCGCTCGCACGGCCACACGCGCGAGGTGATGATCGTCACGCTCGGCCAGAACCTGCTCAACTTCGCGGGCAACGCCGTGCTGCTGTTCGGGCTGTTCGGCGCGCCGAAGATGGGGGTGCTGGGGGTCGCGCTGTCCACGGTGTTCAGCCGCTTCGTCGCCTGCATCGCGCTGTGGATCCTGGTGGAGCACCACACGCACCTGAAGATCCGGATCAGCGACTTCCTGACGTTCCAGCGCGAGCGCCTGTCCCGCATCCTGCACATCGGCCTGCCGGCGGCCGGCGAGAACATCAGCTGGTGGGCCGCCTTCATGGTGATCACCGCGTTCACGGCCCGCATGGGCGACACCACGCTCGCCACGCAGTCGTACACGATGCAGATCGCGATGGTGATGATGCTGTGCAGCCTGTCCATCGGCCTGGCCACCGAGATCCTGATCGGCCGCCTCGTGGGCGCCGGCCGGTTCGAGGACGCCTACGCCGAGTGCATGCGCAGCCTGCGCATCGGCCTCGTGGTGACCATGGGCGTGGCCATCACGTTCGCGATCCTCGCGCCGTACATCCTCGGCCTGTTCACGAAGGACCCGGAGATCATCGCCACCGGCTCGATGCTGCTGCGCCTCGGCCTGCTGCTGGAACCCGCGCGTGCGTTCAACCTGATCGTCATCAACAGCCTGCGGGCCGCGGGCGACGCACGGTTCCCGCTGTACGCGGGGCTGCTGTCGCAGTGGTGCATCATGGCCTTCTGCGGCTGGCTGTTCGGCACGTTCTTCGGGCTGGGCCTCGTGGGCGTGTGGTGCGCGTTCCTGATCGACGAATGGCTGCGCGGCCTCGCGATGCTGCACCGCTGGCGCAAGCGCCGGTGGCTGAAGTACGCACTGCGCATGCGGGCCGAGGCGACGGCCGCGGCCCCGGCCACCGCGGCGTGATCTACAAGGAGGCCATGGCCGCGCGCGTGCGCGCCGCCTGGGCCTCGATCCATTCGCAAAAGCGCCGCGCGTCCTCGGACAGCTGCGCCGGCGCCGGCTTCACCAGCCAGTAGCCGAACGGCGAGGCCATGCGCCGGCCCGGGAACACCTCGACGAGTTCGCCGCGCACGGTGGCGTCGATGGTCATCGCGAGCCGCGCCATCGCGATGCCCTGGCCCGCGAGCGCGGCCTGCACCTGCTGGTGCGTGTAGTTGAAGAAGAGCCAGCGCCGCGGCTCCAGGTCGGGCTCGCCCTGCTCGGCCAGCCAGCGCTGCCAGCTGACGAACTCCTGGCTGCCGCGCGGGTTGTCCTCCTCCATCAGCGTGTGGCCCGCGAGGTCGCGCGGGTGCGTGAGCGGCGGGCCGGTGCGCTGGGCGCGTTCGAGCAGCAGCGGGCTCACCACCGGCGTCACGATCTCGTCGAACATGGGCACCGCATGCGGCGTGATCTGTTCGGGACGGCAGTAGCGCAGCGCGACGTCCACCTCGCCGCTGTCGTTGCCGTCGGGGTCGACGATGTTGTCGGTGGCGCTGACGCGGATGTCGATCTCCGGGTGGGCGTGCTGGAACTCCTCGAGCCGCGGGATCAGCCACAGCGTGGCGAACGACGCGAAGGTGCTGACACTCACCACCCGCCGGCCGCGCGCCTGGCGCACCTGCCGCACCGCGCCGTCGAGGCGTTCGAGGAACGGGTCCACCGCGCGCAGCAGCATGTGGCCGGCCTGCGTGAGTTCCACCTTGCGCGTGCCGCGCAGGAACACGACCGCGCCGAGGTCGTCCTCCAGGGCCTGGATCTGCCGGCTGATGGCCGACTGCGTCAGGAACAGTTCGTCGGCCGCGGCCCGGAAACTCAGGTGCCGGGCGACGGCCTCGAACGCACGGACGGGCCCCACCCCGAGCGGCCGGCGGCGTACGTTATTCATGAGCAGAACGAGATAATCGGGTGCGGGCAACTCATTGGACGCATCAGGGGCTCCCCTCTAAGCTTCGCTTCATTCCAGTGTAGATGGAGAAAGTCATGAGCGGACAACTGATGAGCAGGACGCAATCTCGGCGCGACGCCCTGTGGACGCTCGCCCCCGGCGAAGCGCTGCGCCTGACCGTGGGCCCCGGCCCCCGCCAGCTGCGGGTGGTGGAGGGGTGGCTGTGGTTGACGACCGAGGGCACGCGCGAGCAGCCGGCCGAGGACGTCTGGCTGCTGCCGGGCGAACCGATGGAACTGCCCGCCGGCAGCGAGTGGGTGGTGGAAGCCCGGGCGACGGGCCGATTCCAGCTGCTGGTGCCGCCGCAGCCCCGTCCGTGGCGGGCGTGGCAGGCACGCATCACGTGGTGGCTGCGCGGCTTCCGCCCGGCGCCGCCCCGCGGGCTGCGCGCCTGAGCGCCGCTCAGGCGTCGCGCGCCACGTAGCGCCGCCAGGCGCCCTCGGGCTGCGACAGCCGGTCGGCCACCACCGACAGCACCTTCGGGTTCCACGGCAGGCCCATGTGGCTGCCGTCCACCTCGACGTTCTCGGCCATGCGGCCCCGCTGCAGCACGCAGGCCTGCCAGGCCACCACGCCGTCGCTGCGGCTGTAGACCGACGTGGTGGGCACGCCGGGCGTGGTGCGCAGCCGGGCGGACAGCTCGGCGTCCACCGACGGCGCCTGGCCGTTCATCGTGTGGTACAGCCAGCCGACGTTGGTCTCGTGGCCCGAGCCGGCGAAGGGCGTGCCGAGCGTGACCACCTGGCGCACGGCGCCGGGCACGATCTTCGCGATCTCGCGAGCGTAGATGCCGCCCAGGCTCCAGCCCACGAGGCTGGCGCGCCGTCCATGTTCGCTGGAGACGGATTCGACGTGGCGGGCCAGGCCGCCCAGCCATTCGTCGATGTGCCCCTGGGGGCCCGTGTTGAACCCCAGTTCCCAGTCGAACACCGCGTAGCCCAGCCTCTCGCAGCAGTCGCGCAGCGGCGCGATGGCCCGCCGGTCGGTGGCGAGTCCGGGGAAAAAGACGACCGGGTGGCCGTCGCCGGCCTGCAGCCGCGACCGGTCCATCAGGTGCATGCCGGCGAACTCGAAGGCCGCGCGCAGCGGTTCCATGCCCAGCAGGCCGAGTGAAGGCGGGAAGGGCAGGAAGGCGGTGCTCATGGGGGGTCCTCTCCGTGATGATCGTTCTGTCTGCATGATGCGGTGGCACCGCGACGGCTCGCAATGCCTCCGACGGATGATTCGCCGGTCAGCGTTCGCCTACGTGATGCAACGTAGGGCCCTCCAGCATGAATCCTGCCTGCTGTCCCGCGCCCGCCGATGGTGCGATCCAGATGTCGAAGGCGCCCGGTTCGGCCACCCACTGGCCTTCGGGCCCGATGAAACGCAGGTCGCTGCGGTCGAGGCGGAACGTGATGGTGGCGGACGCGCCCGCGGCCAGCGGCACGCGGCGGAACGCCTTCAGCTCGCGCACCGGACGGGTGACCGATGCCACGCGGTCGTGCACGTACAGCTGCACCGTTTCGACCGTGTCGCGCGCCCCGCGGTTCGTGATGCGCGCGGTGACGGTGAGCACGCCGTTCCACGGCAGGCGGGCCGGGCTCACCGACACGTCCTCGTAGACGACGTCGCCGTAGCCGAGGCCGTGGCCGAAGGGGTAGAGCGGTGTGTGGGGCGAGTCGAGGTAACGGGTGGTGTAGAACGCCTCGGGCCGGGACGGCACGACGGGGCGCCCGGTGGGCTTGTGCGCGTAGTGGTACGGCACCTGCCCGGACTCGCGCGGGAAGCTGACCGGCAGGCGGCCGGTGGGGCCCGTGTCGCCGAACAGCACGTCGGCCACCGCGTGGCCGGTTTCGCTGCCGAGGAACCAGGTGACGGCGACGGCCTGCGCGTCGCGCACGGCGCCCTGCAGCGCGAGCGCGCGGCCGGTGCGCAACAGCACCACCACCGGCTTGCCGGTGGCGGCCACGGCCTCGGCCAGGGCCTGCTGCGCGGGCGGCAGGCCGATGCCGGTGCGCGAGCGGGCCTCGCCCGACTGCGCCTCGGTTTCACCCAGCGCGAGCAGCACCACGTCGGCGCGCCGCGCCGCCGCGACGGCCGGCGCGATGTCGGTGCCCGGCACCACGAGCAGGTCGGACGGCCGCGCCATCGCCGCGCGCAGGCCCTCGGCCAGGCCCACCGGCGGGCGCGGGCCGGGGAACAGCGTCCAGGGGCCGTTCAGGTCGGCGGGGCCGCCCGTGAATGGGCCGACGAGCGCGATGCGCCGGCCGACCTTCGGCAGCGGCAGCAGCGCGCCGTCGTTCTTCAGCAGCACGATGGACCGGGCGGCGGCCTCGCGGGCGAGGGCGCGGTGCTCGGGCCAGTCCGTGCGCTCGGGCGCGTCGAGCCCGCGCATCGGGTCGTCGAACAGGCCCAGCCGCTGCTTGAGCCGCAGCACCCGCCGCACCGCGTCGTCGAGCCGGGCCAGGGGCACCTCGCCCGAGGCCACCAGCGCGGGCAGGTGGTCGCGGTACAGCCCGCTCTGCATGCTGATGTCGGTGCCGGCGAGGAAAGACAGGCGCGTGGCCTCGCGCGCGTCGGCGGCCACGCCGTGGGCGATGAGTTCCTCGTCGGCGGTGTAGTCGGACACCACCACGCCCGGGAACTTCCATTCGCCGCGCAGCACCTGGCCCAGCAGCCAGGGGTTCGCGTTCGACGGCACGCCGGCGATCTCGTTGAAGGAGGTCATCACAGCGAGCGCGCCCGCGTCGAGGCCGGCCTCGAACGGCGGCAGGTACACCTCGCGCAGCGTGCGTTCGGACAGGTCCACCGTGTTGTAGTCGAGGCCGCCCTCGGCCGCGCCGTAGGCCGCGAAGTGCTTGACGGTGGCGGCCATCGCATCGGGTCGCGACAGGTCCGCGCCCTGGAAGCCGCGCACGCGCGCGGCCGCGAAGCGGCGGCCGAGGAACACGTCCTCCCCCGCGCCTTCGACGCCGCGGCCCCAGCGGGCGTCGCGGGCGATGTCGACCATGGGGGCGAAGGTCCAGCGGAAACCGTCGGCCGCGGCCTCGACCGCGGCAGCGCGGGCCGTGCGTTCGGCGAGGTCGGGGTCCCAGCTGGCGGCCTCGGCCAGCGGCACCGGGAACGTCGTTCGGAAGCCGTGGATCACGTCGGCCGCGAACAGCAGCGGGATGCCCAGGCGCGACTCGGTCACCGCGATGCGCTGCGCCTCACGCTTGCCCGCGAGGCCCTGGCCGTTGAAGAAGCCGGTGATGCGGCCGGCGCGCAGGTCGGCCCGCTGTTCCTCCGCACTCGGCTGCCGGGTCTCGGGGTTGGCGATCGTGCCCGCGGCGACGGGGGCGAACAGGCTCAGCTGGCCCACCTTCTCCTCGACGGTCATGCGGGCGAGCAACGTCTCCACGAAGTCCGTGGGGGCCGGCGCGGCGGAGACGAGGGTGCACGCGAGCACCGGCAACGCGAACAGCAGGCCGCGCCGCCGCATGGGTCAGGCGGAACGCCGGTGTTCGGCGATGGCCTCGGCCAGCAGCCGTGCGATGTCGTCGATGGCGTACGGCTTGGCGATGGTGCGCACGGGCAGGTCGGTGGTGTCGAGCACGGCGGCGTAGCCGCTGACGAGGATCACCGGCAGGCCGGGGCGCTGGCGCTGCAGCGCGTGCACGAGGTCGACACCGCTCATGCCGCCGGGCATCACGACGTCGGACAGCACGGCGTCGATGTCCTGGCGCGATGCCGCGATGGCGAGCGCGTCGGGGCCGCTGGAGGCCACGAGGATCGAGAAGCCGCAGTCTTCGAGCGCCTGCGCGGTGAGGCCGCGCACGAGGGCGTCGTCCTCCACGAGCAGCACCGTGCCGCTGCGCGTGGGCACCGGCGTGGCGAGTGGCGTGGCCGTGGCCACCGAGGGGACGGCGTTCGAGGCCGGCAGGAACAGCGTCACGGTGGTGCCGCGGCCCATCTCGCTGCGCACGGTGGCGAGGCCGCCGGTCTGCACCGCGAAGGCGTACACCTGCGCGAGGCCGAGGCCGGTGCCTTCGCCCACCGCCTTGGTGGTGAAGAACGGTTCGAACACGCGCGGCAGCAGGTCGGAGGCGATGCCGTGGCCCGAGTCGGTCACGCCCACGGCGACGTAGTCACCGCCGCGCAGGCCGGGGATCTCGTTGTCGTTGACCCGCCGGTTGAACGCCCGCACGGTGATGGTGCCGCCGCCTCGCCCCTTCATGGCATCGCGGGCGTTCAGCACGAGGTTCAGCACGGCCAGCTCGAACTGCACGGGGTCGAGCAGCACCGGCGAGGTGTTGTCGCCGGGATCGAGTTCGACGGTGACCCCTTCGCGCACCGCACCGCGCACCAGGTCGGCCAGGCCGTCGAACTGGCGGGCGAGGTCGACGACCTCGCGGTGGCCGGGCTGGGCCCGCCCGAAGCTCATCAGCTGGCGCGTGAGCTTCACCGCCTTGCCGATGGCGCGTTCGCACGCGCCGAGCGCCTTGGTGGCACGCGGGTCGGAGGCGAGCTTGCCGGCGAGCTGCACGCCCGAGGACATGGTCTGCAGCAGGTTGTTGAAGTCGTGCGCGATGCCGCCCGTCAGGCGCCCGAGCGCCTCGAGCTTCTGCGTGGCGAGTGCCACGCGCTGCGCGCGTTCGGCCTCGGCCACGGCGGACTTCACGCGCCGCTGCAGGTTGGCCTCGTTGTCGCGCAGCTCGCGGCTGGCGGTGGCGAGCAGTTGCTGCACCACGTCGGTCTCGGCGAGGCCCGTGGGCTTGGGCCGCACGACGTTGCCGGCGCCGAGCGCTTCGGCGTCGGACTGCAGCAGCGCGACCGGGCCCTCGATGGAGCGGCCGAGCCACACCGCGGCCAGTGCGGCCAGGCCCCACATGGCCGCGGAGATCAGGAGCATGGTGCGCAGGGCTTCCAGCGCCGGGCGGCTGAGTTCGTCGCGCGGCACGCCGATCAGCACGGACCAGCCCGAGTCGGGGGCGCGGCTGAAGACGGTGAACACCTTGGTGCCGTCGAGCGTGACGGTCTCGTGCACGCCTCGGGTGTCGAGTCGCAGGCGCTCGAGCATGTCGGGGGTGGCCGAGCGGCCGATCATCTTGTCGGCATCGGCGCTGCGCGCGAGCACGCGGCCCTTGGCGTCGACCAGCGTGCCGGTCCAGCCGGCGGGAAGCTGCTGCTGGTCGAAGATGCGCTGCAGCTGCGAGGCCACGCTGGCCATCGACACGTGCATGCGCACCTGGCCGTCGCGCATCACCGGGATCCACACCAGGAAACTCTGCTGGCGCGTCACGGGCGACATGTACAGATCGGAGACGATCGGCCGGCTGTCGATCCGGCCGAGGTCGGGCGGGGCCGGGACGGGCGCCTGCGGCACCGACAGCAGCGAAAACGGCGCCCGCGTGTTGATGAGCGTGCGGCCCGAGAGGTCGGTGAGCATCACCGCGTTGTCGGCCCCGGGCGAGACGGCACGGGCCTGCTCGTAGAACGCGCGCAGGTCTTCCCGGTCGAGCGCGGGGGACACGGCCAGGGTCTTCAGGACACCGGCGCGGTACGCCACCTCGCGGTCGGCCACGAGGCTCAGCGCGCGGGCCGTTTCGGACGCGGCCGACGTGAGCGACTTGCGCGCCTCGACGTGGATGGTGTACGCCGCGAAGAGCGAGATGCCGCTCGTGGGCAGCAGCACGCCGAGGGTCAGCAGCATCAGGCGACGACGCACCGAGGGCGATCGGCTGCGGAGTGGCGCCATGGGGAAGGCGCTGTCGGTGGCCGGGGCTTGCATGGACCGATTCTAGGAGCAGGACCAAGCCGGACCGGGGCGTCGGGACACTCCGTAACAACACCGCCTTCGTGACACGCCTGTGACCTCTGGGGCACACCCTGGCTGGGGTGCGCGACAGCTGGTGGCGGGACGGGCGCATCCCTACGCTTCGGGTCAATCCAGTTCCGAGGGGTTCCCCATGTCGGCCGTCCAGAACAGTTCCAACCCGCCATCGCGCACACCCGGTTCACCCGACGGGTGGGACGTGGTGCATGGCGTGCTCGACGTGGCCGGGTTCGTGCCGGGCCTCGGCGCGGTGCCCGACCTCCTCAATGCCGGGCTCTACGCCGTCCGGGGCGACCTCGGCAACGCGGCGCTGTCGGCCGCCGCGGCGGTGCCGCTGTTCGGTGACGCCGCGAAGGGCACGGCCATGGCGGTCAAGGCAGGCAGGGGCCTCGCGGCCGATGCCGGCGAGGCGGCCGTCAAGCGGGCGGTGCGCGAGGGCGGCGACGACGGGCTCGGGCGCGCGCTGGGCACGGGACAGCCGTACGAGGCCCTGGTGCGCGGCGAGAAGGTGACGCTCGACGGCGTGACGACGCGGTCCGTCGAGTACGTCAAGCGGGCCCGCGACGAAGCGGCCGAGCTGCGCAAGGCCTTCGACGGCGGCGGGCGCAAGGACTTCCTCGTGTCGCTGGCCTCCGACCCCAAGAAGGCCGCCGCCCTGCGCGAGGCGGGTTTCTCGCCGGCCGAGATCGAGCGCATCGCGTCCGGCCGCGTGCCGCAGGGCTGGCAGGTGCACCACAAGCTGCCGCTCGACGACGGGGGCACGAACGATTTCGGCAACCTCGTGCTCATCAAGAACGATCCGTACCACATCGCCGTCACCAATACGCAGCGGACGCTGACGGGGCACCTCGAGCCGGGCGGTGCCGCGCGTGTCGAGTGGCCGATGATCCCCGGCTTCGTTTACCCTGCGAAACCCGGAGTCACCGCACCATGACCGCCACCACGATGTACGACGAGGTCCTCTCGAAGATCCACGAGGAACAGCGCGAGGCTGGCGAGGCCGTGTTCGCGGGTGCGTCCGACGCGCGGCTGGCCGACCTCGTCGAGGAGGCCCGCGCCACGTTCGGCGCCCCGCTGCCCGACGACTACCTCGACTTCCTCCGCGAAGCCGACGGTCTCGACTTCAACGGCCTCGTGATCTACGACTCGCATTCGTCGCCCGAGGCGCGCACGGGGCACTTCTGGCAGGGTTTCGTGGCCGCCAACCTCGCGTGGCGCGAGGACGCGGCC